>NZ_JBUDXA010000005.1:0-307833 GCF_054956755.1 Rufibacter sp. JT3400010 | reverse complement strand
AGAAAAAACTACTTCTTAGAGAAGTTTGTGAACGAAGTGGCACCAAGTAAGCCCAGCAACCCGGCAGCTATGGCGGTCATGATGGTATCATCCATGGTCATTTCCCGGTCTTTGATGGCAAATCTGAGAATAAAGGTAGGTGCCATGATGAGCAGGACTATTCCCCAGAAAAGAAAGAACGTAGATTGCAGCCCCTCTTTGGAAGCAAGAGGCAATTTGAAAGCTTCCACCACCAGGAAAATGCCCAATACTAAACTGCTGAGGTATTGCAGAATGTCGTACCCGGGTATGGAGTGCCCCGCTAGCTTATACGTTGAGCTTAGGAGGGAAAAGTTATTGGCCGTCCAGCCGTAATGGTGGGTGAAGTCATCACATAGGAAATGCGTCACTGTCCCCAGAAAGGCGGAGGAGATCACTACCAGCCAGTTCTCCCGCAAGTAGGCCAGCCAGTCAAAGCTTTGGTATACCGTAAACCGGTTGCGTAGAAAAGACGGCAGATGGTCTATCAAAGGATTTCTCACCCAGTAATGGTAGAGAATGGCCATAACCAGCACCACCGGAATGTCAAACAGAAAGATGCCCTTCAAGGTGTGGCTGATGTCTGTTTCGGCCCTCATTCTGAAAAAGAACTCAAAATCGGGGGCCATGCTCCCCAATGCCAGCGCCGTCAGGGAAACTCTAGTACCCGATGCATTTTTGAAAGGAAGTATGACCGCTGGATGGGAGAAAGTGAAAGGCATGGGTCTAGTTTACTACAACATGATAGAGCTGAAACTCTACTGGATAATCGATCCTTGTCCGCGATTACTGGATGAAAGTTAATCAAACGGCTGATCTGCTATATACCCCAGGAGTGAGTCTACTTCTGCGGTAGAAAAAGCAAAAGCAGGCATTTGTTGCTTTCCATACAGTTCATACAAAGCGACAGCTGCTGAATCCTTCTTCTGGACCATTTCTGATGAATTGAGCACAAAACTCCGCAACCACTCTTTTGAATGACGATGCTGGACGCCCGCTAGTGGCGGACCAATTACTTGTGTTTGAAAGTCATGGCACTGAACACAATTACTCTTATAAAGAGCTCTGCCCGTTTCATTTTTGATTACTTCTTCTGGAATGACAAAACAAGCAAAAGGTTCTTCATCAATAGTGGCGCATCCAAAAGGCTCCCGTTCATAGGCCTGAATCAAATCTTGATCAAACGTGAATCCTAAACTTAGGTAAACTACAATTCCCGTCAGCAAACAAGTGCTACTCCATAAAAGCCATCTAATAACTTGTACTTGCCTTTCAAACATGGAAGATTGTTCTAGGGGTGACATGATAATCCATCGGCCCTAAACTAAACAAAAAACCCGGTGCCTGGGCACCGGGTTTGAAAATCAGTCTAATTTCAGAACCGCCAGGAACGCTTCCTGCGGAATTTCCACGTTACCCACCTGGCGCATACGCTTCTTCCCTTTCTTCTGCTTTTCCAGGAGCTTCCGCTTACGGGAAATATCCCCGCCGTAGCACTTAGCCAATACGTTCTTCCGCAAAGCTTTAACGGTTTCACGAGCAATGATTTTCTGCCCAATGGCAGCCTGAATGGCAATCTCAAACATTTGACGCGGCAGCAACTCTCTTAGTTTCTCGCACAGACGCTTGCCCCAGTCATAGGCTTTGTCACGGTGCACAATGGCAGACAGCGCATCTACCTTCTCCCCGTTGAGCATGATGTCTAACTTCACCATGTAAGATTCACGGAAGCCGATTAGTTCGTAGTCCAAAGAGGCATAGCCGCGGCTGATGGTCTTTAGTTTATCAAAGAAGTCAAATACAATCTCGGCCAGCGGCATCTCAAAGATTAGCTCCACTCTGTCAGAGGTCAGGAAGTTCTGGGCTTTCAGAATGCCACGTTTGTCCATACAAAGTGAGATAATGGGGCCGATGAATTCGGCTTTGGAGATAATCTGGGCTTTGATGAACGGCTCCTCAATGTGGTCAATGAAGTTTGGCTCTGGCATTTCAGACGGAGCACTTACTGCTACTTCGCCGTCCTTGGTAGTGAACGCTTTGAACTGCACAGAAGGTACCGTAGTGATTACGGTCATGTCAAACTCCCGCTCCAGACGCTCCTGCACAATCTCCATGTGGAGCATGCCCAGGAAGCCACAACGAAACCCAAAACCAAGGGCTGCCGAAGTCTCCGGTTCCCACACCAACGAAGCATCATTCAGCTGCAGTTTCTCCATAGAGGAACGCAACTCTTCGTACTCGGTGGTTTCAACCGGATAAATCCCCGCAAATACCATGGGCTTCACTTCTTCAAACCCTTGGATCTGGATGGTGTCTGGATTGGCGGCGTGGGTGATGGTATCCCCTACTTTTACTTCTTTGGCGTTCTTGATACCAGAAATCAGGTACCCTACGTTTCCAGCGCCCAAAACCTGCTTGGGTTCCTGGTTCAGTTTGAGCACGCCAATCTCATCGGCTTCGTATTGCTTGCCCGTAGCAATGAATTTTACCTTATCGCCTTTCCTGATGGTTCCGTTCATGATCCGGAAGTACACCTCAATACCGCGGTAGGAGTTGAACACCGAGTCAAAGATCAAGGCTTGCAACGGCGCGTCTGGGTCACCTTTAGGGGCTGGAATACGGTCACAGATACCCGCCAGAATCTCCTCAATGCCAATACCCGCTTTTCCCGAGGCATGAATAATGTCTTCGCGGTCGCAACCAATCAAGTCAATGATCTGGTCACTCACCTCTTCGGGCATGGCGTGCGGCAAGTCAATCTTGTTCAGAACCGGGATGATCTCCAGGTCATTGCCAATGGCCAGGTACAGGTTGGAAATGGTCTGGGCCTCAATTCCCTGCGAAGCATCCACAATGAGCAAAGCGCCTTCGCAGGCGGCAATGGAGCGGGAAACCTCGTAGCTAAAGTCCACGTGACCGGGCGTGTCAATCAGATTGAGCACGTAGTCTTCGCCTTTATAATGGTAGTTCATCTGGATGGCGTGGCTCTTGATGGTGATGCCGCGTTCCCGCTCCAGGTCCATGTTATCCAAAAGTTGGTTCTGCATTTCCCGCTCGGTCACCGAGGAGGTAAACTCCAGCAGACGGTCAGCGAGGGTACTTTTGCCGTGGTCAATATGCGCAATGATGCAAAAATTGCGGATGTTCTTCATAGAAATCGATTACAATCAACAAAGATATGAAAGAAAAACGAGCCTCTGGAGTTCAACGGGGAGCCGGGACTTATTTTTTACGTTTCTGAAGTTGATTTGGGCTGTTTTCTGGAAAATGATTGTAAAAACCACATCATGTTTCCAGACATATACGGCTTCTCAATTTTTTCCTCTGATTCATTCCTCTACTTTTCGCCTGTGACGTATAATCCACAGCTTAAACGAAAGGACATGGCTGAGAAGAGAGATAATGGAATATTCAGGGGCACGGAAGGCCACATGGCCGAGGTGGTGGAACGCAACATCAAAGCGCTACTGGCCCGCCGCAATCAGGAAGACATGACCCGGTCTCTTTCTGAACGGATTTCCGATAACGTGACCAAATTCACGGGCAGCATGCTGTTTGTGGTCCTTCACCTGCTCATGTTCGGGACCTGGATTACCTGGAACCTAGGGTGGCTGGGCCTTCCGCCGTTTGATGAATCGTTTGTGGTGCTGGCCATGTTTGCGTCTGTAGAGGCCATCTTCCTTTCTACCTTCGTGCTCATCAGCCAGAACCGCATGAACATCCAAGCTGATAAACGCGCCGATCTGGATTTACAAGTCAGTCTGTTAGCGGAGCACGAAATCACCCGTCTGGTCACGCTGGTAACCGCCATGGCGAAGAAGATGGAAATAAACGAGGCCCAGGATCCTGAGATTAATGAGCTGGCCCGAGACGTGCAACCCGAGAAAGTAATGGATACCATGGAACACCACCAGGAGAACATAGAAAAGGAGAAAGCTAAAAGTTAGCCGGTCTCCAACGAGTTTCTGTTTGCGGTCTCATTTCCAGAAATAGGCCGCAAACGGAAGTTATTTCTCTATGTCAAGGGTTGGGAAAGCCCACTTCAGCTTCACGGCCAGGAGTCTGATCAGAATGATGATCCCTACCGCCACGGTCATGGGCAGTTCACCCGGCACGGGAGCCAGGCGCATCAGCAAATACGCCACCCCACCGGCCAGACAGGCCGTGGCGTAGATCTCCCGCCTGAATATTAGCGGTATGTCATTGCATAGGATGTCCCGCACCACGCCGCCAAACACCGCCGTCACCACGCCCATCACCAACGCGATCAACGGCGACACGCCAAACCGAAGGGCTTTCTCCAACCCTAGAATGGTGAACAGGGCAATTCCCAAAGTATCGAACAGGAACATGGTTCTGCGGTATTTCTCTACTTGTTTCCGAAATAGGAGCGTGACCATCACGGAGACAAACACCGTGATCAGCAGTTTTTCTTCCTGCACCCAAACCGGCCGTACATCCAACAACACATCCCGCAGGGTTCCGCCGCCCAGCGCCGTGACAAAGGCAATGACGCTGGCTCCAAAAGGGTCAAGCTTTTTAGAGGCCGCCGTAAGCGTACCACTAATGGCGAACACAAACGTGCCTGCTATGTCAATGACAGGAATAAGGGCTGAGACGGGTAACTCTGGCAGGGGAAATTCAGGCATGGACAAGCTATTTTTATGGTAAACTACGCAAAAGCTTGGTAGCAGGGCCAATCCTTCCTGAACGAAAGCCATTTTACGGCTGTTTCTGGAAAAGCACCCCCGAAACCGTCTAATAGAGAGTTTTCCGTAGTTCTCCCTTTCTATCTTAAAATTCGTACTTTCGCATACCGTTCACTAGCTAACCTAACAAATGTCAGTTACTACTGTACAACCCTACAAACCGGTTAACCACATCCGCATTGTCACCGCCGCTTCTCTGTTTGACGGCCATGACGCGGCTATTAATATCATGCGCCGCATCATCCAGTCTTCCGGCGCTGAGGTCATTCACCTGGGCCACAACCGCTCCGTGCAGGAGATTGTAGATTGCGCTATTCAGGAAGATGCCCAGGCCATTGCCATTACCTCTTACCAAGGCGGCCACCTGGAGTACTTCAAGTACATGTACGACCTGCTCAACGAGCGGGGCTGCGGCCATATCCGCATTTTCGGCGGCGGCGGCGGCGTGATCCTTCCCACCGAGATTGAGGAACTGCACGGCTATGGCATTGCCCGCATCTACTCCCCAGACGACGGACGTGCCATGGGCTTACAAGGGATGATCAACGACATGCTGGAGAAATGCGACTTCCCTACAGGCCAGAACCTAAACGGCGAGGTAAAGCACCTGAAAGAAAAAGACATCAAATCCATTGCCCGCCTGATCTCCGCCGCCGAGAACTTCCCGGAGGAGTTTGCACGGGTAAAAGAGCAATTGCTCTCTGGTGTTGACCAACAATCTACTGCTAACCAGCAGCAAGTAAGCACTCCGGTATTAGGTATTACCGGTACCGGCGGCGCGGGAAAATCGTCGTTGGTAGATGAGCTGGTGCGTCGTTTCCTCATGGACTTTCAGGACAAAACCATCGCCATCATCTCCGTAGACCCGTCTAAGCGGAAAACCGGCGGCGCCTTGCTTGGTGACCGTATCCGGATGAACGCCATCAGCAACAGCCGTGTGTACATGCGCTCACTGGCTACCCGCCAGAGCAACCTGGCCTTGAGCCGCTACGTGCAGGATGCGGTAGATGTGGTGAAAGCCGCCAACTTTGACTTGATTATTCTGGAAACCTCGGGCATTGGCCAGTCAGACACCGAAATTATTGAGCATTCAGACGCCAGCCTGTACGTGATGACGCCCGAGTACGGCGCCGCCACCCAGCTGGAGAAAATTGACATGCTGGACTTCGCCGATATCATCGCGCTGAACAAGTTTGACAAACGCGGTGCTTTGGACGCGCTGCGCGATGTGAAGAAACAATACAAGCGCAACCACCAGTTGTGGGACGTAAACGACGATGATATTCCGGTGTTCGGGACCATCGCTTCGCAGTTCAATGACCCGGGCATGAACCGCCTGTACAAAGCCGTCATGGCGAAGATCTCTGAGAAAACCGGCGTTGATTTTGACTCCCAGATTCAGGCCACCGGCGAAATGTCAGAAAAAGTGTACATCATCCCTCCTGCCCGTACGCGCTACCTTTCTGAGATTGCCGAGAATAACCGCAGCTATGACAAGTGGGTGCAGGAACAGGCGAGCGTGGCCCAGAAACTGTACGGCATCCGGCAGTCCATTGAAGCCATTCAGGCCATTGAGGTAGAAGATAAAGACCGGTTAATTAAAGGGTTAGAATACGCCTACGAAGAAACCGCTTTAAGACTAGACGGCCAGAACAAAAAGTTGCTGGAGGCTTGGCCCGAGAAACGCCAGGCGTACAAAAATGAGTTCTACGAGTTCAAAGTGCGGGACAAAGTCCTGAAGATTGCCACCCACACCGAGAGCCTTTCCCACCTGAAAATACCCAAGGTAGCCACACCAAGTTACCAGGCCTGGGGCGACTTATTGAAATGGAACCTCCAGGAGAATGTGCCGGGCGAGTTCCCGTACACCGCCGGGGTATTCCCGTTCAAACGCGAAGGAGAAGACCCCACCCGTATGTTCGCGGGCGAAGGCGGACCGGAGCGCACCAACCGCCGTTTCCATTATGTGAGTAAAGGCTTACCGGCCAAACGCTTATCTACCGCTTTTGACTCCGTTACATTGTATGGCGAAGACCCAGATCTGCGCCCCGATATTTACGGGAAAATAGGTAACTCTGGAGTGAGCATCTGCTGCCTGGATGATGCCAAGAAACTGTACTCCGGCTTCAACCTGGCCCACCCCATGACTTCGGTGTCCATGACCATCAACGGCCCGGCCGCTATTCTCACGGGCTTCTTCATGAACGCCGCCATTGACCAGCAATGTGAGCTTTACATCAAAGAGAACGGCCTGGAAGAAGAAGTAAACGCCCGTATTGACGCTATTTTCCAGGAATCAGGCCAGAAACGTCCCACCTACCAAGGCGACTTACCGGAAGGCAACGACGGTCTGGGTCTGATGCTCTTAGGTGTCACCGGTGACCAGGTGTTGCCCGCTGAGGTCTATGCCCAGATTAAGGAAAGAACCCTGGCCTCAGTGCGGGGTACGGTGCAAGCCGATATCTTGAAGGAAGACCAGGCCCAGAATACCTGTATTTTCAGCACGGAGTTCTCCCTGCGTTTAATGGGTGACGTGCAGCAGTACTTCATCAACCACAACATCCGGAACTTCTACTCGGTGTCCATCTCGGGGTACCACATTGCCGAGGCGGGCGCCAACCCTATTTCACAATTGGCCTTTACGCTGGCCAACGGCTTCACCTTTGTGGAGTACTACGTGAGCCGTGGCATGGACATTAACGCGTTTGCCCCTAACCTGAGCTTCTTCTTCTCCAACGGCATTGACCCGGAATATGCCGTGATTGGCCGCGTGGCCAGAAGAATCTGGGCAAAAGCCATGAAGCTGAAGTACGGTGCCAACGCCCGTTCGCAGATGTTGAAGTACCACATCCAGACCTCGGGCCGTTCTCTGCACGCCCAGGAAATCGACTTCAACGACATCCGGACCACCTTGCAGGCTTTGTACGCGATTTACGACAATTGTAATTCCCTGCATACGAATGCTTACGATGAGGCCATTACCACGCCTACCGAGGCATCGGTTCGTCGCGCTATGGCCATTCAACTCATCATTAACCGTGAGTTAGGCTTAGCCAAAAACGAGAACCCGCTGCAAGGTTCGTTCATCATTGAAGAACTGACGGATCTGGTGGAAGAAGCCGTATTGCTGGAGTTTGACCGCATCACAGAGCGCGGTGGCGTGTTAGGTGCCATGGAAACCATGTACCAGCGCGGCAAAATTCAGGAGGAAAGTCTATACTACGAGACACTGAAACACACTGGAGAATACCCCATCATTGGCGTGAACACCTTCCTGAGCAGCCAGGGCTCCCCTACCGTCATTCCGTCTGAAGTGATTCGGGCAACTGAGGATGAGAAACAGTACCAGATTTCCATGTTGCAGGAACTGCATGCCCGCCATGCTCAAAAGACCCCGGTGTTGCTGAAGCAATTACAGGAAATTGCGGTGCAGAACGGCAACATCTTTGAAGCCATTATGGAAACCTCTAAATACTGTTCGCTGGGTCAGATCACCAATGCACTGTTCTCTGTGGGTGGCCAATACCGCAGAAATATGTAAGTTGGTTCTTTTAGCTAATTGCCTTAAGATGAGGTAATACATCTAACAGTAGCCTACTATTTATTCCTTATATTCAGAAAAGGAGCCTGTAAATGCAGGCTCCTTTTCTTTTGCTTTTTCACCTTGAATAAGGGTATATATGGAATAGACTTTACTTTCTACTTGCTAAGAAAACCAGATGGTATTCTCGCCCGAAACCAAAAACACAGCAAACTGATTTAGGATTGCTAAACACGCATATTATTCTATAAAATTTGCCTATTTGTCAGATACAAATCACTATTATTCAATTATTTAATAATTAATAGAAGCATAATACTTCGTTTACCTGGGAGTAAAACAGATGGCATAATTTTACGTTTAAAATATAAACCTTATAAGATAAACGCCATGAAAACTATCACTACCATCTCCTCCGTTCTAGTCATTGGAGTCCTCGGCTTTCTGGCAACCTCGTGGCTCTCTCCCGGAAACATCACGCTAGATCTTTCTGACGAAGATATCCATCTGTACCTGTAAGAGATTGGGTGAAGACACCCAGAAACCCCGCATTGGCGGGGTTTTGTGTTCTAGTACCATCCAAATCGCGCAAAAGCCGTATGTTTACCATACAAAATATATGCTATGGAATTAAAAGACCTTTCACAGAAGATTAGTTACATTATTGGCCGTGACATGGCCGCCAATTTTGCCAAGCAAGGCATTGAGGTAGAACCCGAAGCATTGCTTTTCGGGCTGAAAGAAGCCATGGGCGGTTCTCCTTCCAAGCTGAACGAGAACGAGGTGCAGCAGGCTATGATGCAGTTACAGATGCAAATGCAAGAGAAACAGACTGCCGCCGCCGGTGCCTCTGGCGAGCAGAACAAAGCAGAAGGGGAAGCTTTTCTGGAAGCAAACAAAGGAAAAGAAGGAGTGCATGCCTTGCCTAGCGGCTTGCAATACCAGATTCTGGAAAGCGGCTCAGGTAAAACCCCTACCAGAAATTCAAACGTGACTACTCACTACCACGGCACGCTCATCAACGGAACCGTGTTTGATTCTTCCTATGAGCGCGGCGAACCCGCTTCTTTCCCGGTAAATGGTGTTATTGCCGGCTGGACAGAAGCACTCCAACTCATGAAAGAAGGCGATAAATGGCGCTTGTTTATCCCCAGCAACCTGGCCTACGGCTCCCGCGGCGCCGGCGCCGATATTGGACCTAACGCAACGTTGATATTTGATGTGGAGTTAATTACGGTGAACAACTAAGTTTCACATTCACAGCAAGGGGAAAGAACCTAATGTTCTTTCCCCTTGTGCTTTATACAGAAAACCTGTCTTCTCGATTATGAATTCTTTTTAAGAAAAGAGACTGTAAACGTCTTATGAATGAGCGCCTGATTCATCCATCAACCAGTCCATTGCTTCTTCCTGCTGCGTAAAGTAATTGATGGTAATGGGTAAGTTGATTTTGCAAACCCTGTTCAAAGAATATTCATGAATCAATTCTTCATACCTTTTCTCAGACATGACCAGGGCCAATTGGAAACCTTTAGGCACCAAGGTGTTCTCTTCATCCTGCAACATACTTATTTCCCATTCTTCGGCTTCAGCCGATAAATGCGCCCTTTTGGAAGTGTTGATGAGGCACTTTCCAATTGTATTTGCATTAATGACCTCAAACAATACGCTTATTCCCTGTTGACACTCTTTTAAACCAACGTCTTTTTTCCACGTCAATACCGCCACTCCTTTAGAAGTATCCACCCAAACCTCATAATAGTCAGACTCATCCACATTCATAGAATTGGTTTGCTAATAGTTTTATATAAAAAGTAGAAGTTGGGGGACTTTACAGGTTTATATTCTATTAATCTAATGTATAGGCATTAAAGCATTATTCCAAATAAATCTAACAAAAGTACACACAACAAAATTTAAAAAAGTAAATTATCTATAAAAATATTCCATATAATAAAGTCTAAATAACTAAACCAGAAGCAGTCTGGAGCAAGACAAAATAAAATGTTAGTTCTATTTATTATTGATGTCTACCTATTACATTTGCCCGCTTTCTTGCGCTGAGAAAGAGATGTACGGAAAGTAGAGAGGTGAACAGTAAGTAACCTTTAGGTTTGAGAAAACGCCACAACAGAATTTCACAAGACAACACAAATGAATAACACTAACCACTCATCGCAGAGAGTATCTGGGGCAGGCTTGCTCATTGCCTTAGGAATCATTTACGGCGATATAGGAACATCTCCCCTGTACGTGATGAAAGCCATCATTGGCTCTACCCCTATCAATGCCACCTTGGTATACGGCGGTATTTCCTGCGTAGTCTGGACCTTGACGCTGCAAACCACCGTTAAATACGTGATCCTGACGCTGCAAGCGGACAACAAGGGTGAAGGCGGCATCTTTTCTTTGTACGCTTTGGTCAGGCGGCACGCCAAATGGCTTACCGTTCCGGCCATTATGGGAGGAAGCGCCTTGCTCGCCGATGGTGTGATCACCCCGCCCATCTCCGTTTCCTCGGCCGTAGAGGGTCTGCTCCTGCTTAATCCAGATATTCCCACGGTGCCCATTGTCATCGGGATTCTCGTTATCCTGTTCCTGTTGCAGAGTTTCGGGACGCAGATTGTGGGCAAGGCTTTTGGACCGGTTATGTTTATCTGGTTCAGCATGCTGGCGGTGCTGGGAGTAGCTTCGGTAATGCATCACCCCGAGGTGCTGAAGTCCCTGAACCCGTATTACGCCTATGATTTACTGGTGAACTACCCGGGTGGGTTCTGGCTCTTGGGCGCGGTTTTCCTGTGTACCACGGGTGCCGAGGCCCTTTATTCAGATTTAGGACACTGCGGCAAAGGCAACATCAGGATCAGTTGGGTATTTGTGAAAACGTGCCTTTTACTCAATTACTTCGGGCAAGGGGCATGGTTGATGCAGTACGAAGGCAAAGAACTGGTGTCGCTGGGCAACCCGAATCCGTTTTATGGGCTCATGCCGGAATGGTTCCTGCTCTTCGGGATTATCATTGCCACCATTGCCGCCGTTATTGCCAGCCAGGCGCTTATTACCGGTTCCTTTACCCTCATCGGCGAAGCCATCCGGCTGAACATGTGGCCCAAAGTACGCCTCATTTACCCTACCAACGTGAAAGGCCAGCTCTATGTGCCTAGCATCAACCTATTGCTTTTGCTGGGCTGCGTGGGGGTGGTGCTGTATTTCAGGGAATCTACCAACATGGAAGCCGCATATGGTCTGGCCATCACGGTAACCATGCTGATGACCACTACCCTTTTAAGTTACTGGCTCATCACCAAACGGGTGGGTAAACTATGGGTATCGCTCTTTTTACTGGTCTACCTGGCCATTGAAGGTTCTTTCCTGCTGGCCAACCTGATTAAGTTTCCGCACGGCGGATGGGTGTCATTGTTGATTGGTTTCCTGCTGATTTCTGTGATGTACATCTGGCTCAAGGCATTCTACATCAAACGCCGTTTAACGGAGAATGTGAACCTGCCGGAGTACGTGAATGCCCTGCGGGAACTGAGCGAAGATGAGTCTATACCTAAATACGCTACGCACCTGGTGTTTATGACCAGTGCCGAACGCACCTCTGAGATTGAGTCTAAGATCATCTATTCCATCTTCCAGAAGCGCCCCAAGCGGGCCGACATTTACTGGTTCATCCACGTGAACACCGTTGATGAACCGTACACCATGGAATACAAAGTAAAGGTATTGGCCAGTCAAGATGTGGTGCGCATTGACTTTAACCTCGGTTTCAGGGTGGAGCAACGCATTAACCTCTTCTTCCGAAAGGTGGTGGAAGACCTGGTGAAAAACAAAGAGGTGGATATTACCAGCCGTTACAGTTCCCTAAACAAGCAAAACCTGATTGGGGATTTCCGGTTTGTGGTACTGGAGAAATTCCTGAGTTATGAGAACGACCTGCCTTTCTGGGAAAACACCATCATGCAGTCGTACTTTAACATCAAGCAATTCACTACCTCAGAAGGTAAATGGTTTGGGTTGGATACCAGTTCTGTCAAAATTGAAAAGGTGCCTTTAATTATAAAACCAGCGAGGGAAGTGGAACTGAAGCGCATTAAATAGCTTTTTGAAGCTAAGTTCATTATTGCGGTTTAGCCTTTATTTCTAGAAACGAGCTTCTTTTAAGAAATTGGCGGATAAATGCAGTTTGCTGTTCCCTGGGCTCGGCTGCTTATTGCGTGGGTGTAGATGCTTTGTTGTTTCATCTTTAGCGATATGCGCTCACGGCCGCGAGGCGCGCTCGGGAAAGACTGGAAAGGGGAAAGTAGCAGAGACTTCCCCTTTGAAGGGGCGAAGGGGATGTTTACACCTGCTAGTTCATGTATTGCTTTCTTCTCTGTACATGGTTCAAGTCTGTGACTTGGACCTAAAATGAATGGAAGTTTGCAACTTAAGTGAGGCGTGAGCCTCAAAAACGCTCGCTGAATCAGCCTTATCTTTTGAGGGAGTGAAAGGTTGATTCTGCCTCAATTCGCAACACCGCTTCCTTAAAAGACCTCGTTGCATGCGAAGCTTTCGCGCGTGTCTCGGCCAATACCGTTTCCAGTCTAATTTTCAAACCACCCCCAACAGAAAGGCCGCTACATGAGCGGCCTTTCTGTTGGGGGTGATTCAGGTCTACTTTCTTAAAAGCAGCCTTAAAACATTACTTAGCGCTAGTCCACTTTAGATAACTTTTCTTCTGGACGTCTGTTGCTGAAGGTGCCATGGAAGCCTGGTACTTGAGGGTCTGGTTTTTCAACAACGTTACAGGTATGATCATTAGCTGTCCGCTCCGGTTTACCACCAGTTCTAGCACGTCTCCTACCGCGTACACCGGAATGGACTTGTTTATATCATCTGTGACCCGGTAACCGTTCACGCCTATAATCTCATCATTTACGTTGAGGCCAGCCTGCCAAGCGCTGCCGTTGCGTGTCACAATGGTGACCACCGGTTTGCCGGTAGCGGTAGAGATGGCGGCGCCCAAGAGAGGTTCGTTGGTGTTTTTGTTTACGTCAGTCAGGGTAATGCCGGCGGCGTTTAGGTAGGCGTTGTAATCAGGGGTTTCTACGCCGTACACGTACCTGGTGAAGAAGTCGTCCAGGGAGTGGCCGGTGAACTTCTCCATGCCTTGCTGGAATTCTTTATCGGTGAAGCCGCGCTTCTTTTTCTTGTAGTACTCGTCATACAGGGCTTTCATGGCATCATCCAGGCTTTTGGTGCCGTTGGTGGCTTTCAGGATCTCCAGGTCTAAGAGCATACCTAATAGTGCGCCTTTGCTGTAGTAAGAAAGATGCGTGTTGTAGGAGTTTTCATCTGGGCGGTACTGCTTGATCCAGGCGTCAAAGCTGGACTGAGCGGCAGAAACCACCTTGTTGCCCGGAGTATTCTCTACGCTGGTAATGTTGCTGGCTATTTTTTCTATGTATTCCCGGTCCGTGGTGAAGCCGGCCCGTTTTGTTAGCACATCGGCGTAGTAAGAAGTGAATCCCTCAGACACCCATAGCATTCTGGAATAGTTCTCCTGGTTGTAGTCAAAGGGTCCTAAGGCGATAGGGCGCAGGCGCTTCACGTTCCAAAGGTGGAAATACTCGTGGGCTACCAGGTTCAGGAAGCCTTCATAGCCACGCTCGGTGCCGTAGGCGGTGCGGGTGGCATGTAAGGTAGTAGAATTCAAGTGCTCCAGACCGCCGCCGCCGCTTTGCAGGTTGTGGACAATGAACAGGTAATAGTTAACCGGTAGCTCGCCGAAGACTTTGGCGGCTTCCTCGGTCACTTTTTTCATATCCGCGGTGAGACGTTTGGCGTCATAATTGGCATCGCCGTACATGGCAACCTCGTGCTTCACGCCATTGCTTTCGAAGGAAAGAATTTCGTGGTTTCCAATCTCAATGGGAGAATCTGCCAGGATATCATAGTTTTCTGCCCGGTACGTGAACGGCTGACCCGCTACTGCCGGAAGCCCGGTAGATACTTTTTTCCAGCCCTGGAACGGCACAACCGTTACCGTGGAGGGCAGGTCTTTGTGGCCTTCGGGGTACATGAATACGCTGGTGCCGTTCAGGTAGCCGTGGCTGACATCAATGAAACTGGTGCGCACGCTCAACTCAAACGCATACACTTTATACTTCACAGTTACGTCTTTGCCGCCCGTAGCTATGCGCCAGGTATTCTTGTCGGTTTTGCTGGAGGCCACTTTGGAAGAGCCTACAAACGCTTCAAACGCTTCTACATTTTTAGGAAACTCTCTGATGAGGTAAGAACCTGGGGCCCATACAGGCATGGTAACGTCCAGGTTTTTGCCGCTGAAGTCTTCCAGCCGCATTTCTACCTCAAAGTAGTGGGTCTGCGGTTCTGGCATAGACAGTTTGTACGAAATCTTAGGGGCCGCCGAAGCAGCCGAAGAGAAAGCCACTGCCATTAGCAGAAGCACTCCCGCTGCCCAGGAATGGATTTTTTTTTGCATAAAGTTTGGGTGGGTAGTTTGGTAATAAGTTGCATAATACGGCTAAAAAGCGGCTTAAACAAGCAAAGCCCCCGTTCAGATAACCGTAAGCTGTGGTAAATACGTATGCAGCACAAAGGAAGTAATATGAAAAAAATATGGCTCTTGTTTGGCGTACTTCTTTCTGGGTTGATCCTCTACAAGGTATTTTGGGCATCAGATAATCTTCCCGGAACAGAGGGAAAACGCACCAGTCTGGACAACGGAGACACCATTTTCCATAATGACTCAACCGCGGCAAAACCAATTCCAGACGGCAATTCAACTGCTCCTTCCTTGGGAGTTCTGGAAGGAAATTACGCGTCTAAAACCGACAGTTTGGTGGCTTTCGCTCTGCAGCGCTATGGCGTGGACTACACCTACGGCGGCGTCACCGATGAAGGGTTTGACTGCTCGGGCTTTATCACGTACGTGTTCAATCATTTCGGGATTGAAGTGCCTCACGGCTCCGCCTTACAAGCAAAGGTGGGCGAAAGCGTACCGGTGCGCCAAGCGAAAAAAGGAGACCTTGTCATTTTCACCGGAACCGATGTGAAAGACCGTACGCCGGGGCACGTGGGCATTGTCATCACCAACCCGCCCAAAGCCGTGCAGTTTGTCCATTCCTCTTCCAACGGCGGCGTAAAAGTGAGCGAATTGGAAGGCACCTTATACCAGGCTCGTTTTCTGGACATCCGGCGGATTATTCTTTAGCTCGGTTTTGGAGGCGTTTTGCTGAAAGTGAGCTGTAAACGTTAGAAAGTTTTTAGCTGCGCTGCTTCTCAAATTTTCCTGGGCAGAACATTTTTTAAACCTGTATTTATGGTCTACTTTCATGAGAACAGCTTAAAACAGTATTCGTCAATAGTTCTAGAAAAGTAAACACAAACTAAAACAGGACACTCGCTCGCCTCTGACGAGTGTGAGCAACCTTCGGCCTCTGGCCGTTTCTCTGCTCATTGTGAATAATTGATCCAAAGCGGCGGGACGCCGCACGTTGCTCACACTCGCCAGAGGCGAGCGAGAAAATCAGACTAGGAGCGTCTACCTATCAGTTGAAAGAGCCATAGAAGCAAGGGTGCGTCTGTATGGTATTTCACTCTATTCTTGAAGTTAACCTAAGCCACGTAATTCAGAATTCTCCAATTCTACTCACGTGGTGGTGAACCCCAAACTGGTTTCTGCATTATTTCAGGCACTTACAGCCGGAGTAGATCTGAAAAAATTCCTTAAATCCAAAACCTAACGTTCTGAAGGACAGTATATAATCTTCCAGGCTAGAAATAAAAGGGCAAAAAAATACCCGGCCACTGCAGTAGCCGGGTACGGAATCCTTTGAAATGGTATCAAGCGACACGAAAGAGAACTGCCTCTCAGTCGCATGGGCTACCTCATGCCGGATTCGCCAGTAGACAAAGTCTAGTTAGCAAGCTTCAACACGGTTAACGGTTGACACATGAGCTAGGCTTAATACATTTTTACTGGGATTAGACACTTTTACCTCCTTTCTTTAAGTCCGACATAAACCCATCCGCTGCGCCAAATAATTTATGGGTTTGCTAGAGAGGCCCGGAGCACTCGCTTCCGTTTTATAAAGTTAAAAAACGGAAGGATAGTTCAAAAGGTTTGCTGAAAAAATTCATGTTTTTTTCTGGGTGTCAGAATCGGGATTTTTGAAGAAAACCCATATCCAGGCCAGGGCCAACAGAAACTCTGCCGCGGCATCTAACAGGTAGATATCCAGGATTACTTCATGGAGGGCATAGCGCACATCTACTGCTCCTAAGCCAACGGCACTAAAGAACCCCAACAGTTGCGGGCTCCGCTCCTCTTTCGCCTGAAAGGCCGCTACCAGAAGCGCCGCTCCAATTGTTAACACCAGAATTCCCACCGTAACCACCAGCCAGACTTCGTTTTTAGGTCCGGTCACGGCCAGAAAACTGGGCATGTGCCACAGAGGCCAAATACCGGTAAACGCGTAGTAAATTCCTTGCAGGATCAGGAGCCATTTTCGCATTGAACTTCGGTTAAGAGTCCGTATTAATACTTTGCAGGAGAAACTTTTACCCCAGAATTTTTTTGGATAGTAATTTGCTTATATTTAGTAAACCAATAACTCTCAAACAGCAACACGTATGAAAAACATCTTTTTGTTAGCCCTTTTCCTCTGCCTTTCCACTCTGGGTTGGGCACAGAAAAAATCTCCTATTGGTATCTGGACCAACGAAGAGAAAGAAGCCCGCTTTGAAATCTACCAATGCGGCGATAAACTCTGCGGCAAAATCATCTGGCTGAAAGAACCTAACAGAGACGGCAAACCCAAACTGGATCAATTCAATCCCGACCCCAAACTGCAGAAACGGCCTATCATGGGTTTGGTTTTCCTGAAGAACTTTTCGCCGGTGGAAAGCAACAAGTGGGATGACGGAACTATCTATGATCCAAAATCTGGCAAGACCTATTCCTCTTACATGAAAGTGCTCAACAATGACAAACTGGAAGTGAAAGGCTACATAGGCATTTCATTGATTGGGCGCTCCCAGACCTGGACAAGGGTACAATAATCAGAAACACCTGGGGCTTAAAAGCAGAGCGGGAACCTGTAGTAAGGTTCCCGCTCTGCTTTTAAGCCCGATTTCCAGAAACGATGGAGGAACCCCGTTCTGAATTCTGGACGCTTGCCGCTCTTTAGTAAAGGTCTAGGATGGTGATTTTTTTGTCTCTGAAGGTGAAAGACTCGCCTTTGGTTTTACCGGCCATGGCCTGAAACACCGGCGATGCCGCCGAAATGGCGAAGTATTTCTCGCCGTCAATGTTAATCTCCCCCAAACTCACCGAGATGAAATAGTTCTGGGCATCTGTCCGGACAATGGAACCCAGGGAAACATCTTCGTTCACCTTGTTGCGCACAATCCTTTTCAAGATGCTCAGTTTCCCGATGGCTTCATCTAACTGCTTGGCAAACATATCGCGCTGAATGTGGCAGGCCTCCCTGAAGGACTCAAACTTGTCTTCAATAGCTCCCTGGCTTTCATTGGCGCTGGACTGGGCTTCTTCCATGGCTTGCCTGGCGTGGTCTACAAAGTCTGTTTGCTGACGCAAACACTCGTCTAGTAACCTATGCTTTATTTCTAGGTCAAGGGTAGTTTCAGTAGTCATAGACAATGCTTTTATGTGATACAATCATTTAGTTTCTAGTAAAGACGGAGCAAACAACCTGTTTTCAGGAAGATTTTTAAACCCCAATAAAGACTGTTTTGAAGGTAATTTCAGGAAAACAGCATGAATACGGCAAAGAAGCAGTTCAGAAGAACTTGCAAAGCTTTAAACTGATAAACTTAACTTTTGTTGGCAAAAACCAATCAAAAAATAAGAATAATATTATTATAGCTTCAAAATTCGGAATTGGGTGAACGTTTCGCCTTGTTTCAGCTTCAGAAAATAGGTGCCTGCACCTAAGTCTGCTATGGAAAACGAGCGACCTGCCGGGACAAACGTCCTGACATGCCTGCCCAGCATATCATAAATAGAGATTTGCTCAGGTACGCTGCCCCCTCCTTTTAAATTTACTTCGCCCAACGTGGGATTGGGGTAGATTTGAACCGTTCCCGTTTCTGGCGGAATCAGGGAAGCATCGTTTGCAATCGTATTTACCGCTTCCAGCAGCCATTGATTTGGGTCTACTTCAATACTCAGCACTTCCCCGGAAACGGTAAACCGATAATCTTCTAGAGATTGGTCTTGTTGCACCAGAACCACGGTGTCTTTCACTGAGGTTCTAATGCGGTATTCCACTTCTGTTTTGAAGAAAGAGGTTGCCAGGCTGGAGGAAGACTGCCGGCTTCTAAGGTACACCTGATTCCCCTGCTGCGCCCAGGCCACATCGAAAATTGGGAAGCCTTCACCGTACACCCATTGGTCAAAGAAATACTGCAGGGAGCGCCCGCTTACGCGTTCCACTACTTTTTGGAAATCTCGGGTATCTGCCACCTTGTAGCGATATTCTTGCCGATAAGCCTGTAAGGCCTGGAGAAATAAGGCATCGTTCTGCAAGGTGTGCCGCAACATGTGCAAGACCAGAGCGCCTTTCCTGTAGGTGAGGGCAGAACTGAAGATACGTGACACATTGGTGCTGTCTTTCACAAACACAGAACCCTGCGGTTGACTAAGGGCACCCTGCACAGCTCGGTTCAGCCAGTTCAATCTTTCAGAGGGCAGAAGCCGCTCAATAGCTAACAACTCGCTGTAAGAGGCGAAACCTTCGTTTAACCAGATGTGGCTCCAGTCTTGGCAGGTCACTTCATCGCCCCACCATTGGTGGGCTAGTTCATGGGCAGTAAGGGTGAATTCAAAGGTAGACTGCGTGGTCATGGTCTGGTGTTCCATGCCGCCGCCAATGGGGGCCATGCTGTGCCCGTATTTCTCCTGATGAAACGGGTAGACGCCATATAATTCGGAGAATAGCTGCATGAACTGCCCGGTGCGGTCAAGTTCGGTTCTGAACGTGGAAAGTGCCTGCGGGTAGACATAGTTCTGTACCAACACAGGTTTAGGCGCCCCGGGCACAGACACCTGATACGAATACTCTTCATATTGCCCCACCGCCACTGAGATAAGGTAGTAGGCAATGGGATAGTTGGACTTCCACTCATAGCGGTGTTTCTGGTTCGGCAGCGGGGTAACCCGTTGTAAGAGCCCGTTGGAGCCCACTTTATTCGAAACATCCGTGGTCACCCAAACCTCCACCGAATCTGCCTTGTCTTCCAATAGCTGCTTGCACGGAAACCATTCTGAAGCCGCAAAAGGCTCGCTCAAACTCCAGGCAACCTGTTGTCCCCAGGGTTGGGCAATGGCCGTATTGAAACCGTTTCCTATGGCTGCGTTGGCGCCAGTGGGTGCTCTCCCCGCGTAGAATACCTGCACCTGAAACCTGGCTTGTCTAGCTTTAACGGACGGCAGCACCGCTATCACTTCGCTATCAGTACGGCGGAAAGTACAGGGAACTCCGTCTGCTAATACCTGCTGGATGGTGAAGTTGGGGTGCAGTTCAAAGGCAAATTCGGTTAAGTTGTTTTGCAGGGCTGAGGCGTACAGAATCACGTTGCCGCTGATGTCCAGTGAATTTCTTTCCAGCGCCAGATCCAGTTTATACCAGTGCAGGTCATACTGCCGCATGCGTTCCCGGTGGGGCAGAGACGTAATGCCATCGGCTAATACCAGAGGACTGGAATGTAGCCGGGAAGCCGCGCAGGGATGCACTTCTTTGCTTTGAGCCCAACTGTAACTCATCCCCCCTATCAGACAGATTATCAGGAGAAGTATCTCTTGCTTTAAAGGTTGAATTGAGAAAATGGTAGGTATACGTATTTTCATAGAAAGCTATACGTTGCAGGCGGAAAGAGAAGTAGTGTAGGAACGTGAAAAAGGCCTGAAAATTATTTCCAGGCCTTCTGCTTTCCCAGGTGTCTTAGAGCTACTGCACCACTACTTTGCCAGACTGCATCGTTTTCCCCACCTGAACTTGGACTACGTACACGCCCCTGCCGTATTGGCTCAGAGATAACTTCCTGGAGAATTGCCCCTGTACGTTCCCCAAGTCTTCCTGGTACACCGTTCTTGCCTGGCTGTCTACTATTTTAAGCTGCGCTTTTGCCTTCTTTTGCGAAAAGAAGGCCACATTCACCTCCCCATTGGTGGGGTTGGGCGAAAGCTTCAGTTCCAACTGCGACACGGCTCCTGTCTCTTTCTTCTTGCCTTTCTTTCCTGTTGTTGCAGCTTCTGCTGTAACAGCATGGGCCGGATTGATGAAGATGATGCGGTTCTGGTTTCCGTTTTTGAACCGGATGACGTTGAAATCACCGGTTTCTATGATTTCGGGGGCACTGCCTTTCCGGAGTCTGGTCACTTTTATTTCGCCGGTGGCACTGTCTTTCTCAACGCGAATGGTTTCATTGCTAAAGACAGAATCTAGGGAGGGCCTCAAGGTACTGTCTACCCTGAAAAACCGGTGGTTCCTGAACAGTGAATCTACCGTAACGGCTACTTGTCCCCTACCCGAATCTGCGTAAATATGAATGGTGCGGGCCTTCCCCCTGAGGGAATCACCAAGCGGATGCGCTCTTATAATGGAAATCCCTTTGATATGGGTAAGGGCCGTATCTGACAACGCTCTTTTAAAAACGATGGCTCTTACGGAGTCCTGTTCCAAGGAAGGGAAATACCGGATTACATCAAAACCTTTGGCAGTTGACGAAGGCAGTGTTTTGAGGGGCTTGGCTCCTAAACTCTTGAAATCATCGGTGTCTTTCAACTTCTTAACGGCCTCTTCCAGAGAAGATCCTTCGGCTATGGTCAGCGTGGTGTCCAGCACGTAATGGGTATCTCCTTCCTGCTTCAGTATCTTCACCTTGGCTTGCCGGGCTGGGGCAGCTTTGGCGGTTTCTTTTGTCTGTGCCTGCGCCGGCGCAAAAGAAACGCCTCCCAGCATCAGGAAAGAACTCAAGCCAACGGTTAGGTATTGTTTCATTTTCATAATTATTGTAATTTAGAGGTAGCTATATGATTGGTTCATACAATATTACCGGGTAAATTCTGAGAAAGAGGTTAAGGCCAGGTTAAAGTCTGTTAATGAAAAGTTAAAGTGAAGGATGACCTCCGTTAAGCCTTTATCTTTGTAGAGATGAGAAAGAAAACACTGTTTTTGGTCATTGCCCTCATGACTATTTCATTGGTGGGACTGATAGGCTTTCAGGTCTACTGGATTCATCATGCGGTACAGATGGAGGAAGAAGTGTTTGACCGCAACGTGAACGATGCCCTGCAACAGGTAGTGAAGCGGTTAGAGACAAAGGAGGCCATGCATTACCTCAAAGAGGAAGCGCCCCAGATTAGGGCCGCCGCCCTTTCGCCAGAGACGCCTATTTCGCTCAGCACCACTTCCGCCCCAGACCAGATTACCCCTACCTCTGTAAAAAGACAAGTAAAACGCACTCCCAAAGCGTTAGCACCCACTGCGGCGGCTCCCCAACCACGCAGACCGCAGGCAATCACGTTTTCCCCCGCGCCTGTACCCGTTTCGCCCTCGCACCAGGTAACACTGTCTGGTAGTAAGTTGGTGATCACTGAAAGCAAAGTGATTGCCCTTTCCTCTGGCACTGAAATAAAGGCCGGAATCCACCTGAGAGGCGCCCGAACCGCCGCCCAACCACAGGCCCACACGGAAGTTTTTGGTGGCGGTATCACTGATTCTGTGATCGTTTGGAAAGTGCTTGCCGCGCAAAAACCTTCGTCTGATTCTGTGTTCAAAAACCAGTCTCATGCTTTCCTGAGAGCTAAAGCCGACCAGGGAGTGGTTTTCAGGATGAGTTCTGACTCTGTGGCCCGAGCAAAACAAAACGACCTCCTGCGCCAGATCAAAGCCAAAAACATACGCGAAGTGCGGGTGAACGGAAAGGCTGTTGACATACTGGTAGATTCCATGCCCAGTAAATCCTGGCGGGAAGCCATCACGTTGGCGGTTGACTCGCTGGGCAACACCATGACGCGGTATTTCCCCTCTGAAAGAGGAGCCGCAAAAGCAGCCAAAGTCCTTTCTGCAGACAAAAGCTTTACTACCACCCTCGCTCCTTCCGCCACGCTTTCCAAAAAGAAGTCTGTTTATAGCAGTCCCACAAAGAAGCAGGTGCAGGAAAAGAACCCTCTCCAGAAAGCCGAAGCCAAAGCCCAGCACCTGAACTTGGTAATGCAGCAGATGGCCGTGGAGTACGTGCGCAAGGAGAAGCCGCTGGCGCAACGGTTACAGGAACTTAAGTTAGAGGAGCTCCTCACCGCTGAACTTGCCAACCGCAACATCTCCATTCCTTACAACTGTAACCTGCAAACAGCCGCTAAAGCCGGCGAACCCACTCTAGTGCTGGCCTCTTCCGGTCCCTTTGGGCTGCCCACGCACCTGCGGGAAAACGAATATGCGGTGCGCCTTTTCCCCAATGACGTGATTACGGCACCGGGTTTTCTGTTGCTGAACTTCCCAGACCGTAACCTCTATGTCTGGCAAAGTTTATTGATTCCGTCCGTTATTTCGGTGCTGTTCACGCTCATCATCATTCTTACTTTCTCGTTCACGCTCTACACCATTCTGCGGCAGAAGAAAATATCTGAGATCAAGAATGACTTCATCAACAACATGACGCACGAGTTCAAAACGCCCATTGCTACTATCTCGCTGGCGCTGGATGCATTGGTAAACCCCAAAGTACGGAAAGACGAAGCGCGGGTAGACTATTACGCCCGTATTATCAAGGACGAAAACCGACGCATGCACCAGCAGGTGGAAAAGGTATTGCAAACCGCCCAGATGGAACGCCAAACGCTGCAACTGGCCTGTGAAGACGTGGACGTGCACCAATTGATCAGGAAAGCCGCCGAACCATTCCAACTCCACATTGAACAGCGTCAGGGAGATCTGGACCTGAAACTGGAGGCCCAAACACCCTATGTCTGGGCAGATCCCGGGCACTTGTCCAACATGATCGGCAACCTGCTGGACAACGCCAACAAGTATTCTCCCAACGCGCCCAAGATTGTGATACACACCACTACCATCGCCAAAGGCATCCATATCTCGGTAGAGGACCAGGGCCGAGGCATGTCCCGGGAAGCGCAGAAAAAGGTGTTTGAGAAATTCTACCGGGTGCCCACCGGCAACCTGCATAATGTTAAAGGCTTCGGGCTGGGCCTGAGCTACGTCAAAACCATGGCAGAAGCTCACGGCGGCAGCATTCACCTTCGCAGTGAACTAGGCAAAGGAAGTAAATTCACGTTATGGCTTCCTTTTCAAAAACAGGTTAGTTAATCAATTTTCATTCTTAACGCACTACACGCATGATGGCAACTCCTGACACCCGCCTGCTTCTGGTAGAAGATGACCCCAACTTTGGGATGGTCCTGAAAGACTATCTGGAGCTGCACGACTATGCCGTGACCCTGTGCACCGATGGTCTGCAGGGCTTGCACATGTTCCAACGGGAAGCGTTCCATGCCTGCATTCTGGACGTGATGATGCCCGTGAAAGATGGTTTCTCCCTAGCCATTGACATCAAAAAAGCCGATCCCAGCATGCCCGTCATCTTTCTCACCGCCAAAGCCATGAAAGCAGACATGCTGGAAGGGTTCAGGATTGGGGCCGATGACTACATCACCAAACCCTTTGATTCTGAAATCCTGCTCTGCAAACTGAAAGCCATTCTGCAGCGCAAAGCCGCACCAGCAGTTCCGGAGAAATCAAACGCCGTAGAATTCCAGTTGGGTTCTTACCACTTCCATTTCAAGAACCGCCTGATCACCCGTGAAGGCGAAACCCAAAAACTCTCCCCCAAAGAAGCCGAGTTGCTCCTGCTCTTGTGCCAGTATATAAACGAAGTGCTTCCGCGGGAAATAGCCCTCAGCAGAATCTGGAAAGATGATAACTATTTCACTGCCCGCAGCATGGATGTGTTCGTGACCAAACTTCGTAAATACCTCAAAGGCGATCCAACGGTGGAGATCATCAACGTACACGGCAACGGCTTCCGCCTGGTAGCCCCGGTAAATGAAGCACAACTTGTTTCTCCGGCTATGTAAAGGTGTGATCCTGCTGGTAAAAAAGCGTGTTTTGTGTCTGTTATTACAAAAACAGGCATTAAACACGCTTTTTGCTTTATGCTGGTAGGGAGGTCATAAGAGATTGTAATATCACTCGCTCGCCTCTGGCGAGTGTGGGCTACTTCCGGCGTCCCGCCGCTAAATACACATTTTAATATAAAGTGTATCGGCCAGAGGCCGCGGGTATCTCACACTCGCCAGAGGCGAGCGAGTGAATGATTTTAAATTTGCACCAAGGGCAACCGCAAGGGATTGCCCATTGAATGACACAGAACAATACGTGCAGAAAACATTTAGCTGGTGGGGCAGTACAGGAACAGAAATATTTTAAGCATCTTCACGGCCCTAAACCGCCACAGACTTTTATGAAAACTGATTCCCGCATGAAACGCATTGCTATTTTCCCCGGCTCCTTTGATCCTTTCACCAACGGACACTTTGATGTGGTGCAGCGCGGCTGTGAGTTGTTTGACAGCATTATTATTGCCCTGGGGAACAACAGCAGCAAGAACCGCTACTTCCCGGTGCAGGACATGGTGCAGATTATAGAAGGAGTGTTCAAGGACAATCCCAAAGTACAGGTTCAGGCATACAAAGGCCTTACGGCCGATTTTGCGAAGGAAGTAGGGGCTAGATTTCTGTTGCGCGGCTTACGCAACACCACCGATTTTGAGTACGAAAACACCATTGCGCAGGCAAACCGGCACGTAAACCCAGAACTGGAAACGGTGTTTCTCATCACCTCCCCGGCCTTGGCGGCCATCAATTCATCTATTATAAGAGAGATTCACCGCTTTGGCGGAAATGTGCAGGATTTTATTCCTTTCCACCTTTCTTCATTGCCTGCAAATAATCCCTGATCACGAACTGGATAGACGTGTAAGATTCCGGCAGTACTTCCAGCACTTCGTCTGGGGTCATGAAACGCACTTCCTCAATAAATTCTTCGGCTTGTGGTTTCATGTAGGTATCATCCAGGCACTGCATGGTGTACCAGTTGGTTTTCTTCAGGATCTTGTTGCCTTTGTACGCGTAAGAGTGCCAGGTGCTGGGCAGTTCGCCCGTAATGGCTACCTTGATATTGCATTCCTCCTCCACTTCGCGTAGCGCGCCCAGGGTGGTTTCCTCAGACTTTTTGATCTTGCCTTTGGGTAAGTCCCACATGCCCATGCGGTAGATCATCAATATTTTGCCGTCTTTGACCACCAAGCCACCGGCCGCCTTGATGATCTTGAACTGATCTTTGAGGTGATCAATGAGCTTCTGCTTTTTGTCAGTGACCAGGGTGAGCGACTCCAGTTTCTTGAGTTTCTTCACTTCCATGAGCCGCACCAGGCGGTCAATCAAGGCAGAGTCCACGTCGCGGATGAGCACATCGCCCACCAGATCTTTAGACGTAAACTGATCGTCTCTATCCAGCACCAAGTCATACTTGTGCTTAAAGATCTTTTCACTGCTTTTTTTAATGATCAGTGGGATATCATTGATAAAGACATTCATGCGGGTATCGCTTATGTAAGGCGCGTAAGTAGCTACAAAATAAGAAAGAATTTTCATAGGGCACAAGCCGCCCAGACAAGGAAAACATTACGACTATTTGTGTAATTTCGCCCATGCCACACACAGAAACCGCCGCCCAGATTGCGGCCTACCTCCTGGAGACCCAAGCGGTGCGTCTCCGTCCTGAGCAACCTTTCCAATGGAGCTCCGGTTGGAACTCCCCTATTTACTGCGATAACCGCGTCACGCTCTCTTATCCGCATATTCGTTCTTTCATTAAAAATGCTTTGGCCCAAGCCATTCAGGACCGTTTTCCAGACGTGCAAGCCATTGCTGGTGTGGCTACTGCCGGCATTGCGCAGGGCGCTTTGGTGGCAGATTTACTCAACTTGCCGTATTTGTACGTACGTCCCGAACCAAAAAGCCATGGAATGGGCAACCAAATTGAAGGAAAATTAGAAAAAAACCAGCGGGTGGTGCTGGTGGAAGACCTTATTTCTACCGGAGGCTCCTCTTTGAAAGCCGCCAAAGCCGTACAAGCCGCTGGCGGTGAAGTCATTGGCATGGCCGCTATTTTCACCTACGGCTTCAGCCAGGCAGACGAGAACTTTTCTGCCGCAGGCATCCCAACTATCTGCCTCAGCCACTACAACGCCCTCCTGGAAACCGCCGCTTCCCAAGGCTACATCTCCTCAGAAGCCATCAGCACGTTGGAGCAATGGCGCCAATCGCCGGAGACGTGGGGAAAGTAATGTGCTAATTTTTCAATGTGCTGATGTGCTATTTTCTGATTAGAAAATGTGACGATTGGGAAATGTGAAGATTAACACTTCTGTTTTCAGGCTCTTTTCCAAGAACTAGCCGAAAACAGAAGTAAAGGTTAAATCGTATCCTACACTACCAATTCAACCGCTCATCCAAATTGCTTATTAGCACATCAGCACTTTAAAGAATTAGCACATTAGCTTATGAAGATCGGCTTGCTCTCAGATACGCACAGTTACCTGGATGATCGCATTCTGGCATTGCTGGACGGCTGTGAGGAGATCTGGCATGCGGGAGATTTTGGGACGGCAGCGGTGTCTGAGCGGTTAAGCCAGGTAGCACCGGTGAGGGGTGTGTATGGGAACATTGATGCCGGAGACGTGCGGGCTTTGCATCCCAAAAACCTTCGGTTCACCTGCGAGGGGCTGGAGGTGCTCATGAGCCACATTGGGGGGTACCCCGGCAAGTATGCGCCTGAGGTACGTGCGCTCCTCAAGGAAAATCCTCCGGGCCTTTTCATCTGCGGCCACTCCCATATCCTGAAAGTGATGCATGATCCCAAGCACGGCAATTTGCTACACCTGAACCCTGGCGCAGCCGGAAAGCATGGTTTTCACCAGATGCGGACCATGATGCGCTTTGAAGTACTGGAGGGCAAAGTGCAGAAGCTGCAAGCCATTGAACTAGGGAAAAGAGCATAAAAAAAGTGTAACCGGTGAGGTTACACTTTCAACTATCTTGTAGTAAGAGTAATCGCGTACAGTTTGCCGAAAGGCAGTAGGCGAACGAAAAAACGCAGAATTACTCAGCGGTTGCAACTTCCGCGGTAGCGGCTGGAGCAGAAGTAAAGCGGGCTTTCAGCTCTTCCACATCTACATTCTTGATTACCGGAGTAGACAACAATTGCTTGATCACACGCACTTTGTTGTTCTGTCTTGCTTTATTCTTACGGTCTTTTCTTTTTAATCTAGTAACTGCCATCGGTCAATATTTAAAATTGAATCGCAAAAGTAAGTTATTACTTTTACATTCTCAATAATTCAGCCTAAAAAAACACATGAATTCTTTTATAGATCTGCGCAGTGACACCGTTACTAAACCTTCTCCGGCTATGCTGGAAGCCATGTTTCAGGCCCAGGTAGGCGACGATGTCTACAGCGAAGACCCCACCGTGAATGAGTTACAGGCCTACGGCGCCAGTCTGTTCGGGATGGAAGCCGGCCTCTTCTGCCCTTCCGGCACCATGACCAACCAGATCGCGATCAAGATGCACACCCAACCGCTTTCTGAGGTAGTTTGCGACCGAACCAGCCACATCTATGTCTATGAAGTGGGCGGCATTGCTTTTAACTCAGCGGCTTCGGTGCAGTTGATAGACGGCGTACGCGGCAAGATTTCTCCGGAGCAGGTAGAAGCCTGCATCAACCCAGATAACATCCACTTTCCGGTGACCAGCCTGGTTTCTTTGGAAAACACCTGCAACAAGGGTGGTGGCGCTTATTACACCCTTTCTGAAATTGCGGCCATTTCTGAGGTTTGCCGAAGAAACAAGATTGCCCTGCACTTAGATGGTGCGCGGGTTTTCAATGCCCTGGTCGCCTCCGGCGATGATGCCCGCGAATACAGCCGCTACTTTGACACTATTTCGGTGTGCCTCTCCAAAGGCCTAGGCGCTCCGGTGGGCTCTCTGCTGCTGGGACCTAAACCTCTTATTGAACAAGCCAAACGAGTACGCAAGGTCTTAGGCGGTGGCTGGCGCCAGGCGGGATTCTTAGCGGCGGCAGGGCTGTATGCACTCCAGAATAACATCCAGCGTTTGCAGATAGACCATGATCGGGCAAAGCAGATTGGGAATGCTCTTAGTGAGGCACCCTATGTAACAGAGGTGATGCCGGTAGACACCAACATTGTTATTTTCACTCTGGCTCCCGAGGTGAACATGAACGGCTTTTTGGACCATTTAACGACAAAGGGAATTCAAGCTTCTTCCTTCGGGCCACAGAAAATCAGGTTTGTGACCCATCTTGATCTGAGTGATGAGATGATTTCCGCCATCATCTCAGCTATAGAAGAGTTCAAGGCTTAGAACAGGCTGGTTGTTGAAGCGCCCTTGTTTAGGGGCTGTTTTCAGTAAAACAGCACCTAAACAAGGGCGCTTCAAACTATAGAGTTTGCTGCTTAAGTAGAATGGGCAAGTTCCAGCAGCACGTCATAATACTTTCTATTCTGCATTTTAGATTTAAGCCAGGCGTAAAAACTCATGGCCTGAATATCTTCCTGCTCGGCAGGTGCAAAGGTTAACATGCTTTCTACTTGTTGTAAAAATATCTTCCGGGTGGCCATGTCCGGCTGCATGACCAGGTAATTGATTAACTGGAGGAAAGAATTTGCATTGCTGTAATCTGGCTGAGTTAACAGATCCTGATAGGTGCGCTGAATGGCTTTTACCCGGTCTAAGGCAATATCAAAATTCCCGAACTCGTACTGAATTATCAATTCGCCCAGATTCTTTTTGAGTACCCATTCCTTTCCCATAATGCGTTCGCACCATTTATCTGAGTGGTTGAGGTAAAGGAGTAGGTCATTGGCTTTATGGAAATCTTCCTGGGCAAAGTACAGGAAGCTTAACCCTAACCGGGCGGTCAGCATGTCACGGTGGGGCAAGGTGATGGTTTTGGAGTGCACTAGCTCTTTCAGCAATTGAATGGAATGAGGCAAGTTCTTCTGGAAAGCCTCATTGGCGGTTTTCAGAAACAGGTACTTGGGATAGAAGGCGGTAAAGTAGCTCCTCCCCTGGGCTTGTAATACCGTCAGCAACTCCGCCAGATAAGTATTGGATTGGGTGAACTTCCGGTTACGGTAGAGCACGTGTGCAATCATATACAAAAGCCTTATTTTATAGAACTGGTGCGCCTGAGACATACCCAACTGAGCGCACATGGCTTCATAGCGTTCTATAATGAAGGGTTCAAAGGTAAAATAATCCCTACGGGCCAGAACGGCCGTTCTGGCAATGGACATTAGTTTATAGAACAGCGAGGGTCGTTGACTCACCGCCTGGGTAAGCCCGTAAGTTTGCAGAACGGTCTGGATGGTGGCGGCAAACTGAAGGTCTCTGCCCTGCCTTCGTGTCAACTCCAGCCGTTTAAAGATGATACTGCTGGCAATATTGGCGCGCTCATCTTCATCGGCGGCCTCTTTGTTTGAATTTCTTTTTTTGATGATTTCCTCCAGATCATCGGCAAACTCGCAGTCGGCTTTTTCTATCTGAAGATTGTAGACTGAGTTCAGAAGATCAAACTGCTCATTTGAGGCAGCCAACTGTTCGGCCTTTCTTAACAGGTTCCAGGCCAGCCGGTCGACTTGGGCATCAAAGAGGTAACGCGCCATAGAGAGCGCTCCCATAATGCTGGAGGCTGCCGTTGGGTCTTCCTGCATGCGCTTTAACATAATAAAATCTGTTAAATGCTGCATGAGCCGTTTTCTCAGGGCATAGTAGGCCGTAGAGTTAGGCTCCCCGGCGTACAACCTTTCCTTTATCTGCTGCGGGCTTAGTTTCTGTTTTTGCAGCAACAACTTAAACAGTTCAAAGTCCTTCCGGTCTTTCCTTTTCTTATGCCGCTGAATGAACGAAGCAAACTCTTTGACATCATCAGGCGACAGCGTAGAGATGGTTATCTTCAGATCATCCATTCCTAACTTTTAGCGAGTCTATCCATTATTTACTATCTATTTTAAAGTAATAAAATAATTTCACAAATTATTATAAATAAGTTACTTGTAATAAATATGGCACAATTTGAAAAGTAATAATTCTATAAATTCGATATTCTTTATCTTTCTTCCAAACTTATCTTCATAGCACCTAAAGAATCACCTTTAACTGAATAGCTATGAAAAAAGCAGTACTCTTATTGTTTGTCCTTTTTTCCTGGTGGGCGGCCCATGCGCAGGATCTTATTATTAAGCGGAATGGCGAAGAAATAGCTGCCAAGGTTCTGGAAATCACCCCTGATTTGGTCAAATACAAACGTTCAGATTACTTGGAAGGCCCCATCATCTCCATCCTGAAAAGAGAGGTGTTTATGATTAAATATGCCAACGGCAGCAAAGAAACGTTTAACATTCCAACTCCGCCTACCGCTACTTCTGCACCTGGTATCTCTCCCAGCCACGAGATGCCGTACCAACCTAATATCAAACTGAGTGGGCCCAGGTTTGGGGTGACCCTTATCTCTGGTTCTTTAGCAGATAAGGCGCGCGAAGACTTTGAAGTTAATCCCTTTCTCACTCAATTTGGTTGGCAGTTTGAAACGAAAATATTCACTACCTCCAAGGGGCTAACGGGATTGGCTGAATTTGTACCTTTGATAGGTGGCCTAGAGCAGGGCAAATTTTTACCAAGTCTCAATCTATTGGTAGGTCTAAGAGGACCCAAGGGATTTGAGTTCGGGTTGGGCCCAAACTTATCTCCTGCCGGAGCCGGATTTGCCTTTGCTTTAGGAACCAACTTCCAGTCTGAGGGAATCAATTTCCCGGTGAATTTAGCCTTTGTGCCCAGCAATGGCGGTGCCAGGTTTAGCTTATTGTTCGGCTTTAACTCACGTAAATATTAAGAGCTTGTTTACAGAACCAAAGAGATGAAAAATTTCATAACCATTATAAGCCTGGGGCTATTTTTCCTTTGCCAGCAGGTACAAGCCCAGGACATCATCTTTAAAACAACGGGGGAGGAAATCAAAGCGAAAGTGGTAGAGATTACCCCCACTAACATCCGCTTTTCTCAACCAGAGGTTTATTCAGACAGCATTTTGACCTTACCCCGAAGTGAGGTTTTCATGGTAAAATATGCGAATGGGGCTAAGGAACTGATGCAGTCTGCCCAAAGTCAACAAGCAATTGATACGGTCTCCTACACACCCGCTCAAATGTTCCAACAAGGCCAACGGGATGCCAGGATCTATTACAAAGGCACAAATGCAATACTAGGCTCTGTGGGCGCTACCCTATTACTTGGTATTCCGGGTACCGTCTTAATAGCCGCTATTCCTCCCAAAGTTAACCCGAAGGAAATCCCTGATGCGACTCTTTTATCTAACCGGTTTTACTATGACGGCTATCGAAAGCAGGCGCATAAACGAAAGGTTGGCAAAGCAGCCATTGGAGGAGGAATTGCCCTAGCAACGGTTATCGCAATCATGACTTCTGTTGCAGCACAACAGTAAAATCAAGTCTAGAGCTTTGTCAGCTATTGATACAATTGACAAGTAGCATTTGGCATTATAACAGCCTTACCCATTTTAAAGAACCCGTTCTCTTTCTTATACAAAACTGAACATTTCAGAAAATAACCTAAGACGAGTAATGCCATAGGGATATTTCCTTCTCAACCGCTCTTACTTGTAGGTGTTTTAGTGATTTAAGCCTATTTTTCATAAAGTAGGCTTAAATCATAGATTTACTGTTTTGCCCAATATAGAAAGCAAAAAAACATTATTGCCTTTCAAGTTGCCGACTCTCATCAATTTGAAACATGGTTAGCAAGAAACCTTTTAAAGCTTAGCCAAATTCTGAGAACCTATATAAAGTAGTTCCTATATTTATGGTAACTTGCTCTAGCATCCCTCCCTTCGCGAAGGCAAAGTTTAAGGTTCTGACACAACATTGAGCAACAGCATTCTGATATGCCTTTCTCCTTTCGTTTCATATTAGCCAAATGGGCAGGATTATTCCTGCTGGTGGTACTATGTGGCCTGGCGGAAGCGAAACCAACTTTGTCTAAACCAACGGGAAAGCACCGTTCCTTCCGCTTGCCGGAACTCCGCCAGAATCTTTCCTCCATTCCCTTGCTCCACTTTTTGGCAGGCAGTGATTCTACCTCCTGCGTAATCCCTTTCACCCGGGCGGGAAATCTGATCATGATCCAGGCCACCGCCGATGCTACCGCGGGAAACTTCATTCTGGACACTGGGGCGCAGAATCTGGTGTTGAACATCACCTATTTTCGGGATTATCCCAAAATCCAGGATTCTAAGGCAGAAAGGACCAGTGTTACAGGGTCCTCAGCTGCCGTTGTCAAAACTGTGGTGAAGAATTTCACCTTCGGCACGCTCAAGTACGCTAGAGTTAAAGCAGATTTAATTCCCTTGGGGCACTTAGAGAACACCAAAGGGGTTAAAATACTGGGCTTGCTGGGTATGGAGCTGTTCCGGCAGTGTGAGATGATCATTGACTATGAACGGAGCCTCATTTACCTGCACCAGATTGGCAAAAAAGAAAGCGAAAGCTACCGGAGTTCCCACTTGCAGGACACAGCCGCGTACAACGTAGTCCCCATTGACCTGAAAGACAACCGCATCATTGCCCACACCCAGATTGCGGGCAAGAAGATAGACTTCATCATAGACTGCGGGGCCGAGACGAATATTCTGGACAGCCGGCTGCCCAATAAAATCTTTGAGAACGTAGACGTGACCGGAAGGGTAATGCTGATGGGTACGGGAAACCGGAAAATTGAGGCGCTACGCGGAAACCTGCGCAACATGAGGTTCGGGAATCAGGATATCTCCCTGCTTCCGGTTCTTATCACCAGCCTGGAAAACACCTGCTTTTCGTATAACGGGTGTATCAATGGCGTACTGGGTTTCGACTTTCTGGCCGTGAACAGTTCTAAAATTGGCTTTAACTTTGTGAGGCGCGAACTCTATCTATGGAAGTAAACAATCATCGGTCATTCTGGAAGCGGTTGCTTTGTACCGGCTGGGGCACTATCTTGTTGGTAGTGGCCCTGCACGGCTTGGCTACGGCCCAGGCTCCGGTGAAAAAGTACACCGTGAAAGACGGCAAGATGTTCATTGAGTTAAGCAAGCGGATTTCAACGGCTGCGCTTGACTCTTTTCTGGTTCAGTTTAACCTCACTGATGTAGGCCTTAAACAATTCTTCCAGAAAAACTCCGCAGATTCCCTCCAGCAGCAAGGCTGGCAATTGGAGCAAAACAACAACCAGGTTGTGATTTTCAGTAAGCCCCTCATGGTTTTTGACCATATCACAGACCCGGTTGAACGTATCCTTTTCACCGAGAAAACCCCCAATTCTTCCTCCCTCTTTCACGTCATCAACAAAGGCGTGGTATTTGGCTATAATCGGTTCAAAAACAAAAAGCCGTTTCCGGAACAAGATTCCCTGGTCACTTTCTACCTCAGGAATGGACTTAAAGCTAGAGAAGTATATCTAGCCGGAAGTTTCAACGCCTGGTCGCCCAATGCTCTGGCCATGACAAAGACCGATAGCGGCTGGATTGCCCGGGTGTCCCTACCTGCCGGAAAGCACTGGTACAAATTTGTGGTGGACGGCAACTGGACCATTGACCAGGATAACCAACGCAGGGAAAACGACGGTGAAGGAAACGTAAATTCGGTCTACTATAAAGCCAATACGGTTTTCCGGCTCCCGGGCCATCCAAACGCCCGACGGGTGTACCTGGCCGGTTCGTTCAACAACTGGCGCGAACAGGAACTCCTCATGACCAAAACGGCCACAGGCTGGGAATTGCCGCTGTTTTTAGCCGAAGGTACCCATATCTACAAGTTCATTGTGGACGGTAATTGGGTCCATGACCCTTCCAACTCAGAGAAAGTGCCCGATGGGCACGGCGGGATGAACTCCCTGCTAAGATTCGGGAAACCGCACCTCTTCAGATTAGAGGGCTATACCCATGCAAAAAAAGTTTTTCTGGCCGGTAACTTTAATTCCTGGCGGGATTTTGAGTTGGTGATGAAGAAGACTCCTACCGGTTGGGAACTGCCCTACAGCATTGGGCCGGGTAATTATGAATACAAATTCAAGGTAGACGACAAATGGGTCCTTGACCCGGCTAATCCTTTGAAGGTGGGTAACTCAGAAGGTACCGGAAACTCGTATCTCATCATCTCCCCTAACCACACCTTCCGCTTAAAAAATTACGGCAAAGCCAAAGCTGTTTACGTGGCCGGCGACTTCAACAACTGGGACCCCAATGCGTTACGGATGCAAAAGGAAGGCAACGACTGGGTGTTCAGCGTGCATCTTCCGGTAGGTAAAAACCGCTACAAATTTATTGTGGATGGCGAATGGATCATTGACCCAGGGAATAAGCTCTGGGAACAGAATGAACACGATACCGGCAACTCCATTATCTGGATAGAACAATAGCTTTCTTTCTACCAGGTTTTTTAGACAGGTTTCCCTTGTTTTAAGGTCTTTTTACGCAAAATATCCATGAAACAAAACTTTGCTGCTGTACTTTCCTGTGTGCTGCTAGGTGCCTGCACCGTTGCCCAACCGGTAAACACGTCCTTAGAACAGAGAGCTCAGGAACCCTTGACGCAATCCCTTTTCACAGACAAAGCTTCTACCATATCTGAGGAGAACATCCAGCGGATTTTGCTCGGCACGTACAAGCTGCCGACCACGCTACGGGTGGCCTTGGTGAACCTGGAAAATGCCTCGGTGAAAAGATACCAGTGGAATGATGAGGCGTATCAGAAAAATCAGCAGGCCTATACAGATCTGTTGGAGCAGCAACTAAAGAGTTCGGGCAAGGTGACCAAGGTTTCCATTGTCCCAGAGTTGCTGCTGCCGCAACCCGCCTCCTTTACGGGTTTGAGGGAAGCCGCCGTCAGGATGCAGGCCGACCTGGTGCTGGTCTTTTCTACCAACCATGATGTGTACGCCCAGTATAAGCTCTTCTCCAAGACAGACATCAAAGCTTTCGCCACCACCCAGGTGCTCCTGCTGGATGTAAGAACCGGCATTGTGCCCTTCACTACCATCGTCACAAAAGATACCCTTAGCCAGAAAAGGGAAAACGAACTGGACCAGCAGGAAGCCAGAAGGCGTATTCAGCAGGAAGCGGTGCTCCTCACGCTTCAGGAAATAGGGCGGCAACTGCAGGATTTTCTTAAAAACAGCTAGTCAGCTTTCAAGACCATATTTCTTTTATAAAAACTAATCAAAATGCTATAACTTACTCAAAGCATTTTGGGTCTTCTTTAAGGAAAACGCGCTTAAAACGTCTGGCATCTCCGCTAGTGACAGGCTTTCCTGGGTATCCTAAACATTTTAAGCCCTGTTCTAATAAATTAGAGTAACTTTGCAGTCCATAAGACAAACTCAACTTATGGCTTCTGCTAAATATATTTTTGTTACAGGGGGCGTGACTTCCTCCCTCGGAAAAGGCATCATCTCTGCTTCATTGGCTAAACTTCTGCAAGCCAGAGGCTTCTCGGTTACCATCCAGAAATTCGATCCTTATATTAATATTGATCCGGGTACGCTTAATCCGTATGAGCACGGGGAATGTTATGTGACCGAGGACGGCGCAGAGACGGACCTGGACTTAGGCCACTACGAGCGTTTCCTGAATGCCCCCACTTCCCAGGCCAACAACGTTACCACCGGCCGTATTTACCACAACGTGATTACGCAGGAGCGCCAGGGTGCTTACCTGGGCAAGACTGTACAGGTGGTACCGCACATCACAGATGAGATTAAGCGCCGTATGCTGTCTCTGGGTGAAACCGGTGAGTTTGACGTGGTGATCACTGAAATTGGCGGTTGCGTGGGCGATATTGAGTCGCTTCCCTTCATTGAGGCAGTGCGTCAGTTGCGTTGGGATCTGGATCCAAAAGATACCGTAGTCATCCATCTAACGCTTCTTCCCTACCTGAAAGCCGCCGGCGAGCTGAAAACCAAACCCACGCAACATTCGGTGAAAGCCTTGTCTGAGTCTGGGGTACAGCCCGATATTCTGGTTTGCCGGTCAGAGCACCCCATTCCTACTGAGATGCGCCGCAAGATTGCGTTGTTCTGCAACGTGGCCCCAAACGCGGTGATTGAATCTCTGGACGCCGAAACCATCTATGACGTGCCACTGCTCATGAAAAAAGAGAAGCTGGATGAACGCGTGATCAAGAAACTGAAACTCACCAGCCGTCAGGAAACCAACCTTGACTCCTGGAAAGAATTTTTAGGCCGATTGAAAAACCCTACCGAAGAAGTAAGCATTGCCTTGGTAGGAAAATACGTAGAACTGCCAGACGCCTACAAGTCCATTATTGAATCTTTCATTCACGCGGGAGCGGCCAATGAGTGCAAAGTACATTTGAAAACAATCCAGTCTGAGTTCATCACCGGCGAGAACGTACACATGCATTTAGAAGGCATGGACGGGGTGTTGGTAGCCCCTGGTTTTGGGGAGCGTGGGTTTGAAGGCAAATTGGAAGCCATCCGGTACGTGCGCGAAGCCAAAATACCGTTCTTTGGGATTTGCTTGGGCATGCAGTGTGCGGCTGTGGAGTTTGCTCGCAACGTGCTGGGACTGCAAGATGCCGCCTCTACCGAGATGAACCCTACCACGCCGCACCCGGTCATTGACATGATGGAGGAGCAGAAGAGCATCACCCAGAAAGGCGGCACCATGCGCCTTGGTTCCTATACCTGTGACCTCAAAAAAGGCTCCAAAGCCTTCCAAGCATACGGCAAAGGGCAAATAACCGAACGTCACCGCCATAGATACGAATTTAACAACCAGTACCTGGCAGCTTTTGAAGAAGCCGGCATGCATGCTTCGGGCATTAACCCAGACACCGGCCTGGTGGAAGTTATTGAGTTGCAAAACCACCCTTGGTTTGTGGCCGCCCAATACCACCCAGAACTGAAGAGCACGGTTTTAACTCCGCACCCGTTGTTTGTGCGCTTCATCAAAGCAGCCATTACCCAGTCTAAAAACAGAAACAAATAACCCTTCTTAACACTTATGGATAAAAATTCCGCAATAGGCATGGGCCTAATTGCCATCCTTATACTGGTTTACAGTATTTTCTTTATGAAAGGTCCGGAACAAAAGCCGGTCAGCAAAACTACTAAATCAACTACCACCCAGGCAGCAGCAACCAAACCAGACCCAGCCCAGGATTCTCTGGCTAACGCCCGGCGTACTGCCCAGTTGGGAGAGTTTGGTGCTTTGGCCACGGGCCAGAACCAAATCATTACGCTGGAAAACCAGGTGCTACGGGTGGCCTTGGGGAGCCAAGGTGGTAAAGTAGAGGAAGTAGAACTGAAGAACTATAAAACCTGGGACAAAAAACCGCTGATCTTATTTGACACCGAGTCTAGCCAGCAGGAATTCAGCTTCCAGACCAAAGATGGCCGGACCATTCGGTTGTCTGACTTGTTTTTCCAGCCATCGGCGGTAGCCAATGTAACGGTCAACAATAAACCGGCTAAATCCATCACCTTCACCGCGCAGGTAGCACCCGGCCAATCTATTGAGCAGGTGTACACCTTGCAGGAAGATGCGTACCAAGTTGAGTATCACCTGAACTTCAGAGGTATGGAGAATTTGGTGGCGCAGCAGCCTATTCTCCTGTCCTGGACAGACGAGTTGAAGCGCCTGGAGAAAGACATCAAACAGAACCGCAGTCACTCCACCATCAATTACTACACTGCAGACGGAAGCTTTGACAAATTGTCGGCGAGTGCGACGGGCACAGAGACCGAGAAGCTGGAAGAGCCCGTTAAATGGGTAGCTAACAAGCAGAACTTCTTCACCGCCGCCATTATCGCCCAAAACAGCTTCGGCACCGCCGAGGTTACCACGTCTATGAACGAGGCCGATACTACCAATGTGAAAAAGCTGACTTCCAAGCTGACCATTCCTGTGCAGGATGCCCTAAGCGGAAAAGCACAGTTCACATACTTCTTCGGCCCCAATGATTATGATGTACTGAAGAACGTGACCGAGGATTTCGACCGGAACCTGGAGCTAGGCTGGGGAATTTTCTCTTACGTAAACAAATACCTCATCATCCCGGCGTTTGACTTTCTGGAAGATTTTGTGCCGTCTTACGGCATCATCATCATTCTGCTGGTGCTCTACATCAAATTGATTTTGAGCCCGCTCACCTACAAGTCTTACATCTCCATGGCCAAGATGAAAGTCCTGAAGCCGGAGATTGATGCGATCAAAGAGAAGAATGACGGCGACATGCAGAAGACGCAGGCCGAGACCATGTCGCTCTATTCTAAGATGGGCGTAAATCCTATGAGTGGCTGTATTCCTATGCTGCTGCAGATGCCTATTCTGTTCGCGATGTTCAACTTCTTCCCTAACTCCATTGAACTACGCCAGGAGCCGTTCCTATGGGCCCACGACCTGAGCACGTATGATGTGTTCGCTATGCTGCCGTTCACCATCCCGTTCTATGGAAACCACGTGAGTATGTTCACCCTGCTTATGACGGCCTCTACCATCTTGTACACGTGGTCTAACAACCAGGTGAGCACCGTGCAGGGACCAATGAAGTTTTACTCGTACCTTATGCCAGTCATTTTCATGTTCGTGCTGAACAGTTTCCCGGCTGGTTTGAGCTTCTATTACTTCGTGTCTAACATTGTCACCTTCGGGCAACAGGCCTTGATCAGACGCTTCGTAGACGATGCTAAAATCCGGAAAAACCTGGAGGAGTATCAGGAGAAGAACAAAGGTAAAGAACCAAAAGGAGGCTTCCAGAAACGTTTACAGGAAGCCATGAAAGCGGCCGCTGAACAGGAATCCAAGCGTAAGAAAGGCTCCAAATAAGACCTATTCACTAGTGAAAAAAAGCCCGGTTCATCCGGGCTTTTTTGTTTTACATCTACCATATTATCTAGTTATTACTAAAACATTATCAGAACGTTACATATCATTACCTGCTATTCCACTACAAGTAGCTAACATCTTTCATAACCACACCTCTAGCTTCATTCTTTACTGCAACGCGTAAGCCAAGCCGTTGTGGGCAGTCGAATTTCAAGGCCCTTCTTCACAGATTCCAAAGCAGGAAAAGACACTTACCCGTTTACTGCTTAATTCCAGGAAAACAGGCTTAAAACCGCAATTAGGCAAGGTTGCTGCCTTCCAAATCATACCAAAAGTGTGGTTCCAGATAAGCCTTTTCTGGTCACTTCTGGAGGTATTTTCAACCAAGGCAGACTATGACAAAGACAGCCTTTCCATTCTCTCTGGCTTTGCTGTTTTACGCCCAAAAGTCGGAAATCGACCCTAAAACGGAGGTGCAGGTACTTAAAGCAACAGTCTCACCGGGGCACTTTGCTTTTGTAGCTAAAAAGATAAATATCAGGCTTCTACCCTGTTTTTCTTAAACCTGTCAAGAAACCTGGTTTTCCCTAGAAATTGGGGATAAATAACCGTAAAGTGTTAATAAGTCGGGGTTCTATGTATCTTCAAATTACCTTATCTTTGTGAAAGCGAATGCTTATTCTCGTAGTGTAACGTTTACCCTGGCTTCATTCAGATGAAAATCACTTATTACGGACAGTCTTGCTTTCTCTTTGACATGGGCGGTACCAAGGTACTTTTTGATCCCTTCATTTCCCCCAACCCCTTGGCGTCTGAGATTGATCTTGATTCCATAGAATGCGATTACATCCTGCTCTCCCACGGGCACACAGACCACGTGGCAGATGCCGAGTACCTGCTCAAGAAAACCGGTGCCACGTTGGTAGCCACGTTTGAAATTGTGGGCTGGTATCAGAAAAAGGGTATTGAGAACGTTCACCCTATGAACACCGGCGGAAAGGTGCATCTACCCTTCGGGACGGTGAAGATGGTGAATGCCATCCATTCCAGCTCGTTGCCAGACGGAACCTACGCCGGAACCGCCGCAGGCTTTGTGGTGGAAAGCGCGGAGAAGACCTTCTACTTCGCTGGAGACACCGCCCTGCACCTGGACATGAAATTGATTGGGGAACGTTATCACCTGGATTTCGCCCTGCTGCCCATCGGCGACAATTTCACCATGGATGTGGAAGATGCCTTGGTAGCCGCCAACTACATAAATGTGAAAAGAATCATCGGGATGCATTATGACACCTTCCCGTACATAGAGATTGATCATGTGGAAGCGTTGGAACTTGCCCGGCGCCAGCAGAAGGAGTTGATTTTGATGGAGATTGGTCAAACATTAGAACTGTAACCTGTAGAATGGGAAAAATAATTGCCGTTGCCAACCAGAAAGGCGGAGTAGGGAAAACCACTTCGGCCATTAACCTGGCAGCCAGCTTAGCCGCCTTAGAATTCAAGACCCTGCTGGTTGATGCTGACCCGCAGGCCAATGCCACCTCCGGCATCGGGTTTGACCCGAAAGACATTGAGAACAGCATCTATGAGTGCATGGTGGACAGCGTTAGAACCGAAGACATCATCATGTCTTCTTCTATCGACTTCCTGGATCTGATCCCTTCCCACATTGACTTGGTGGGAGCCGAAGTAGAGATGATCAACCTGCCTAACCGCGAGGAGAAGATGAAGCAGGTGCTGGTGCCCCTGAAGGAAAAGTATGATTTCATTATCATTGACTGCTCTCCTTCCCTGGGTTTGATCACCGTGAACTCCCTTACCGCCGCTGACTCGGTGATTATTCCGGTGCAGTGCGAGTACTTCGCGTTGGAAGGTTTGGGGAAACTCCTGAACACCATCAAAATCATCCAGAGCCGGCTGAACCCAGATCTGGAGATTGAGGGCTTGCTGCTGACCATGTATGACGTGCGCCTGCGTTTGTCTAACCAAGTGGTAGAGGAAGTGAAAATGCACTTCCAGCAAATGGTGTTTGACACCATTATCCCAAGAAACGTGAAGTTGAGTGAATCTCCATCTTTTGGAGTACCGGCCATTCTCCATGACGCAGAAAGCAAAGGAGCCATCAGCTACCTGAACCTGGCCCGCGAAATTGTAGAGAAGAACGGGGTGGCAGTTGCCCAGTAGTACCTTTAGTCTAAATAACGTACATGTCTGATAATTCAGCCAAGAAAAAAGCAGGAGGCCTTGGAAGAGGCCTCAACGCCCTTATTACGGGCAGTTATGATCGTAAAACCCCAGAAGCAGAAACTACATCATCCACCCTTAGTGCTGTCAACACCATCGCAGATATTAGCTTAACCCAGATTGAGACCAACCCTTTCCAGCCCCGTACCCACTTTGACCAAGTGGCGCTGGAAGAATTGGCTGAGTCTATCCGCATACAGGGCATCATCCAGCCTATCACCGTTAGGCAGTTAAGCGCCGATGCCTATCAATTGATCTCAGGCGAGCGCCGTTACCAGGCCGCTAAACTAGCGGGGCTGGACACCATTCCGGCGTATATCCGCAAAGCCGATGACCAGCAAATGCTGGAAATGGCCTTGATTGAGAACATTCAGCGCGAAAACCTCAATGCTATTGAGATTGCCTTGAGTTACCAACGGTTGCTTTCTGAATGTAGCCTGAAACAGGAGGAGCTAGGCGAGCGCGTGGGCAAAAAACGGACTACCGTTACCAATTACCTGCGTCTCTTGAAATTACCGCCAGACATTCAGATTGGCATCAGAGATAACCTCATTTCCATGGGCCATGCCCGCGCCATCATTAACATTGATGACGTAGACAAGCAGTTGGAGGTGTACCGCAAGATTGTAAACGAAGAACTGTCCGTTAGGAAAGTGGAGGAACTGGTGCGCAGCATCAGCTTGCAGAACAAAAAACCAGACCCACAGACCAAACTAGACCTTCATCCGTTAGAGAACGAAGTGAAACGAGTGGAATCAAGGTTGTCTTCTTACTTTGGCACGCGCATTCACGTAAAAGCCTCTCCTGAAGGCAAAGGGGAAATTAAGATCCCGTTTGTGTCAGTAGATGAACTGAATCGTATTCTGGAAATCTTAAACTACGCGTAACATGCGGCAGTTAGCGGCTCTGTGCTTCTTTGTGGGTATTCTTTTGGGAAATTGCTTCACCGGCAAGGCGCAGGTGATTACAACCGGTCCGGATTCTGCGCAGGTAGCCACTCCGGTGGCGGCGGTGCAAGCCCCGGATACTTCTAAATGGAAGCCTTTCAATACTTGGAGCCGTCCTGCCAAAGCCGCTTTCTATTCGGCGGTACTGCCCGGTTTAGGGCAAGCTTATAACAAAAGCTACTGGAAGATTCCACTGATTTATGCCACTGGAGCTGTCATAGGGTTTTTCATCTATGACAACAACAAGAAATACCAGGGCTTTGCCAGAGCTTTACGGCTTCGGACAGACGGCGATTCTACCACCATTGATGAATACGCTAAAACTACTGGTGTTTACCGGGCAGACCAACCTAACAACCAGGGAGCCATAAATCTTCAAAGGTCTCAGGACTTCTTCCGTAAGTATCGTGATTTAGATATCATTTTAGGAGTTTTGGCTTGGGGGCTTAATATTATGGAAGCGCACGTACATGCCCACCTAAGAGCCTTTGACATAAGCGATGACCTTTCTTTCCAAGTGAAGCCCCATCTACAGCCTTTGGCAGGTACCCCTTCGTACGCGGCGGGTTTCAGCTTCCAACTGAATCTTAAATAACATTATGCGCATATTACTCATTGGGTACGGCAAAATGGGCCAGACTATTGAGCGTTTGGCCGTAGCCAAAGGCCATGAAATAGTGGGAACCCTTACCATCCATGACGCTGACAAACTTGCTGACTTTACTTCTGACCAGGTAGATGTAGCCATTGAATTCACCAGCCCAGCAGCCGCTGTGGGGAACATTCTCACCTGCTTTGAGAAAAAGATTCCGGTGGTGGTAGGTACCACTGGTTGGTTAGAGCAACTGCCATTAGTGAAAGAAAAATGCCAGGAGCAGCAAGGCACGCTTTTCTATGCCTCTAACTTTAGCGTAGGCGTTAACCTTTTCTTCCACTTCAATGAATATGTGGCGCAAAAGATGCAGCAATACGCCGAGTATGAGGTGCAGGTAAAGGAAATCCATCACGTTCATAAACTGGACAAGCCCAGCGGTACCGCCCTCTCCATTGCCGACGGCATTCTGAAACATTTTCCGCAGAAACAAGGCTGGGTGAATGACGTTTCTCCGCAACAAGACCTGTTAGGCGTGGTTTCTGAGCGCGAAGGTGAAGTTGTGGGAACACATATTGTGCAATACACCTCAGAAAACGATACCTTTGAGTTACACCACATCGCGCACAGCCGTGAAGGGTTCGCCTCAGGCGCTCTTTTGGCCGCTGAGTGGTTACCCGGTCGGCAAGGTATTTACGGCATGACCGATCTGCTACAACTCTAAATTTGACTGCATGAGTATCCGTTTTTGGAAGAAGGAAACCAAGCCTAGACAGAAGAAAGGCTTTTTCAGGGAATGGGGAGACGCCATCCTTTTTGCCGTAGTGGCCGCCACCCTCATAAGGTGGGCTACGTTTGAGGCCTATACCATTCCTACTCCTTCCATGGAGAAGTCTTTGCTGGTAGGAGATTACCTTTTCGTAAGTAAACTGCATTACGGTCCCCGCACGCCTATTACGCCGCTGCAGGTTCCGTTAACCCACCAGACCATTTGGGGCACCAACATCCCTTCCTATTCCAAAGCAATTCAGCTGCAGTCGCACCGGTTACCGGGCTTCACCTCTGTGAAGAACAATGATGTGGTGGTGTTTAACTGGCCCGCCGACATCAACCATCCTACCGACTTGAAGATGAATTACATCAAACGCTGCATTGGCATTGCGGGCGATAAAATTCAGATGCGGGACATGCAGGTGTACATCAATGACAAGTTGGTACCGGAACCGGAAAAAGTGCAGTACGCTTACGGTTTGCTGACTACCACGCCTATCAATCAGAAGTTTTTCAAGGAGCACAACATCACAGATGTGCAGGAAGCTTTTGGTGGAGTTGGTTACGTCATCAACACCACGCCAGAAACGGCGGCGAAACTGAAAGGCTTTGACTTTATCAAGGAGGTGGTCTTGTACAAAGACAGCATCGGTTCGGTTAGAGCCGAAGTTTTCCCTTTCAAACCGTCTATGTACCCGTACAACAAAGACAACTTTGGTCCTTTCATCATCCCCAAGGAAGGCATGACGGTGGACATTAACCCGCAAACCATTCCTTTCTATGAAATGGCGATCAGAAAGTACGAAGGATATGCTCCCGAAGAGGTAAGTATCTCTGATGATAAAATTCTGATCAAAGGCCAGGAAATAAAGCAATACACCTTCAAGCAGGACTACTACTGGATGATGGGCGATAACCGCCACAATTCTGAAGATTCGCGCTACTGGGGTTTTGTACCTGAAGACCACATTGTAGGAAAAGCCGTCCTCATCTGGATGTCCGCTGACCCTAATGAGACCCTGTTCAACAAAATACGGTGGAGCAGAATCTTCAAAGGAATAGAATAAACGTGATGTGGTTTATAGCTTGATTCCAGCAAATAAGCTATAAACCGATTCAGTACTAAAAGAGAAATGCCAGCTAATGTTTTAGCTGGCATTTCTCTTTTAGAGACTTTTTGGAAGGCAAAATTACAACTATATTGGCCTCTTCTCACCTCGCCTTTTCTTATGCGCTACCTGTTTCTTCTTCTTTCTGTTATTCTGTCCATGAACTCAGTTATAGGCCAAGTTACTGCGCCAACCTCTTGGATCAGAGTCAACCAGTTAGGTTATTTACCTACCAGTTCCAAAGTTGCAGTGCTGGGTTCTAAAACAGACAACAAGGTAACCACCTTCAGCCTGTATGAGGCAAAAACTGGTAAGCAAGTATTCAAAAGCAAAAAAGTAAAAGCCTATGGTGCGTACACCGCATTCTCATCTACTTACCGTTTAGATTTCACCAGCTTCACCAAACCAGGCACCTACTATCTAAAAGTCAATGAGACTACATCCCCTACTTTCATAGTTGGACCCGCTGTGTATGATCACACCGCTGATTTTGTGTTGCGGTATATGCGCCAGCAACGTTGTGGCTTCAACCCTTTCCTGAAGGATTCCTGCCATACCAAAGATGGTTTTGTTGTTTTTCACCCAGACCCGAAGGTGGATTCCACGTTCATAGATGCTACCGGCGGCTGGCATGATGCCTCAGATTACCTGCAATACGTGACCACTTCGGCTAATGCCACGTTCCAGTTGCTTTTTGCCTACCAGCAGAACCCTACCGCCTTCAAAGACGAGTTTCAGGCCAATGGTTTATCCGGCAGTAACCATGTTCCAGACATTCTGGACGAAGCAAAATGGGGCTTGGACTGGCTCCTGAAAATGAACCCACAGGCTGACCTCATGTTCAACCAGATTGCCGATGACCGGGACCACGCAGGTTACCGTTTACCTAACCATGATAAAGTAAACTACGGCAAAGGCCCTGGTCTGGGAAGACCTGTTTACGTGGTGAGTGATAAACCGCAGGGCTCTTTCAAGTTCAAGAACCTTTCTACCGGGGTAGCCTCTACGGCGGGCAAGTTTGCCTCCGCTTTTGGATTGGGGGCACAGGTGCTGGCCCAGTACTTCCCAGCGTACGCGAAACAATTGGAAAGCAAGGCACAGGAAGCGTACGCTTTTGGCCTAGCCCGTCCGGGAGTAAGCCAGACGGCACCAGGCAATGCCCCCTACTTCTATGAAGAAGACAACTGGGTAGATGACATGGAACTGGCAGCCGTGCAATTACACCAACTCACCGGCAAAGAAGAGTACTTACACAAAGCCGCAGAATTTGGCAGAAAAGAACCCATCACTCCCTGGCTGGGCAAAGACACGGCCCGCCATTACCAATGGTATCCGTTCATTAACGTGGGACATTACTATTTAGGAGCCTCTAACAATGCGCAAATCCGCCAAGAATTCATTCAAAACTTGAAAACGGGCTTAGAAGCAGTACAGGAGCGCGGCAAGGAAAATGCTTTTCTGATGGGGGTGCCTTTTATCTGGTGCTCCAACAACCTAGTCACCGGGCTTGCCACTCAGGCCATGTTATACCGTCAATTGACCGGCGACACCCGCTTTGCCCAAATGGAAGCCGCCCTGCGAGATTGGCTGTTCGGGATGAACCCGTGGGGCACCAGCATGATCATTGGCTTGCCCGAAAAGGGAGAATTTCCAGATGACCCGCACTCCTCTTTGGCTCACCTGAACGGGTATCAGTTAGCTGGTGGCTTGGTAGACGGCCCCGTGTACAACAGCATCTTCTCCAACCTGAAAGGTCTACGCCTGCTAGGTGCAGACGAGTTTGCTCCTTTCCAGTCTTCTTTGGTGGTGTACCATGATGACCACGGGGATTATTCTACCAATGAACCTACCATGGACGGCACCGCCAGCCTCAGTTACCTACTTTCCAAGTTGCAAATGGAAGGAAGAGCAAAAATCAAGAAGAAGTAAAACACCATTATCTGAAGCTTACCATGAACCTGGTTTCAGGCTGGTTTTTAGAAAATCAGCCTGAAACCAGGTTTTGCCTTACCAGTCAATTTTCGGTAACCCGTGCTCCCGCAGGTAAGCATTGGCCTTACTGAAATGGCGCGTCCCAAAGAAACCTTTATCAGCAGCGAAGGGTGATGGATGCGCGGCTTTCAAGACCAAGTGCTTCTTCTCGTCAATGATCTGCCCCTTCTTCTGGGCATAGGCCCCCCACAGCAGGAAGACCACATGCTCCTTCTCGTCAGACACTTTCTTGATGACGGCATCGGTGAACTCTTCCCAGCCTTTTTTCTGGTGAGAGCCTGCCTGGTGCGCCCGTACGGTAAGCGTCGCATTTAGCAGCAATACCCCCTGCTCTGCCCAACGCTCCAGATTTCCAGATTTAGGAATGGGTTTTCCTAAATCTGCCTCTATTTCTTTAAATATGTTAAGTAATGAAGGTGGGGTTCGCTTGCCTTCGGCTACCGAGAAAGCCAATCCGTTGGCTTGGCCTTGCCCATGGTAGGGATCCTGCCCCAGAATCACCACGCGCACTTTGTCAAACGGACATTCATCAAAGGCGTGGAAAATCTGTTTGCCCGGCGGATAAACTTCCGTAGAGGAGTATTCAGCCTTCACAAACTGGATGAGATTCTGGAAATAAGGTTTCTCAAACTCATCTTGTAACACCTGTTGCCAGCTACTTTCAATTTTTACCTGCATAGAAGAGGTACCAGTTAATGGTTTTTAGCGTATTTTTACTTTAGAATCCGGCTGGCAAACTAAACTGCCAGAAAGCCTGTTCCCAATATACCAAATTAAGGCACGCATGGATACGAAAACAACCCAAGGAGTCACTGTCAACGTCACGACAAATTACCTCCCTGACTATTCCAGTCCGGCTCAGCAGCACTTTGTCTTCGCTTACAAGATTACTATCCAGAATAACAGCGAATTTACGGTAAAGTTATTACGCCGCCACTGGCACATCTATGACTCTAACAATGAAGTGCGGGAGGTAGAGGGCGAAGGCGTGGTAGGTCAGCAACCGGTACTGGAGCCCGGCGAAAGTCACCAGTACGTGTCTGGCTGCAACCTGAAAACCAGCATTGGCAAGATGGCCGGTACGTACCTGATGGAACGCATGGTAGACGGCCGGCAGTTTCACGTGACCATTCCCGAATTTACCCTCATTATCCCGTATAAACTCAACTAATCCCGCTTTTGGTGCAGCACGCCGCCATGATCTACAGGTACGCCTCCTTTTGGTGGCGTTCAGGGAATGCGCATGGACTGCACTCCCCTTTCGTTTTCAATCTTTATTGCCACATCATCCACCACAAGGGCTATTTTCCAGCCTATGACACGGTAGAAGCGCTTCGGGAAGAACTGTTGCAGGACCAGACAGTGCTGGACGTAACGGACTTTGGGGCTGGCTCCCACGCAGGCGCCACCCGTCAACGGAAAATAGCCGACATTGCTCGTACTGCCGCCAAACCAGCTCGGTTAGGCCAATTGCTGTTCCGGTTGGCCAATCATTTTAAGCCCGCCACTATTCTGGAATTGGGCACTTCACTGGGGCTTACCACCGGTTACCTGGGCTTGGCCCGTAAAACCGCTGCGTTGTACACCTTTGAAGGCTGTCCGGCCATCGCGACGCAAGCCCGTCAAAACTTCCAGAAGTTGGGGCTGAAGAACGTACATCTGGTGGAAGGTAACCTGGACCAGACGCTTGCGCTAACGCTGAACCAACTGGAGAAAGTAGATTTTGTGTTCTTTGACGGAAACCACCGTTATGAACCCACCCTCCGGTACTTTGAGCAATGCCTCACTAAAGCCCACGAAGGCAGTGTTTTCATCCTAGACGACATCTACTGGTCAAGTGAAATGGTACAGGCCTGGCAAAAAATAAAGCAGCACCCGCAAGTGATGCTCACTATTGATTTGTTTTACATGGGTTTAGTCTTTTTCAGAAATAACCAACCCAAGCAACATTTCACGTTAAGGTTTTAGCTTAACTTAAAAATAGTGAATCCCTTTTAAGGCTGCTTTCATGAAAACAGCCCTAAAAGGGATTCTCTATTTTCTAACGAATGGCTTCTCTGATTCTGAGTAGCTTTACCATCAAAGCTTCCAATTGCGCCAGCGGCAACATATTGGCTCCGTCAGATTTGGCGGTTAGTGGCGTTGGATGCGTTTCTATGAACAATCCGTCTGCTCCTACTGCAATGGCCGCCTTCGCGATGGTCTCAATCAAGGCCGGTTTTCCGCCGGTTACTCCGGAGGATTGATTCGGCTGTTGCAAGGAGTGCGTTACGTCCATCACCACCGGCACTTGGTTTTCGCGCATGGCAGGAATATTCCGGAAATCCACCACCAAGTCTGAATACCCGAAGGAGTTTCCCCTGTCCGTGAGAATGACGTTGTTGTTGCCAGATTCCCGCACTTTCTCCACGGCATACTTCATGGACTCGCCGGAGAGGAACTGCCCTTTCTTGATGTTCACCACTTTTCCGGTCTCAGCGGCGGCAATCAGCAAATCGGTTTGGCGGCACAGAAAAGCCGGAATCTGGAGCACGTCTACGTACTCGGCGGCCATGGCGGCTTCGTGCGACTCATGGATATCGGTGACGGTGGGTACCCCAAAGGTTTCGCTCACTTTTGCCAGAATCCGCAGGGCTTTCTCATCGCCAATACCAGTGAAAGAGTCTTTTCTGGATCGGTTGGCTTTGCGGTAAGATCCTTTAAAAATCAAAGGAATCTGTAAACGGTCAGAAATCTGAACCAGTTCTTCGGCTATGTTCAGGGCCATGTCTTCGCCTTCAATGGCACAAGGACCAGCCATCAGGAAGAAATTACCCGAAGCGGTATGCTGTAATTTAGGGATGCTGATATTCATCTGTTAATCTAGTTATGTGCTTCGGCTGTTAGCCGATGATTTTTTTATACTTCGCCTTGTGACAAGCTTAATTTTAGAGGTGTTTTCTTCAAAACATACCTGAAACGAACTGCTGGTTCTTTTATCATGCCATGAGGAAGAGTCTACGAACAAGGCAGCCGCTCAAAAGTACAGAATTCTACGCGATAAACTGCGGCCGGTCTCGGCGTTCCAACACCAGGAACAGCTCTCTTCCCTGCCTCGGCTTCACCGAATTATGGCAAGGGGCAAAATGCCGAAACTGGAAGTACGGCCCAAAATACGCCTGGTATTCCATAGCTGATCCGCCAAACGGCGGACCTGCGGCCGCAAATTCCTCAGAAAACAAGACGCCCACCAACTTGCCACCGGGCTTTAAGATGTCAAATACCTGCCGGGCATACGTGGCACGTAGGTTCCTGGGCAGAGCGCAAAAGAAAGTCTGCTCCAATACCAGATCATATTGGTTGGGCGTTACATCAAAGAAATCTTGGTGCAGGAGATGATCTTGGGGGAAAGTGGGCACCCGCTCCTGAAAGTTTCGCAACGGGGTAGCCGCAATGTCCAGCAAGTAGACGTTGGGAAAATTGTTTTGGTGCAGGTATTCCGCCTCGTACCCGTTTCCGCCGCCGGGTATCAGAATCTGGAGGGAATGATCTTCCAGTTGATCAATATAGGATTTTAGAGGCGGGGTAACTTCCCCCACATCCCATTGGGTCTGGTTCTGGGAGTACCGTTGTTCCCAATATTCCTGATCTAACTCGTCTTTTTCACGCATGGGCTGAAGTAAGTATTTTACCCCGGTATTTGCAAAGGATAGAGAGAAACGTATTTTTGTAAGAATAGGCCTCGCCTTAAAAACCTAAACACCCCGTAATTCGCTATGTCCACTGAAACACCCGAGAAGGATAGTAACCGCAAGCTGTTAGTAGTAGGCCTTATTATTGTGCTGCTTAGCATTAACGGTATCCTTATTTACATGCAGCAACAGAAAACGCAGCAGAATGAGGAGCAGCAGGAAATCATTAAGGTGAAGAGTACTGAGTTGGAAAACCAGATAAAGGTTTTTGAAGACTTGCGGTCTGACTATGAGCGGCAGAGCGCCGAGTTAAGCGCCGCCGGGCTTTCCAACGACTCCCTGGAAACCAGAATTGCCGCTATCAATGCCGATCTGGCTCAGTTACGCGCTTTCCGGAACAACTCCTTCACCCTAGCCGATCAGAAGCGTTTCCAACAAAGGGCCCAGAGCTTAGAATTGGCGCTTCAGAAGAAAGACGAAGAAGCGGCCAAGCTGCAAAATGACAATGAAGAACTGTTCACCGAGGTGAAAACCCTGAAAACCACGCAGAACAAGTTAGCCGACTCCATTACCATGCTCTCCAGCAACAACAAGGAACTGGAAGAGAAAATAAACCTGGCCTCTAAGCTGGAAGCGCAAAACATCACGGTTTCCATCATCAATGACAACGGGAAAGAGAAAGAAGACACCGAGGAGGAATACAAAGCCAAGCGCGTAGACCGCATCAAACTGAGTTTCAGATTGGGTAAAAACGAGGTTGCTCCCAAAGAAAACAAAGAGATTCTGATGCGCCTGATTGAGCCCGACGGTTCTGCCCTGTACAACCTGGCTACCGGTTCCGGCACCTTTGAGTTTGAAGGCAAAGAACAGTTCTACACTGCCAAACGCGACATTGTGTTTGACAACTCCCAGCAACTGGTGTCCTTCATCTACTCCAAAGGCACGCCTTACAAAACGGGTAAGCACCTCATTGAAATCTACTCAGACGGTTTCCTGATTGGCACCACCTCCTTCACCTTGAAATAACCGTTTTACCCCTTATTCCCAAAAAAGAGCCCCGAAACGTTGTTACGTTTCGGGGCTCTTTTTTGGGTTTGAGCGAATGAGCTTTCCAACTTATTCACCTTGTACATTTATAAATAGAGCACTCGTTCGCGTCCCGCGAGTGTGAGCTACCTTCGGCCTCTGGCCGTTTCTTTGCTCGTTTTGAATAAACTTACACAAAGCGGCGGGACGCCGCAGGTAACTCACACTCGCGGGACGCGAACGAGTGAATCATTATTGGGTGAGTTGTTTGATGAAGAATACAGGAAACTGCGGGTTCTTACTTATGCAAAACTGTTTCCAATCTTGTTTTCCAAAAGTAAGCCTCTAACAACTTTACAGTTTCCCTTCATTCTCTCATTCATTCAATCTCTCAATCATTCATTAATCCACCATCACGCGTCTATCCTGAATCACTTTGAAGTTCTCAATCATTTTGATCGCCTCCGGAATGTCTTCAGAGAAAATAGTGATGAAAGAATTTCGCTCGGCGTGTTCCAAGGCATAGGCAATGGCGACCATCTCTTGGCTAATCACTTTGAACGGCTTATGAGGATCTACCTGCAGAATACCGTTAATTACGTTCCGGTTAATTTCTTCGGCGGTGCGGCCTCGCAGGTCCCGGTCTGAACGGATGATTACTTCATCAAACATCTGCGCCGCCATTTTGCCTAATTCCACCATGTCTTCGTCCCGGCGGTCTCCTACCCCAGCTACTATTCCTACTTTCTTGCGGGCATCAACGTTCTGCAGGAAATCGGCTATTCCTTTCATGCCCGCTGGGTTATGGGCATAATCTACCAGCACCTCAAAGGTAGGAAACTTGAACAGGTTCATTCTACCCGGGGTCTTGGCAGCAGATGGTAAAAACGTACGTAGCGCAGTCTTAATTTCAGAAATCTCAAAACGGGAGATGTAGCCTGCCAGTGTGGCCGCCAGTACGTTTTCAATATTGAACTTGGCCCGCCCGCCAAAAGTAAGTGGAATATCTGCTACGCGGTCTACCCGTATTTTATAGGTGTTTTTGAAAATAGAGATGAATCCGTTCTCAAATACCGCGGCTAATCCGCCCTCGGCTACATGTTTGAGAATACGCGGGTTGTTTTCATCCATGCTGAAGAAAGCCACTTTCGCTTCCACTTCCTTGGCCATGTTGTAGACATTGTCGTCATCGGCGTTCAGGATGGCGTATCCGTTCTTGCTTACGCTTTTAGGTACCACGGCCTTCACGCGGGCCATGTCTTCCAGCGTGTAGATATCGCGCAGGCCCATGTGGTCTTCGGCTACGTTGGTCACAATGCCAATATCGCACTGCTGGAAACCCAACCCTGACCGCAGCATTCCGCCCCGGGCGCACTCCAAGACCGCAAAATTGACGGTAGGGTCACGTAACACAAACTCGGCGCTTTTGGAACCGGTGGTATCGCCTTTTTCCAGCAGCGTGTCCTGGATGTAGATGCCGTCTGTAGTGGTGAACCCCACCTGATAACCCACTGATTTTACCATGTGCGCGATGAGCCGGGTGGTAGTGGTTTTCCCGTTGGTACCGGTTATGGCGATGATGGGTATGCGGGACGGACAATTGTCTGGGAAGAGCATTTCAATCACCGGATCGGCTACGTTACGGGGCAAGCCTTCAGTAGGTGCCACGTGCATCCTGAACCCCGGTGCCGCGTTCACCTCTATCACGGCCCCTCGGGCTTCTGGCAAAGGAATAGCGATGTCTGATGTGACTACGTCGATACCGCAGATATCCAAGCCAATGGTTCCGGCAATTCGCTCCGCCATCAAGACATTGTAAGGATCAATCAGGTCGGTGACGTCCGTAGCGGTACCACCGGTAGAGAGGTTGGCGGTACTTTTCAGGAACAGTTCTTCCCCGTCTGCAATGACCGTGTCCAGGGTGTATCCTTTGCTGTACAGAATGCCGTTGGTGTCTTTGTCTACGGTAATTTTGGTGAGTTCTTTCTCGTGTCCTACGCCTCTGCGCGGATCGGTGTTTACTTTGTCTATAAGTTGCTGAATGGTGGAAACACCGTCGCCCACCACCATGGCTGGGGTACGCTTGGCGGCGGCCACAAACTTCTTGTTCACCACCAGTAAACGGAAGTCATACCCCTGAATAAACTGCTCTACAATGACCGCTTTCTCGGCTTTGGAGTATTTGAGGGCTGTTTCAAAACCAGCCACGGCTTCTTCCCAATTTTTGATGTTGATTCCCGCCCCTTTGCCGTGATTCCCGTCCAATGGTTTTGTGACAATAGGATAACCCAGGTAGTGAATAGCTTCTTTTAATTCGTCCAGGGTGTACACTATCTCCCCTTCGGGTACGGGCACGCCTGCTTCGCGCAGCACATCTTTGGTGGCACTTTTATCTCCTGCTAATTCTACAGCAAAAGCCGCTGTACGGCACGTCATGGTTGCCTGAATGCGCTTCTGGTGAACGCCGTAGCCTAATTGAATGAGGGAGCTTTTATTTAAGCGAATGTAAGGAATGCCTCTGGCCACCGCCTCTGACACAATAGAGTAGGTACTAGGGCCAATGTGTTCATCTTCCCGAATTTCGTGTAATTCGCCCACGTCTGGGGCAATGTCATAAGTTTCATTTTTCACCAGCGCCGTGACCACACGTATGGCCGCATGCGCCGCGTATTCGCCGGCTTTCTCTTCTTGGTAGGAAAACACGACATATTCGAAACCGGGCTGGGGAGCAGGATACGTTCGGCCAAAGCCAGACTCCATTCCGCCTAGGGTTTGCAGTTCCAGGGCTACGTGCTCCACCACATTGCTGAGGGGAACCCCTTCTTCCTGCACTCTTCTTAGATAGCCCCCTTCCTGCCCCTCGGTGCTACGGTGGGATACCATTCCGGGGAACATGGTCTCCAGTTTTTGGGCGAAACCCGGAAGATCTGAGGTAAGCACCCCGGCAAAATCTTCCATGTCCAGTTTCAGTACTACAATTTTCGGGTGTTTCACAGACCAATAGTTTGGTCCGCGCATGATGCGCAATTCTGCGATTTTCATAGATTGGTTAATCTAGTAAGCAAGCGGGTATGAACTTTGTTAAAAAACTTCCAGCGTGTACGTATCTCCTTTACCAAGAAGATGCACCTTGAGATCTCTCATAGTGACCGGAACTCCTTCCTCCACTTCATATATATTGGTTTTGGTGCTGCCCCGCCCGTCTACTAAAACCACGAGGCCGCTTCCTATCACTTCAAAATTCCTTCCTTCCTTTACCACTATTCCGGTGTCTTCCTCCAATCCAACCCCAATAAAAGTTGGGTTGGTTGCCAACATCTGCACCATGCGTACCATACGGCCCCGTTTTATAAAATGGGTGTCAATGGCAACATCATCCAAAAGCTCCAGCCCGGCAGTAATACTCACAGACCCTTTAATGAAACCAGCCCCACTCATGCCCTGGTAGATCATTTGGGTAGACATGGCCGCCGCTCCGGCGCTGGTACCACCTATCACCAAGGGTTCATTGTAATAACGAGCTTTCAGCAGACGCATGAACTCTGTGCCACCCAGAATAGCGGTGAGTTTCAGTTGATCTCCGCCCGTGAACATAATGCCAGCGGCTTTCTTCAGCAACTCCAGGTACTCTTCTTTACCAGCATCTTCCCTTGTTCTGATATCCACTACCTGCACATTCTTTACATCCAGTTCATGGAAGACCTTGATGTAAGATGCTCCCATTTCCTCTGGAATAGAAGACGCGGTGGGAATAACCAGAACCAAAGGGTTAGCGCCTTTCAACTCCTGGATAAACCTCCCCAGAATCTCATTTTTCTCAAAGTTTATGTTTTCAGCGTTGGTAGAGCCGTCTTCGGGGTCATCTCCTTTGTTTTCTTTCCCTCCTATGGCAATTAAAGTCCCTTTAGGAGTTTTTCCCTGAATGGACTCTCTGTAGCTAGCACTTTTTGTCTCTTCTTTTTCTGTGTGTTTTTTGCTCATTTTCCTGCAATTACTCAAAATCTACTGTTGATAGAAGCGCTTATTTCTCTTGTCGTTTATTCTATAAAGTGAGAAATCAGGCAGTTGTTTCTGCTTCTATGTACCTATGAGATTTTGGGGCATACGCATATTTAAGCCAAAAGATTAGAAAATAGAAATATATGGGATTTACCGATTATTACTTGCGGAAACTACTTACTCACAAGCTTTTCTTCGGTGCCTAATATACATAATACTACATTTTATACGTATAAATTTATAAAAAGTGTAAATACCGACTTCCTAAAAGCTAATAATTTAACAATCTCTTATTAAGGCGACGAGTATGGGAGGAATGAGCTATCTCAAGCTTCAGCAATAACACATTATGCTAAGAAAGAGAAACTGGAATTTGATTTTAGTAAAAGATCTATTTAGATCATTTTCAATAGATTATTAATTAGATAAGTTTATAAGTGTTTATCGCTCAATTAAATAAAATAGGAGTACTTGTAAATTAAGGCAACTGGAGAAATAGAAGGCTTGCTCAGGTTGCTTTTACTAAGGCTAATTACTTAAAAGGAAAAGGAGATCTTGGTTGGCTAGAAGACCGAAGTGAATTAGGAAGGAGATGATGAAAAGAGGCTAAAAAAAAGAAAGCCTGCTTAAAATAAGCAGGCTTTCTTTTGGAAGAGGTAACGAGCGGATTCGAACCGCTGTACGAGCTTTTGCAGAGCTCTGCCTAGCCACTCGGCCACGTTACCGTGATTGGGAGTGCAAATATAGACAGGATTTAATACGGTCACAACCCTGAAGCACTTTTTTTCCGGCTCAGGCATAAAAAAAGAGCCTCTTTGCAGAGGCTCTTTCTCACTATCAGGCAGTTACCTACCTAAAAAATTATTCAGCTGATTCAGTTGTTTCAGCGTCAGCAGCGTCAGAACCGGTAGATTTATCGGCACGGGCTTGGGCAGCCGCAGCTAATTTTCTCTCGCCAGCTTCTTTCTCTGTTTCCATCATTTGATCTTTTAAGGCAGAAAGAGCGTCTAAGTCACCTAAAGTAGCGCGTACTTCTTCTTTCTTAGGAGCAGCAGGGGCAGCAGCTTTTGCTGTACCGGCGGCCGGAGCATCTTTCTTCTCAAATTTCTTACGCTTGGCGTCTTCTGGCTGCGCGGTGTGGCTAGCAGTGTGCGACAAGATGATCTTACGGTCATCTTTAGAGAACTCCGTTACTTTGAAGTCTACTTGCTCACCTACTTCTACAGAAGAACCGTCTTCTTTCGTCAAACCTTTAGGGAAAGCGAATCCTTCAATACCGTAAGGCAGTTCCAGCGTAGCACCACGGTCAGATTTCTCCAACACAGTAGCTTTGTGCGTAGAACCTACGTTGAACACGGTAGCGAACGTATCCCATGGGTTTTCTTCCAGTTGTTTGTGACCAAGGGCCAAACGACGGGCAGAAGCATCAAGTTCCAGAACCACTACGTCTAATTTGTCACCAACTTTCACGAACTCAGATGGGTGCTTGATTTTCTTAGTCCAAGACAAGTCAGATACGTGAACCAGACCATCAACTCCTTCTTCCAGTTCAATGAACAGACCAAAGTTTGTCAGGTTTCTAACCACACCAGTGTGCTTAGTTCCAACGGCATATTTGGTCAAGACATCTTCTTTGGTCCAAGGATCTTCAGTCAACTGCTTAATGCCAAGTGACATTTTGCGGTCGTTACGGTCCATAGTCAACACAACCGCCTCAATTTCGTCACCTTGTTTGATGAAGTCTTGTGGGTTGCGCAGGTGCTGAGACCATGACATTTCTGATACGTGGATCAAGCCTTCTACGCCTGGCATCAGTTCTAAGAACGCACCGTAATCTGCTACGTTCACGATTCTGCCACGTACGCGTGAGCCAACTTCTACTTCGGCAGGAAGAGCATCCCAAGGGTGAGCCGTCAATTGCTTCATACCCAAAGAAATACGTTTCTTGTCGTCGTCGAAATCCAACACTACCACGTTTACTTTCTGGTCTAGCTCCAACACCTCTTGAGGGTGGTTGATGCGGCCCCATGAAATATCTGTGATGTGCAACAGACCATCTACACCACCCAAGTCGATGAACACACCGAAGTTGGTCATGTTTTTGATCACACCTTCCAGAACCTGACCTTTTTCCAGGTTGTTCAGGATAGCGGCGCGCTGCTGCTCCAGATCTTTCTCGATCAGGACTTTGTGCGATACTACTACGTTATCAAAAGCGGCGTTGATTTTCACCACTTTCACTTCCATCTTACGACCAACATAAATGTCGAAGTCGCGGATTGGTTTCACGTCAATTTGAGAACCTGGTAAGAAGGCTTCTACGCCATACAGATCGGTGATCAGACCACCTTTGGTTCTGCGTTTCACTACACCTTCCAGTACAGTGTCGTTCTCCAAAGCGCCGTAGATCATTTCCCACGCTTTCACGATTTTAGCTTTCTTGCGAGACAGGATCAACTGACCGTTCGGGTCTTCCTGGTCTTCAATGAAAACTTCTACCTCATCACCAATTTTCAGGTCCGGCATGTCACGGAATTCTGAAACTGGAACCAGACCATCAGATTTAAAGCCGATGTTCAGGATTACGTCGCGCTCAGTGATACCAACAACGGTACCTTTGATCACTTCCTCTTCCTGAACGGTGTTCAGGGTGTCGGCATACATTTGCTCCATTTCGGCTCTCTCTGCAGCAGAGTAAGAACCGCCGAAACCCTGAGACTCAAACTTGCCCCAGTCAAAATCTTCTAAATTTGCCATAATGCAATTCTGGTTCACAAAATATAACGACTAGGCACAGAACCACTTACCTCCCCGTAGCTTCTTTTACATACCCGTTTTCCAACACAGAAACCGGGGCATTCACCTTGAACGCGGCGCGAAGGTACAAAATTTTACGAAATAAAAAGGGATTTTACTTCTAAAAACAGCCTAACACCCCTGAGACACAACCACTTTGCTTTCATTCTCCCCTTCTTTCGGTTTCCAAGCCATTTTCCTGAAAACCGGCCCAGAACAGGTACTGGAATTTGGCTGATAGGCAGGTTTCAGACTTGCTTATTAGAACTTCAAAGATTGTACGTTGATTGTTGTTTTAGACGCCTTTTGACGAAACCAGCCATAAAACAAGCTTTCTATTACTCTTTGGCGCGGAAGTTACTTCCGTGCCTTATGGAATAACCCTAAAGAAAGTCACGGAAGTAACTTCCGCGCCATATAGGGGCCATAGAAGGACCATTGAAGGATTAGAAACTTCACGGCCTGGTTGCTCCTCAAGCTTATAGCAATACACCAAGCACCAAAAAGCGTTTAGGGGCTGTTTTGACCAAAACAGCCCCTAAACGCCTACTGGTTTGAAGTGAGACGTACTTACTTGTTGTTTTTCAGCGTGTGAAGCACCTCCTGCTCTCTCTCTGGGATGAAGGTAATCAGAATCACGCCTTCTTTTCCATGTTTCAAAAACCTCTTTTCGGCTTCAGCCCCTCTCAGCACAGAAATGGATTTGATCCATCCCGGATTGAAGTTGGAAAGTGCTTCCTTGCTTACCGTTACTTCTTCTTCCTGGGTTTTAACTACATACAAAGGCTCAGGCAAGGATATGCCCCGCTGACCGTCTAACTGAATAGAAACCGGCTCTGGCAATGTGTTTTTAAGGTCTTTTAAGGTTTGTAGAAAAGCCTGTTCCTGCGCGGGTTTCAATGTAACAAGTACCACTCCGTTCTTTCCTTTCTGCCCAAACTCCTCCAGGGCCGCTTTATCTTTCAGTACGGAGAGAGATTCAATCCATTCTGGGTTCAGGGTTTGCAGGGCGGCATTACTGAAAGGAATAGTAGCAGAATCTGTTTTCAGGACGAGCAGAGGATCTGAGGAAGCACGTACCTGCACGCCATAAGTCTTCTCGCCTAACGCTTTGCGCTTAGGAAGTAAATCCTGGGCATTGGAACGCAACGGCAGCAGCGCTACCACGGCAAGACATATCAAAAATGGTTTTTTCATCATCATAAAAGTAAACGGTTAAGCCCGCGCCCGTTCCCGCAGGAAAGGAATCCAGGCATGGTCAGTTTCCTGAATGCTGTCGCGCAGGAAGGACACCAGGGAAGGCTTGAAGGGTTTGGAGAACAGTTTCATGGAAACCTCTTCGGGGGTGCGGTCGCCTTTCTTGGAGTTGCAACGCGAGCAAGCGGTAATGAGGTTGTACCACGTGCTTTCGCCGCCTCTGGAACGGGGCAGCAGATGATCCAAGGTGAGGTTTCTGGTGGAGCCGCAGTACTGGCACTTGTTGCGGTCACGGCGCATGATGTTCTGCCGGGTAAGGGAAATACCCTTGTACGGCACCCGCACGTACCGGTGCAGCCGGATCACGAGGGGCTTGGGGTACGCCTGCCGTACCGTGCGCAACACGTTTATCTGGTCTTCCGCAATGAGTTCTGCTTTCTGGAGATAAATCAAGACGAATGCCTTGTGCAAGCTGCACGTGGCAATAGCGGAGTAATCTTGATTAAGTAAAAGTACCTTATCATTCATACGAATACCTGCTCAGTAGATCCTTCCAGTAAGATACGCAAAAATATCTTACAACAGTTTTTTCTAACTGATTTTCAGGGCTTCGTGTTACACGGTTTAGGCGGGCAAGATCCGTTTAATGATGCGGAGTTTGTGGGAATAACGTTTGGTGTCGCGGTTGTAGATGCCGTGGTGGTCCAGTTGGTCTATGCGCACTTCGCCGGAGGCATGGATGATCTTCTGGTCTTCCAGCACCAGGCCCACATGAATGATTCGGCCTTCGTCATTGTCAAAGAAAGCGACATCGCCGGGGCGGGTCTGGCTCACAAAATGCACCTCCTGCCCGTGTTCCACCTGCTGGTAGGCGTCACGCCGAAGTTGGTAGCCGCACACGCTGTACACCTGCTGCACAAACCCCGAGCAGTCAATCCCGAAGATGGATTTACCGCCCCATAGGTAGGGCGCCCGCAAAAACTGTACGGCTATCTTTTGCAGGAAATTCTCGCGGTACGGCATGGAAGGGTTTGAGGCCCGGCCGTTGTAGAGAAACCGCTCCTCGCCCACGCGTATGCTCATGCCGTCAAAGAAAGGCAAGACGCTGCCAAAGCCGATGGGCGTGACCGTGTTTCCGCAGCTTACGGTTTGCACCAGATCCATGGAACGGGCGTGTTGGGCCTGTCGCCACTCCTGAAAATAAGCGTCTGACACCGGGAAGTGCTGTTTGACATCAATCCACCCTTCGTAGTCATCGGCGGCATTCCGGACCTGAATCCACTTTTCCTGGGTTTGCAGCACCTCATAGCACTCCCCAAACACCAATTGGGTAATCTGCTCGCTTTTATCTGACGGCTCCCGGCGCACCGGCACCAGACTCAATTTACAAATCCCGAAGTTCAAGGTAATAATGAATGAATGAGTGGTTGAGAGAATGAGTGAGTGTAAAAGGTATAGAAAAGAAAGTAGCCTCTTTTCAGAGTCAATTCTTGATTCTTTGTTCTAACATTCTAGGCTATGCGGCTGCATAGCTGCCGTATAGGTGTTATTGCCTGAAGGTTTTGTATAGTATTCCCTATCTTTTTAATCTAACTGCTTTTGGGCCAATCGGATTTGTTTGTTTGAATCATCAAATCCTACTATATGAGCCTTAACTGTTGAACCTACAAGGTTGTATTGCCCTTCCTTATATTTTTCTGGAGTTAAATCCTTCATTAAAATTATCTCTAATAAGGCAAGAAATTCCACTCCTATATTGATGAAATCGCCAAACGGAGCTTTATAGACAACTACCCCTTCAACTTCATCCCCAACATTTAATTTATCTTTTACTTCATTCCAGTTGTCTTCTTCTTTCGTCATTTCTTAATAAACTTGCAGGCAACTTCTTATCTAGTAGCGTTCACGGGCCAGGTCACGTTTTACGTCACGCTCTTTGATGTCTTCGCGTTTGTCAAAGAGTTTCTTTCCTTTGGCCAGGGCGATGTCTACTTTGGCGAAGCCGCGCTCTGAGATGAAAAGCCGGGTAGGAATAATGGTGACGCCTTGCTCCTGGGCCCCCTCCTTCAGCTTCTTCAACTCGCGTTTGTTCAGGAGCAGCTTGCGATCACGGGTGGGTTCGTGGTTGTAGTGGGTACCTTCGGTATATTTGGAGATGGTGACCTGGTGCAGAATCAACTCAGTTCCGTGAAACGTACAGTAACCGTCTGAAAGGTTTACGTTCCCTTCCCTGATGGATTTGATCTCGGTGCCGCGCAGCATGATGCCGGCGGTGTATTTGTCTAGAAACTGGTACTCATAGGAGGCGCGGCGGTTAGAGATATTTACCGTTTTCTGCAGCCTGTCTTTCTCTTTTGATTTCGCCATTTAGTTTCTACTGTTCTTCAAAAGTCGGTGGATCTTCTCTTTTTTCAAAATTTTTTGACCGGTTTGCCCGGTGGCAATCAACCGCTCCCCGGCCTTTACGGCTATGGTGCAGCGTAGTTCGTTCTGGTGCAAGGTCTTGTACGTAGCCTCAATGACCAAATTTTCTCCGGCAAAAGCCGGACTGTGGTGGTCAATGTGGAGCATGGTGCCAATTCCTTCCTCGTCAGCATCCTTCATTTCCAGCACAAACAGCCGCGAGGCCCACTCCATGGCCTGCGCCAGCGCGAAGGTAGAACAGACCGGGTGGACCAAACCGGCCTCAAATCGGGCAAAATCGGCGTCGGTGATTAGTTTGTGAAAATGTTTGGTGTCTCCTTCCTGAAACGGGTTCTGCATATTTGGTTTGTTTAGGAACGAAGATTAAAAATTTCTACGCATATTAGCCTTATCCGTCTCAATATCCTGCCATCCTATGAAAAAGACTTTCCTGGGCCTTTCTCTGCTGCTTCTGGGTTCTACCCTCGCCGGGGCTCAAGCTAAAACCGATAAGTTCCTCTCCCAACTTCTGGAACAGCACCCAGATAAATTCAAATCTCTGCTGGAACAACCCGAGAAGTACAGAATTCAGATTTTGTATACGCAGATTGACCGGGATAAAAACAACGAGCCTTCCTTCAAAACCTACCGGTACCGGGTAAATGCCCAGGAATATTTCAACCCCGCCAGCACGGTGAAATTACCAGCTTCTTTGATGGCGCTGGAGAAAATTAATACGCTCAAAGTGCCAGGCCTCACCAAAGAGACCACCATGCTCACAGACAGTGCCTTTGCCGGGCAATCCAAAGTCTTGCAAGATACTACTTCGGCTAACGGCTTTCCTTCCATTGCCCATTATATTAAGAAAATTCTGGTCACCAGTGACAATGAGGCCTATAACCGGCTGTATGAGTTTATAGGTCAGGAGCCTTTGAACGAAGGACTGAAAGCCAAAGGCTATTCTAGTATCAGGCTGCCTATTAGGTTGGCTACGTTTCTGCCCATAGAGTTAGATCAATACACCAATCCGGTGAGATTTCTGCAAAACGGGAAAGTGGTGTACCAGCAGGGTTTGGTGAAGAGCAGCAAAAGCTACCAGAACCCCACTCCTATTCTCATGGGCAAAGGCAACATGGATAATAACGACAAACTGGTGATGGATCCCCGTGATTTCGCCTTATCTAATACGTTCGCCTTGGAAGACCAGCACCAGATGTTGCGCGCCTTGCTCTTCCCTTCCTCGGTTCCGGCCAAGAACCGGTTTAACCTTACGCCCGAAGATTATCAATTCGTTTACCAATACATGTCGCAGTTGCCTCGGGAAACCGCGCATCCGGCATATGATGAAAAAGAGTACCCCGATACTTTTGTAAAGTACCTGCTCTTTGGTGGCCCAACCCGTACAGAGCGAATTCCGGGAAACATCAGGATTTTCAACAAGATTGGCCAGTCTTACGGCTTCCTGACGGACAATGCTTACGTAGTTGATTTTGAAAACAAGGTCGAATTCATGCTCACCGCCACCGTGCACGTGAACGAAGACGAGATTTACAACGACGGCAAATATGAGTACGACTCCGTAGGCTTTCCTTTTTTGCGGGATCTGGGGCAGGTGGTTTACAACTATGAACTGCAACGCAAAAAGAAGCGTCAGCCAGACCTAAGCCGTTTTAAGCTCGTTTACGACAAACCAGCCCAAAACTAAACTAGAACAAAAGCAAAGGCCCCGCCTGATTCTCATCAGGCGGGGCCTTTGCTTTAAAAAAGTTCTGTTAATGGCTGCCGGTAGAGCTTCCGTCTACGTCGCCGCCGTCTTCTACGCTGGTGTTGCCTCTTCGGCCACTGCCGCCCGTGATAATTCCGGGATTTCCTTCAATGGCATCATTGGGGTTGTCGTTTACATCGGTAGGCAAGGGTAATTTACCAATGGCTTCCGGCACACGGCCTGGCTCAGCTTGGTTGCTTACGTTATCTTGACGGCTATTCAGGTTTATATTTTTCTCGTTGTCCATTTCGGTTCAGTTTAGGTGAATACTCATTTTCTCTAAATACGGGGAAGTCACCAGAACGGATACTCCTTTAAACGGGAAAGCCACCTTACGTAAAAATTTACCGAGGCGTTTTAGCGCGGTTTACTGGAAAACAGGGCTGAAACACATATCACTTCTTGGGAAAACCCAAGCTTGAGAACCCTATGCGAAAGGGAGCGTCTCGCCAATGGCCAACACCTTCAATTCACCGGGAATTTTCCCATTGGCTTCCAGTTGTTTCAACCAGCGCACGGGTTCACTGATGGGTTCATCTGACAGATCAAAGGTGGCGTAGTGCATAGGTACCAAGGTGCCGCCTTTCAGATCTGTGAACGCCTGCACTGCCTCAGCGGGGTTGGTGTGACTGGGTTTCATGATGAACGCCGGATTGTAGGCGCCCACGCCCAGCAGACAGGTATCTATTCTAGGGAACAATTTCTGGATCTCTTTGAAATGCTGGTCATAACCCGAATCGGCTCCGAAGTAGAGGGTGTATTCCGGCGTTTGCAGCATAAAACTACCCCAAAGAATCTGATTATTGTCGGTGAGGCCGCGTTTGTGCCAGTGAAAGGCGGGCAGGTAAAACACCTTCGGCTGATTCTCGCGCAAGGCATATTCCTGGTACCAACCGGCTTCCTGAACAGGCATGTCTGGAATCCAAGCTTGGATCAGGTCCTTCATTTTCAGGGAGGTGAGCACGGTAAAGGCATGGGTTTTACGCAGGGTTTTGAGACTAGCCTTGTCGCAATGGTCAAAATGACCATGCGAAAGCAGCACGTAATCAATGTGCGGCAGCTCGCTGGGCTTTAGTGGGAAAGGTACTTTTCGCTTCAGCATGGAGACGCCGTAGAATAGCGGGTCCGTTAAGAAGGTGATTCCGCCTAAACGGATGAAAAACGTGGCATGTCCCAGCCATACCAATCCGTCCTGCTTGCTGCTGAGAAACTCCTTTGGGTTAAGGGCCGGGGGTAGCCATGTATCGTTCTTCTTCTCTTCGCGCTGCGGGTTAGTCGTCAGTTTCCACTTTAGCGCCAACAACATAGACTGGTTGCCCTGCTTAAATTCGTTCAGAAAGCGTCTGCCTTGTATTGGGTTTCCCTTCCAGTTAGGGCGAATGATGGGGAGATCTGGATTGATTAGAAAGCTATCTGCCATACTTACTATATACGCACTAAGTGTCCTTAGTAGAAGTTAAAGACTTACTGAAGTTGAAGTGTCTACCGGGGAAGGTACGATATTTTCGGCATTCAGATACCCTCCGTAGAAAGCACATTTAATATGACTGGCCTATTGGTTTTCAGGCTATAATCCCTAAATTATAATCAAAATACCTTACCCATACTTACCAACAAAATTCTAACCACATGAAAAAAATCTACAAATTGCTACTATTCTTCTGCGCTTTCTGCTGCATGGAAGAGTTGGCAGCCCAGAACCGGCAAATAACCGGAAGGGTAGTCTCTGCTTCAGACGGTACACCGGTGATTGGGGCCAGTGTGGTGGTGAAAGGCACTACCAATGGCACCAACACAGACGCCTCGGGCAATTACACGGTGTCGGCCCCGTCTAACGCCACCACCTTGGTGGTCTCCTTTATTGGATTCACGTCGCAGGATGTTCCCATTAGCGGCAGAACCTCTATCACGGTTTCTTTGCAGCCAGACGTGTTGCAGTTGAATGAAGTGGTGGTTACCGCCTTCGGCCGGGAGCAGGAAAAAAGGACCCTGGGCTACTCAGTGCAGGAAGTAGGCGCAGCACAGATTGAACAGACCCAAAACCCCAACGTGGTGAATGCCTTGCAGGGGCGCGTGGCCGGGGTGCAGGTGCTGGGCACTGGTGGCTCGCCGGGGGCGGGTTCCCGCATTCAGATCAGGGGAATCAATTCGCTGAACCCGGGTGCCAACAACCAGCCGTTGTTTGTGATAGACGGAATTCCGGTGAGCAATGAAACCATTTCGGGCAACCAGTTACCTAGCGCCGGTTCCAACGCGCTGAACAGTGCCGAGCAGTTTGCTTTTACCAACCGTGCCGCGGACATTAATCCGGAAGATGTGGAAAGCATGACGGTATTGAAAGGAGCTGCGGCCACGGCGCTTTACGGCATCAGGGCGGCTAATGGAGCCATCATCATCACTACCAAAAAAGGGAAAGCCGGAGCCACTTCGGTTACTTTTAGCTCCAATTATGGAATTGACAACATAAACAAAGTACCTGAAATCCAGACCCGCTACCGAGAAGGACTGGGCGGCCGGCTTCGCTGGACGGCCACGGGTGCGCCCAACCGTTTCCAGACCTTTGGTCCCCCGGTAACCGATGATCCGGTGTATAACAACATGGAACGCTTCTTCCAGACAGGGAGCCGTTTTGACAACAATCTCAGCATTTCCGGCGGAAATGAGAAAGCCACGTTCCATACGTCGGTTTCCCACTTCAACCAGGAAGGCATAGCGCCTAACTCAGATTGGGCGCGCTCTACGGTAAAACTGGGCGGAAACATCAACTTCTCCCCTAAATTCTCCGTCAACGGAACCATCAGTTACAGCCAGTCGGGCGGAAGCAAGGCCGCTTCCGGTGACAAAGGAATTCTCTCGGCGCTCACCTATCACACCACTACGTTTGACGTCAACGACTACCTCAACCCAGACGGAACCATGAAAGTGTATTCCCCGGGGGTGATTGACAACCCCAGGTATCTGGCAGAGAACAGCACGTTAGACGATGATGTGAACCGGGTCATTGGGAACGTGGGCCTTAACTATGATTTCACGCCGTGGTTACGTTTCAGCTACAAAATTGGAGCAGACGTGTACAGCGACAACCGCCAACGGCTGGTACCCGGCCCTATTTTCCAGGGAGCGCCCACGCTGGACATTGCCGCGGGCACCGGAGGATTTATCATTGAAGAACGGGTGAACTACCGCGAGGTGACCTCAAACGCTTTCTTAACGGCAGAACATGACTTCACAGAAGACCTGCATGCCTCTGTCATGATTGGTAACAGCGTAGAAAGCCAATATTCAGACATTCTGAACACCCGCGGCGAGCGTTTTACCGTGCCTTTGTTCTACCATCTTTCCAACACCTCCAACATCTTCACCAGCAACGGGATAAGTGAAAGACGCGTCATTGGGGCTTTCTTTGACGCGAGGGTTGATTACAAAAACCTGCTTTTCTTAAGCGTAACCGGCCGTAACGACTGGACCTCCACCTTGCCTGAAAACAACCGTTCCTTCTTCTACCCTTCGGTGAGCACCAGCTTTGTATTCTCTGAGTTGCTGGGTTTGTCTGAAAACGCCTTCTTCAACTATGGCAAAGTTAGGGCATCCATAGCCGGAGTGGGAAAAGACACGCAGCCTTACCGGGTGGGCACCTATTTTGGTTCTGCCAGCGGTTTTCCCTTCGGGAACCGGAACGGGTTTGTGGTGAGTACCACGCAGGGAGATCCTGAGTTAAAGCCAGAAAGAACCACTTCCATTGAATTTGGTACCGAGTTGCAGTTCTTCCAAGGAAGGTTAGGCATAGACGCCACGTACTACCGTTCCAACAGCTTTGACCAGATTCTGGCCATCCCTACCAGCGTTACCTCGGGTATTACCAACTACACCAGCAACGCCGGAGAAATCCAGAACAAAGGCGTTGAGTTACTTATCTCGGGAACTCCCCTTAAAACGAATGCTTTCACCTGGGACGTGGTGCTGAACTGGTCGCAGAACCGCAGCGAAGTCATTTCCATCCATGAAGCCGTAAATGAAATCACCTTTCAGGATGACCGCATTGTAAACAGATTAGTAGTCGGCGGTTCAGCCGGTGATTTATATGGTCGCGTTTTTCAGCGTGATGACCAAGGCAGACTCATCATTGGCACCAATGGTTTCCCTATCCTGAGTCCGGCTTCTCCCTTAGTTAAAGTTGGCAACGCTCTTCCAGACTGGCAGGGAGGTATCACCAACACTATCACTTGGAAAGGCATCAGCCTGTCGGCTTTGCTGGAAGTTCGCCAGGGCGGAGATGTATATGACGTGAGTATGCGTAACCGCATCCGGAACGGAATTGACATCAGAACGGAGAACCGCTACCAGCAGCTTATCTTCAACGGGGTAAACGCCAACGGAGAACCCAACACCATTCCGGTAGTACTGGATGAAAACTTCTACCGCAACAGCGGCAGCTACAATGATGCGGCAGATGTTCTCTTACAGGACGCTTCCTGGGTACGCCTGAGAAATGCCCAACTGGCGTATAGCCTTCCCCTAAGCCTGGTTGGGAAAACACCGTTCAAGAGCGTTCGGGTGAGCCTGACCGGCAATAACCTGTTCCTGATTACTCCTTTTGAAGGATTTGACCCAGAAACACCTACCTATGGCTCGGGCAGCAATGCTTTGGGATACACAGGCTATGGCATTCCGGCAGTTAGAAGCTACACCTTTGGTTTGAACATCACCCTTTAATTTACCAGACATGTTACAATTCACTAGACGATATATTTCCCTGGGATTACTAGCCTTGCTGCCGCTGGCAGGCTGTGATGGGTTCCTGGATATCAATGAAGACCCCAACCGGGCGGCGGCCGTCAGTTCAGATGCCCTGCTCTCCCCTATACAGGCGTCTACTGCCATTGCCCATTACAATCTTGGGCTTTACACCAGTTTGTTTGCGCAACAATTGGCCGCCTATACATCGGGCCCTCAGCAACTTGACCGTCACATTGACGCCCGCATCAACGTAGCCTGGAACACCATTTACCTCAACAACCTCAACAACGCCGATGTGCTGGTAAGACAGGCCTCGGCCGAAGGTTCCTCCCATTATGTAGGTATCACCAAGGTACTACAAGCCTTGAACTTAGGCCTGCTCACCGATACCTGGGGAGCTGTCCCTTACTCCCAAGCTTTTCAGGGCCCGCTGGAGCTGACGCCGGCGTATGATGAACAGGAACAGATTTACACCACCATCCATACTTTGCTGGACGAGGCATTGGTAGAGTTGCAAAAAACTACCTCTACCGTGAGGCCCGGGGCCGATGACCTGATTTACGCCGGTAACATTAGCCGTTGGATCAAAGCCGCCAATGCGCTGAAGGCCCGCTATACCATACACCTGGTAGAGAAACAGGGAACCGCTGCCGCTACAGCAGCCCTCGGCTTTGTGGCCAAGGCGTTCACCAGTAATGCCGAAGACCTGCAGGTAACCTTCAATGAGCGCAATTTAAACCCTTGGAACAGCGGAATAGCCATTGGTACCACTACCGGTAACTTTATTGTGGCTCCTTCGCAAACGTTGATCAACCTTATGAATGGTACCGCCTACTCTGGACTGGTAGACCCGCGTTTACCGTTCATGGCCGACAAAGGAACCAGTACCGCCAACTACCTAGGGTACAGAAACGGAGCTGGCTCCGGGGGCAATACCAACCTGACCGCCAATACCTTTTATGCCAAGGCGTCTGCCCCGGTGCTGATGGTCACCTACAGTGAAATGAAATTCATTGAGGCCGAAGCCCGGTTTATTGCCAATGGCGGTACGCGCACTTCCACCGGCAGCACCGCTGAGGCGTACCAGGCCTATCTGGCCGGTATCAGAGCCCACATGGAAAAATTAGGCGTAGCTGCAGGAGACATTACCGCCTATCTCAGCAACCCCAGAGTGGCCGTTGGAGCAAACAACCTCACCCTGGGGCTGATCATGAAAGAGAAACTCATTGCCCTTTACCTCAACCCGGAAGCGTGGGTAGATGTACGGAGGTACGATTATTCCTCTGCCATCTACCCCACCATGGAGTTGCCAGCCGAACACAATCCTGCTTTGAACGGACAGTTCATCAGAAGGGTCCTTTACCCCGAAACCGAAGCCTCCCGCAATGCCGAGGAAGTGTCTAAAGTGACTAAGGGGATTGCCGAAAAAATGTGGTGGGATCAATAATCTTCAAAAGGAAAACAACATGAAAAAAATAGCTTTATATACCTGCCTGCTGGCCTTCGGAAGTTTCTCCCTGACCGCCTGCTATGATGAACCAGATTTCATCAAGGATAACACCACGCCTACCGGAGTGGGAAGTGTGCCGGTGAGCGCAAACGAGTTGATGGACTTGTCTACCAACACGGCCATTACTACCGCCAACAACGCTACTACCCGCCAATACGCCGCCGGTACCCAGATACGGTACGAATTGCAGTTCTTCTCAGAGTCGCCGGTGAAGGAGATTAACGTGTACCAGACCGTGGGCACCGGTGCCCGTACCAAGGTAACCACGTACCCGTACACGCCCGCTTTCTCCAAAACGGACCGCACCGATACGCTGGTGGTTTCCTACACCGTGCCGCAAGCCCCGGCCGGCACCAACGTCAGAATTGAAACCGAAATCCTCAACCAGAACTCCCTCAGCCTGATCAGAACCTTATGGATTAGACTGCGGTCATAAGAATTGACCTCTTATAAAACAGAAAGGGCTTCCGAAGTAGGAAGCCCTTTCTGTTTTTAGCCTGTTTTCAGAGAAAAGGCCCCGAAACAATTTTTCGTAAACCTTCAGTATTCCAGGGTTAGTTTCTGAAAACCAGCATTGAAACGTACGGTTAATGGAAGAACAAATACGCCAGCGTGATGGCCGCAATAACCCCAAACAAATCGGCGATTAAGCCGCAAACCAGGGCGTAGCGGGTTTTGCGCACACCTACTGACCCGAAGTACACGGCTAGAATATAGAACGTGGTCTCGGTAGACCCCTGAATGGTGGAGGCTACCCGGGCCACAAAAGAATCGGCACCGTAGGTTTGCATGGCTTCCACCATCAGGCCCCGGGCTCCGCTTCCGCTTAGGGGCTTCATGAACGCTACCGGTAAAGCAGGCACAAAATCGGTGTTCATGCCCAGGAAGGCGAAGAACTGCCCAATGCCGTTCACAATGATATCCAGCGCGCCAGATACCCGGAATACGCCTACCGCCACCAGAATAGCCACCAGGTACGGAATAATAGTGATAGCCACGGAGAAACCTTCCTTCGCCCCTTCAATAAAAGCTTCATAGACATTCACCTTCCGGATGAGCGCCAAACCGATAAAGGAGACGATGATGGTAAAGAGAATGACATTGCTGGCCACCGTGGAGATTGTGCCAATCTGCTCTTGGGAAATGGTGGAGAAATAATAGATAAGGGCAGCGATTAACAGAATTAGGGTACCCAGATAGGCAAAGATTACCTTGTCAAATAAGTTGATGCGCTGGTAAATAGCTACCGAGATCAACCCCGCCAACGTAGAAAAGAAAGTAGCCAGCAGAATGGGAATGAAAATATCCGAAGGATCGGCAGCGCCCATCTGCGCCCGGAACACCATGATGCTGATGGGAATGATTGTGAGGCCCGAGGCGTTGAGCACCAGAAACATAATTTGGGCATTGGATGCCGTTTCCTTCTCGGGGTTGAGTTCCTGCATTTCTTTCATGGCCTTCAAACCCAGTGGCGTGGCGGCATTGTCCAGCCCCAGCATGTTGGCCGAAAAGTTCATGAGAATAGAACCGAATACCGGGTGGTTTTTAGGAATCTCGGGGAAAAGACGGTTAAAAAAGGGCCCCACCGCCCTGGCGAACAACGCAATGATACCGCCACGCTCTCCCACTTTCATGAGGCCCAGCCAGAGCGTCATGACCCCGGTTAAACCCAAGGAAATCTCAAAGCCGGTTTTGGCATTGTCAAACGTGCTGGCCACCAGCTTCTGGAAAATTTCTACATCTTGGAAAACGATGAGCTTGAAGAGCGCTATGCAGAAGGCAATGATGAAAAACGCCGCCCACAAATAATTTAAAACCATGCGTGAGTATTGAGAGAATGAATGATTGAGAGAATGAGTGAATGGTTGGGGTTGTGTCATCAACCTTCGGTTTGCTTGTTCTTGGCCGGTGAATAGACACAACGTGATGGAAAGATACACAGCCCAACTAAAAAAACCGCTACTCTATAGTTAGACCAGCGGTTTTTCTCGTTTGTGGGTTGATTCTCTGCCAGATTGAGAGAGCATGGTAACTCCCTTACACTCCCATTCTCTCAATCTCTCAATGATTATTTACTATAGTCTTTCCACGCCCAGGCCAGGTTTGTCGTTGGGGCGCATGATGCCGTTCTCCAGGATAAACCCACCGGATACTACATCGCGGGCCAGGTCCAGGCTGCCGTCCAGGTCAATGTAGCGGGTGTTGGGGCAGGAAAAAGCGGCGTGCAAGGCCGCGGTGATGCTGATGATGCTTTCATCGTTACAGCCCCACATCAAATCTATACCGGCCTGCTGGGCGATGGTGCCAATCTGTTTGGCGGCAAACACACCACCGCATTTCATGAGCTTGATGTTGTAAATACCGCAGGCGCGGGGCGACTGAGCCAACTGAAAAGCATCTCCCGGAGAGAGCAGGGACTCATCGGCGGCTACCAGGTCTTTCACCGCATCTGGCAATTCGCGCAAGTCATCTATCATGGGCGCGGGAAGCGGCTGCTCAATCAGTTCAATATCCAGGGGCTGGGCCTGGGTGCAGAAGGTAGCCAGGTCATAGCTGGTCCAGCCTTGGTTCGCATCTATGCGCATGGTAATGTTGTTGCCGTGCGCTTCGCGGAGTTTCACCAGGCGCTCCAAATCCTGCGCTACCGTTTCGCCTACCTTTACTTTGAGGTGCGTAAAACCACGGCCCACGTATTCTTCGGCCTCGGCCAACGTTTCTTCCACAGACTTAATCCCAATGGTGATGGACGTTGGCAAAGAATCTATCCGCTGGCCTAGAAAAGACACCAACGGCACGCCTAAGTACTTGCTGAACACATCATGCAGGGCAATGTCGAGCGCCGCGCGGGCGGCGGGGTTGCGGGGCAGGCGCAAGGGCAACTCGGCGCAAAGCAACTGGAAACTGCGGATGTCCTGGCCTATGAGCCATTCTAGGTTCTCGGGCTGAAGCACGGCCAGGGTTTCCGCGAGCTTCTCTCCTACTACTTCGGTGCTGGGGTTTCCGGCTCCCAGGCCAGTCAATCCATTTTCGGTAATGATCTCCACCAGCACATTCTCTACCGTAGAAACGGTTTTGAAAGCAATGGTGTACGGGCGGGTCAGTTCCAGATTCGTTTTCCAGACGTTGATTTCCTTTATCTTCATACGGCGGTACTTTCTTTCTCCAGCACTTGCTTTACCAGGTCAATGATTCGGTCAACTCCGTCTTCCAACGGAAGAACCACGGGCAGTCCTAACTCTTCCTGGTATTGTTTCTGGTAGGCACGGGCTTGCTCCAGCGTGAGGCCGGCGGTATTTAAGGTAAGCGCCAGCACTTTGGCCCCGTACAGTTCTATTAATTGAATTTCGGTGGAGACCGGCGGAATCTTGAAGCCGAGTTCCTCATTGTCATCAAAGTACACGCGGGAGGGCGCATGTTGCAGCACCACGTATTTCACCTGACCAGACACCAGATATTCAGACCCGCAGGGGCCGCTGGGGTTCCGCAGTGCCGCCTGGCCTTCCACGAAAAAGACATCGGGTTGGTGTTCTTCATAACTAGACAGAATGGCGTGCTCCAGTTCGCCAGACACGAAGTCATTGTAGGTAGAATCCAGAATGAAGCCTTTGCCGCGGCCCTGCATCCAACCGGTCTGTCCCGTGAAAATCATCTGGGCTTTCAGTCCGGCAGCTTCGGCGGCCTGGGTGAGCAGGCGCGTGGTGGTGCGTTTTCCCATGCGTACATCGGTGCCCAGAACGGCTATGCGCGGGGCCGGAATGTCTTTGATTTTGCCGGTCCAGAAATGCAGTTCGCTTTTTGGTTTGGGTTTGCGCACATCAATCAATTCAACCACGTGTTCCTGTGCCAAAGCCGCTAATTCCGGCATATCGCTCAGGTACTCGTGCAGGCCGCTCACAATGCTCATCCCCTGTCGGATGGCCTCTGAAATGGTCTCTTTCATGCTAGCCGGTAGCTTTCCACCCTTTGGGGCGATGCCTACCAGGCAGTACTGCGCCTTTTCAGGGCTGTTTTCCAGGAATTCGGCTAAATCTGAATAAACCGGTATGTTGCGGTTTTTCCCGTCTACTACTTCCCCGGCGTCTTGCCCGGCCGAAACGGCATCTATAACGCCTATGATTCTAAAACGTTCGGTACCTCTAATGAGGCCGTGCGCAGTTTTGGCCGGATACTGGTTCAGTAATCCGTTGGTGAGGATAATGGCATTTCCGTCCATTGTTTGTTTGTGTTTGAAAGATGATGAATGATGCGTGCATTCGTTTAGCGGCCGTTTTCTTCAAAACAGCCGCTAAACAAAAGGGTGACTATAAAACCAACCCGTGGAAGAGCGCGGGTTTTTCTTTGCTCAGGTCATAGACGAACCCATTCACAATTGCGAAGCGTACCTGACCATCAGGCGTTTGGAGCGTAAAGTTGGCACCCTTGCCCAAGCCCAACGCATGGTTGGCGCTACCAGATTTGGAGATCACATTCAACGGCAGATTCACGGGGTTAAAACCGCGGGGGATGCGCTCCAACCTTACGGTGGTATAGCCCGCTTGCAGTAATTCCTTCGTACGCTCAGGGGTTAAGGCCTCCACGTTCGCCAGCGGCATTTTATAAACTTTTCCCGGCGTGAGGATGAGTTCATCGCCGTTGAGTTCTTCGTAGCCGTTGAAGACGCTCATGTCGCCTATTTCCTCAACCGTGCTGCGGTGGTAGAAACCCTGCGGGGTGTTGGCGGTGGCTTCGTTCCGGTTAATCCCGATGTCCAGTAACGTGTTCCGGCCTTTCTCTTGGTAGCGGACTTTCCGGAGCACCAGGTCAAACAGATAACGCTCATTCTCTGGAATCTTGAAGTAGTCTTTGGTGGTATAGTCCTTGTAGCCTTCCTGGCCAATCAACTGCAAGGCCGCCAGAATAGCCGCAAAGTTCACCTGCCGGATGTACTGCTTCTCGGGGTCGCCCTGGTACCCGCCAGATTCAATTAAAATCAGACTGGTGCCCCATTTCTGGATGTTATCGCCGAAGGCTCTGGGCTCATGCTCGTCTGAATACTTAGCCACCTGCCCTGGTAAAAACTGCTGAATGCTTTCGTTCATGCCCACAATGGTACGCATGGCCCGTTCCCGCACCTCGTTCACGCTTTGAGCGTAGTTGTAGGCGGGCGCCAAAAAGGAAATGGTTGCCGGGCGGCCGGTGGTGCCCACGGTATACAGCCGGCTTTGGTCATGCAAATTAAACCCGAACGAAGGATCAATGCTGTCGCGAAGGCTTTTGAGCAGACGCGCCTCAGGGCTCTGGAGCCGAAGGGCATCGCGGTTCAAGTCAATTTCCAAGGCGTTTCTGCGGGTGAACTTCTCGGCCCCGTCTGGGTTGAGCATGGGCACAAAATAGAGCGTGTTGTTTTCTAGTATCTCCTGACGAATAGGATTCAGGTCATCTGACGCTTTCAGAAAGTTGAAGATGTCCAACAGCGCCATGGTGGCAGTAGACTCATCGCCGTGCATCTGCGACCAAAGCATGACCTTGTTTTTGCCGTTGCCTGCTTTGATGAGGTAAATGTCGCGCTGCTCCACCGATTTGCCCACCACCTGCACCTGAAACAACGGATTTTGGCGAAGTTTTTCTAAAATCGGCACCAAATCTTTGTGCTTGAACCGGCGGGTAGAGATGCTGGCTTCTTTAAACCGGGCGTGTTGGTCAAATACTTGCCGCGCCATTTTGGAAACAGGGCTGGTCTGGCACTGGGCACTCAGAAGTGTCATGAAAGAAAAAATGAAAATAAGGAGTTTTCGCATGGAACCACGGCTTTTAAGTGGTGCACCTTAGTCCCGCCGGGCACGAGTTCCCCCTCTGTTAGCGGCCAAGGCTGTTCAGGGCGTCAATGTACCTATGAAATCTGTGTTACGGAAAAGATTTTAGCAGAATTTGATTACAGCAGCGTTCATGCAACAGTTAAGGAATTTGCTAGTTAGTAGTGAGAGATAAGCAAAAAATCAACATTAGTCACCACAAAGCCGTAACTTACTGAAATGAAAACCTTCACAATTAACTTACCAGAATCTGTAGATATCACACAGAAAGAGGCCACCATGGTCCTGGCTGCCCAGCTCTACGAAATGGGTAAACTGTCTCTAGGGCAAGCCGCAGACCTTGCCGGATATTCTAAAAGAACTTTTATGGAGTTATTGGGTGAATACGGTGTCTCCGTGTTCAATTATCCTGCAGACGACTTGGATAACGATATTCAGAATGCCAGAAATTATCATAGCTGATACAAGTTGCCTGATAATTTTAGACAAAGTAGGCGAAACAGAACTGCTCAGGACCCTTTATGGGGAAATAAGCATTACTTCTACCATTGCAGACGAATTTGGGAAAGCATTACCTGATTGGATTAGAATCAAAGATGCTACAAATAAAACTTACGCGAATCTGCTACAAACCTCTGTTGACAGAGGTGAGGCAAGCGCAATAGCGTTAGCCATAGAGTTAAAGGATTGCCTCCTGATTCTGGATGACTACAAAGCAAGAAAATTGGCCGCTAGCTTAGAGTTGAGATTCACCGGAACCTTTGGCATACTGGTAGAAGCTAAACTGAAAGGGAATTTAGCTTCTATTAGACCTATACTTGAAAAGATAAAGCAAACAGACTTCCGGCTTTCTCCCGAACTTGAAAGGAAAATTTTTGACAGAGCGGGAGAATAAAAAATTTAGCCTTGCTATCTTCCTACAAACCATTTGCTTTGGTGCAGGCTTGAATCATAGAGAAAAGCAATGCAGCCGTTTCCCGACAGATTCCACCAAAACAAGCCTGAAACAACTCCCAGCCTTTACACCTTCAGCCGTGGGTCTGGGCTGGCGTATTGGGTGGTGAAATCGCCGGCCAGGTACTGGTAATGGGCGGCCATGGCAATCATGGCGGCGTTGTCTGTGCAGTATTCAAAGGCGGGCAAGTACACATTCCAACCGTATTTCTGGGCATATTCCTGCAAAGTAGCCCGTAAACCGGAGTTGGCCGAAACGCCGCCGGCAATGGCAATTTCTTTGATGTTCTGCTCTTTGGCGGCCAGCACCAGCTTCTTCATGAGTGTTTGAATCAAAGCCCACTGGATGCTGGCGCAGATATCTGGCAGGTTGTTCTGCACGAAATCCGGCTCTGCGGCGGTGTTCTTCTTCACGAAGTTGAGGATAGAGGTTTTGATGCCGCTGAAGGAGAAATCGTAGCCGTCCATGTTCACGATGGGGAAAGCAAACCGGTTTGGGTTTCCGGTGGCGGCCAGTTTGTCCAGCATGGGTCCGCCGGGATACGGCAGGCCCAGGAGTTTGGCCGATTTATCAAAAGCTTCGCCCACGGCGTCATCGGTTGTTTGGCCCAGTACTTCCATGTCCAGGTGGCTGCGCACGAGCACAATCTGGGTGTGGCCGCCGCTCACGGTGAGGCAGAGGAACGGTAAGTGGGGTTGGGGATCATCAATGAAATGGGCCAGAATGTGGGCCTGCATGTGGTTCACTTCAATGAGCGGCAGATTTAGCCCCAACGCGAAGGATTTGGCGAACGAACAGCCTACCAGTAAGGCACCTAAAAGTCCGGGGCCGCGGGTAAAAGCCACCGCATCTAATTGGCTTTTTGCTATATTTGCTCTTTGAAGCGCCTGCGAAACCACCGGAATGATGTTCTGCTGGTGGGCCCGCGAGGCTAACTCTGGCACCACGCCGCCGTATTGCTCATGGATTGCCTGCGTGGCTACAATGTTGGACAACACGCGGCCGTTTTGAATGACAGAAGCCGATGTTTCATCACAAGACGATTCTATTGCTAAAATTGTAGGGTTCATATTCCGTTGGAGACGCACGACCAAGAAGAGACGCAAGAAAAAAAGAAAAACTACCCGCAAGTTATAGCAAAAGCTCTGTTAAAAATAATTCTGGGCGTGCTAATACTGGTGGTTTTGCTGGTGGGTGGCCTCACCCTGGCCCTACGTTTTCCGGCCGTTCAGACCAAAGTAGCCCAAAAAGCCGCGAGCATTCTATCTGAAACCATTCACCACCAGGTCACCATTGGCCGGGTAGACATTGCGTTCTTTAAGAGCGTGGTGCTCACCAACGTGCGGGTGCTGGACCGCCAGAAAAAGACGCTTTTCTACATCGGCGAAGCCGATGCCGATATCAGTTTCTTCCAACTTTTCAAAGCTGACCAGTGGCGTATTCCCTGGTTCGGGGACCGGGAAATTTCTGTTCCTACGGTTAAATTCAAGCCAGACCGGCTGCACATTGCTTCCCTGGCCCTTACGAAACCTGAGGCCAACCTGATCCAGTACAAAGGGGCAGACACCCTGAACATGAGCACGTTCATCAGGGCGCTGTCTAACCTGATCACCAAAGATACCACCAAGGCGAAAACTCCCTTCGATTTTAAAATTGACGAGATTGTTCTCAAAGACGGGCATTTCCGTTACCAGAATTACAACAAGCCGCTGGCGGAGTACGGGTTCGATTACCAGCACATGGACCTGGAACAGATTAACGGCCGTTTTTCGGAAATCAGCTTCAAAGGAGACACCATCCAGACGGTGGTCACCAGCCTCACCACCATTGACAAACGGTCACAGACCTATTTAAAGGACCTGGACACGCGCATGACCTTCGCTCCTACTTTCTGGGAATGGGACAAATTGAACCTGCGCGTGAACGACAGCCATCTGGCCAACTATGTGCGCTTTGATTACCGGGTCTTCTGGAATTTCAAGGAGTTCAATGACAGCATGAACGTGACGGCCAGCTTTGACAGCACCTACGTCACCTCAGATGATATTGCCCTTTTTGCCCCGGTTTTGAAAGACTGGAACGAAAAGGTACTGCTCTCCGGCAAGGTGAAGGGCAAGGTCAACAATTTCAGGGCGCAGGAAATTGACGTACGCTACGGGCAGTACACCCATATTACCGGCGATATTTCGGCCGATGGCCTACCCAATTTCAAGAACACCTTCGCTGATTTGCACCTGGGGCCAAGTAGCATCAACGCCCGGGACATTAAGAAATTTCTGCCGAAGAACGCTTATGACATGGCTGCCCGGGCCGGAACGGTAAAGCTGGAGGGTGAGTTCACCGGCTTCTACAATGACTTTGTAGCCAACGGCGCTTTCCAGAGTGCGCTGGGAAACGTGGTGTCTGACATCAACCTGAAGTTCGATAAAAATAACATTGACCGCTCAGCGTACCGAGGTTACTTGAATACCAGTGGCTTTGACGTGGGTGGCTTGATAGACGACCGAAGTGTCATTAAAAGAGTGGCTATCAACGGAAAAGTGCAGGGCAGCGGCTTCAGCCTGGCTTCGGCCCGCCTGAACGTAGATGCCACCATCAAAGCCATTGACATTAACAACTACAATTACCGTAACATTGTAGTTAACGCAGACCTCAGCCGCCAGACCTTTAACGGTGATCTCAGCATCAATGACCCTCACCTCAAGATGTCGGCGGCGGGGCAGATTAATCTGCAGAACAACCGCCAGGTATTTGACCTGAAAACCAACATACGAACTGCTGACCTGCGGGCCCTAGGGTTTACCAAACAAGGCATTGTCCTTTCCACCACTGCAGATGTAGATTTCACAGGCATTAAACTGGATGAGATTGCCGGGCTCGCGCAATTCAAGAACACCACCCTAGCCTATGACGGCCGAAAAGTAGCCATTGATTCCTTAACAGTAGAGTCGCATTTTCATGACGGCATACGGGAACTGCACGTAGGTTCTGAGGTGCTGGCCTTGCAGGCGGGCGGCAATTTCCTGTATTCCGCCTTCTTCCGGGACCTGCAGACGCTGTATGAAGAGTACCGCCTGAACCTGGAGAACGACCCGATCAAAATTGCAAACTACTACCGCCGTAAATCATCTGCCCCGCCCGCCGATTATGAAGTAGACCTGGATGTGCACCTGCGGGACATTAACCCGGTGCTGCACGCGTTTGCCCCGGCCATTTCCGTCTCCAACTTCTCTACCCTGGAAGGCACTTTTAGAAGCGGGCCCACCACCATGCTCTCCCTCATTAGCCAGATAGACACCCTGCTGTACGGCAAAAACGAGTTCTACCGCAACAACGTTGAGATAACGTCTTCCAAGCTTTGGAACACGCCAGACGTGCTGGCCAACGCCATTATTACTTCTGAGCGTCAGAAATTGGGCAATGCTGGTGACACCGAGCAATTGTACGTGGAAGGCGTCTGGAACGAGCGGCTCATCAGTTTTTCCAGCAACATAGCCCAGACCGGCACCACCAACCGCGCCAACATCAGCGGGAACGTTTCCTTTGAGCAGGACCAGATTCAGGTGGTCTTTAACCGTTCCAACATCAATGTGCTGGATAAAGTCTGGACCATTTCGCCCAACAACACCATTGTGATTGATGGCGGGGCCGTCCGGTTTGAAAACGTCACCTTGTCCTACGGGCCGCAGAGCGTGAACATTTTCGGGGTCCTTTCCAGAAATCCGCAGGATTTGCTCACCGTGAACCTTTCCAACTTCCGGCTAGAGAACCTGAACCCGCTGTTACCAGACAAGATTGACGGCCGCCTGAACGCCGAACTGCAACTGCGCGACCTCTACAATGAGGTGCACCTGTCCTCTACCCTGGCGGTAGACACGTTTATGCTGGGGAATCAGTTAATCGGTAATGTGGCGGGCACCACTAACTGGGATAACCGTTTCCGGCGGATGAACGTGGACCTGGGCATCAGCCGAGACAGCAAAAAAGTATTGTCGCTCACCGGCACGTATAACCCCAGCGGCGGCAAAGAGGAACTGGATTTGCTGGCCGTGCTGGATGATGCCCAACTCAAGATTGTGGAACCGGTGCTGAAAACCATCATGTCTGACCTGGGCGGCACCATGGATGGGCGCGTACGCATTTCGGGCCGTTTATCGGGTCCTATCCTGAAAGGCTCCGTAATGGTCACGGAGGGTTCCTTTGTGTTCAATTACCTTAACACGAGGTACACGTTCTCTGACCGGGTTTTCTTCTCAGAGAATGACATCTCTTTCCAAAATGTGCGCATCCGGGATATTTACAACAACACGGCCATTCTCAACGGCGGTATTTTCCATGATGGGTTCCAGAACATGGTGCTGGATTTACGCGCCCGGTTCAATAAGTTCATGGTCCTGAACACCACCCGCGCCGACAACCCCTTGTACTACGGAACCGCTTTCGCCACCGGCGAAGTAACGGCACTGGGCTCTACCTCCAACCTGCAAGTGAACATTTCGGCTAGAAGCGAGAACAACACCACCATTGCTATCCCGCTGGACAATGCCACCTCGCTGGAACGGCAGAACTTTATTTCTTTCGTAAACAATAACCCCGCCAAGCAAGACAGTGCCCAGACCACTACCCCACTGGTGAAGAAAGGGGTTGACCTCAGCGGCATTCGCCTGAACTTTGACCTGGACGTGAATGAGAACGCCTACATTGAATTGATTTTTGACGAGCGCACTGGCGATATTATCAGAGGAAAAGGCCGAGGAAACATCAGGATGGTGATTGATACGCGGGGCGAATTTGCCATGTACGGGAACTACGAGATTGTGCAGGGACGCTACAATTTCACTATGCTGGGCCTCATCAACAAAGAATTCAACGTGCGCCCCGGCGGCACCATCACCTGGAACGGCGACCCGCTGGAAGGCCTCATGAAAATCACGGCCACGTACACGCAACGGGTTTCATTGGCTCCTATCTTAGCCGATTTAAGTGAACAGCAGCAGCAGTCGGCGGCGGCCCGCTCGCGCTATCCGGTAACGGCGGTGATGGACCTGGACGGGCCGGTCACCACACCTCAAATCAGGCTGAACCTGGAATTCAATGACACGCCCAGTCTGCTGGAAGACCAGATTACCCGCTACCTGAACAACATCCGGAACGATGAACAGGAACTGAACCGCCAGGTCTTCTCCCTGCTCGCGTTCAAACGCTTATCGGCGCAGGACGAGTTACAGGTGGGCTTGGGTGTGGGCGATTTGGGCAGCAGCGTAGGCGAATTGTTCTCCAACCAGCTCAGCTATTGGCTCTCGCAAATTGACACCAACCTGGAAGTGGACATTGGGGTAAGCGGCTACGGAAACCAGGTGCTGGACGATGTGCAGTTGCGCCTAAGCTATACCTTCTTAGAAGGCCGCCTGAAAGTAACCCGCGAAGGCAGCGTGAACAACAACCGCATTGGCAACAACCGCTCCACCGCCGCGGGCGACTGGTCTGTGGAGTATTACCTGACCGCCAGCGGCCAGCTACGGCTACGCGCCACCTATGAAACCACGCCCCGTGACTTTGAAGCCAACGCCACGGCCAGCCGCCAAACCGTAAGTATTCTGCACCAGGCCAACTTTGACACCTTCGGGGAGTTGTTCCGGCGCAGAAGACTAAGCAAACGCGCCCAACGCGCCGCCGAAAGAGAGCGCATGCTCCGGTTAGAAGACGACGCTCCTACACCTATTCAGGAGCTTTAACTTCATTTACCGGCTGTTTTAGCTAAAATAGCTTAGGAACTGTATACTGGAAAGTAGAGGCAATTCAAACGTACCAAAGTAGCCTCCACCTACACTGAAAAGTATTTTCACCATTTGCCGTTCACCAACCACTTCTACGCCGTTCAGTTTCAGGGCAGTTTTGAGAAAAGAGCCTATAAAGGATTGTTGGTGATACGGAGAGAGGGTTAATTTCCCTTGCATGCGTACCTCGTTACAGGGTAACGAGGCTACATTAATGGACTGTAGCGACGTTACCCTGTAACGTCGTACGCATTCCTGCTTAGCCCAGACGGCTATGGCGTTATTACCAACTTAGGACGGTATCTCTGTCCTAGGAAGCCTTGTTTTCCTGAGCCATGATTCAAGTCTGCCACTTTCATCTCATAGGCAGTGAAGTTTACAAAGCAGTTACCCGAAGTCTCAAGACTTGCGGCCTATCTAAAGCGCTTATCTCCAAACAATTCGCTCACAACTTTGAGACCAAATATGTAGAGAGAAACTCAGGCTACTCGTCTAAATTCAATTCTTAAATGGTTCATTTTCAAAGATTTATATTTTATCCAATCAAAAGCAGAAAAATACAACCACTTAAATAACCTTACAAAGGTTGCACATTATTAGAAAGTTTACATTAAAATATTCAAACCCGTTTTAAATACTTCAAAACGTTCAATAACTTTGTCTTTTCAACTTAAGCCGCGAAGGGTTGCTTGCTTAAGTAAATACTATTGACAGAGACTTTTATTTGAGAACACTTTTTACGCTCCTTCTGGGTTTATGGACGTTTACCGCTTCTGCACAAACAGGAATCCAAGTCCCGCAACTGGCGGGTTTTGACGCTACTATTCAGCAATTCATTAAGAAATGGGAAGTCACGGGGGCTTCGGTGGCCGTGAGCAAGGAGGGCAAACTGGTGTATGCCCGCGGTTTCGGCTACGCCGATGTAGCCCGTACCAAGCCCTTACAACCGCACAGCCTGATGCGGGTGGCCAGTGTATCCAAAATTGTGACGGCGGTGGCCATCATGAAACTGGTACAAGACGGTGAACTCAGTCTGTCCCACAAGGTTTTCGGCCCGAACGGGTATCTCCCCAATCCTTATTATTCCGCCGGAACATCAGATCCTCGGCTGAAAGACATTACAATCCAGCACTTGCTGGAGCACACGGCGGGCTGGGACCGCGCCATTGGTTGCGACGGCTATGCCAATTGCGACCCCATTGACTTCCCGGTGCATGTGACCAAAGCCATGAACGCCCGCAACCCCGTGGCCGACTCCACCCTAATCCGTTTTCTGATGGTTAAAGGCCTGGACTTCACCCCGGGTACCCGCTCCGCCTATTCTAACATTGGGTATCTGGTGCTGGGAAAAGTGTTGGAAGCCGTGACAAAGCAACCGTACGAGCGCTGGGTAGAGGAGAATATCCTTCAACCCAGCGGGGTGCTGGAAGCGCATTTAGGCCGAAACTTGCTGGTTAACAAACAGGAACGCGAAAGCGAGTACCTGAGCAACTACCGCATGGCGTCGTGCTACGGCACCAAAGAGCAAGTACCGGCGGCATACGGCGGGTTCAATCTGGAGGCCATGAACGCACACGGCGGCTGGATTTTCTCGGCCCGCGACCTGGTGCGCCTGTTGTTGTCAGTAGACGGCTTCGCCACGCAGCCCGATTTACTGGACCAGAATACCCTGGCTTCCATGGTAGAGCCCTCTGCCACGCACCCCTGGCGGGCGAAAGGTTGGCAGGTGAACCTGAACAACAATTGGTGGCAAAGTGGCTGTCTGGACGGCACCGCCAGTTACCTGGTACGCACCAGCGGAGGCTACACCTGGGCCATCTTGCTGAACACCTACCAGTCAGCCGACCAGTTCTGGAAAGAATTGGACGAACTAGGCTGGAAATGCCTGGACACCGCCGTTAACTGGCCCACGCATGACCTTTTCCCGCCCAGCCAGAATGCCGCGCGCCTCAACGCCGTTCCGTTAGACTCCCTTACCACCCAAATGAAATGGATGAACGGCAACGGAGACCACCGACTGGTTCTGGTAAAAGCCGATGCCCCCATCACTGCCTTTCCGCTGGATGGCATGTCCTACACGGCCAGCGAAACCTACGGAGAAGGCTCTAAACTAGCTGACGGCACCTTTGTAGTCTCCAACGGAACAAACTCGTCTGCTTCGGTTCGTGGCTTAGACCCAGACCGTAAATATTACGTGAGAGTGGTGGAGTACAACCAAAGTGCCGCCACCGCAAATCTGCCCGTGTACACCCTGGAAGGCAACCCCACGCTCCGCTTACACCAAAACAGCCAGGCCCGTGAATTAAGCACCGCCTCAGCGCCGGAATTGGTGCTGTATCCCAATCCCGCCACCACCGAAGTACGGGTGCAGGGCATCCAGAATCCTGTCACCTATGTGCTCCAAAATGTGCAGGGAGCCAACTTACAAACAGGCATGCTCTACCCCAACCAATCCATCTCCACCGCACAACTCCCCCCCGGCCTCTACCTCCTCCGGCTTCGCGACCAAGTACAGGACATTCTACGCCGCTTTGTTAAGCAATAACTCATTAAAAGGCAATCACAAAGTACAAAAAAGCAATCGCACAGCACATTCAACTAAAATATCTACACAGCCAAAGCACCCACCCACACCTACACCAACTCCATTATCGCTTCGCTACTTTTCCCAGTTCCAGTCTTTCCCGAGCGCGCCTCGCTTTTGGCCCTGGAAAAGCAAAATTATGCGCAAAGGACTATGCAGGCCGAAAGGGCAGTGCGCGAGGGAAAGACGGGGCCTCTCGGCCGTGAGCGCTTACCGTCAACGATGAAACAACAAAGCACTTGCACTCACGCACAAAGCCGTCCAGCCAAGGGCACAGCAAACTGCGTGAACCAGAGCTTCTTGCTAGAAGGACAGCCATTTAGGTTGTTAGTGATAACACCAACAACGGCGAAAAACCCAGCATAAGTGCCTCGCATCAACCCGCCACTATGCCAGCAACAGACAAACGGCATGCACCAACCACTCCCATAAAACCAATTCAACACCTAACAAAACTCCAAACAGACAAGACAGCCACAAAGTAACACTCCCCCTCTTCCAACCATCAGGTTTAAAGGCTCTTTTTCAGAAATAAGGTTAAAAACACCTACTCCTCCGTTCTTCTTCTAAATTATTACTATTTTTGCCCGCACACATACCTATGGCTGCTAAACCGCTCAAACATACCCGCAAGAAGAAGCTCGGCAATTACCCGCATACCATGGTGATCTTCAGTATCACGTTGGCTTTGTTTGTAATTGGCTCTTTTGGGCTGCTGCTTATTTTTGCCAGCAAACTCTCCAATCTGGTAAAACAGAACATTGAGGTACAGGTGTACCTTGACCGTGAGCTCTCTCCCCTAGAATTAGACAAGCTGAAAAAGACGCTGGGCCGAAAGGAATACATCGCCTATGAAGAAAGCCAGCCTATGGTCACCTTCATGTCCAAAGAACAGGGCGCAAAGGAATTCATTGACGAAAGCGGCGAAGACTTTCTCACGTTCTTAGGCGAGAACCCGCTCCGCGATGCTTTTATCATACGCGTCAATCCGGAGTTTGCCACCTCTGACCAACTGAAGAAGATTCAGCAAGACCTCCAGAACACCACGGGCGTGTACGAGGTAGATTACGTGGAAAGCCTTATTGACTCCATCAACCACAACCTGCGGAAGGTGAGCATTGTGCTGTTGGGCTTCGCGGCCATTCTGGTGCTGGTGGTGATCATTCTCATCAACAACACCATTAAACTGGCGCTGTACTCCCAGCGGTTCCTGATCAGGAGCATGCAGTTGGTAGGAGCCACTTCCTTTTTCATTCAACGGCCGTTCCTTAACCGGGCTACGTTTCAGGGGTTGGTGAGCGGCGCGTTGGCTTCCCTCCTGCTGTATGGTTTGCTGCAGTACGCTTATCATGAAATGACCGAGCTATATCTGCTCCGTGATGAAAAACTCATGCTTATTCTCATGGCCGCTTTGCTGATCTTAGGTGGGGTATTGGGCTTTTTCAGTTCGTACCGGGCAGTAAAAAAATACCTTCGGGCTTCTCTAGACGATTTATATTAAAGACATCTCCTTCATGGAAAACAAGAATCAGCCGCAATTCTCCTTTGGGCGCCGCAATTACCAGATCATGTTGGTTGGGTTAGTAGTGATGGGCATCGGGTTTATTTTGATGTCCATGGACACCGAGCCATACGGTTACGGTTTCCTGGGGCTTACTTTAGGGCCTATTATATTGGTGATTGGTTTCATCATTCAATTCTTCGCCATTCTGGCAAAACCGCGCAAAAACGTTTAGATGAATATCTGGCAAGCCATCATCCTGGCCATAGTGGAAGGATTGACGGAATTCTTACCGGTTTCTTCTACCGGGCACATGGTCATTGCGTCTAGCCTCATGGGCATCAATGCCTTTGAGTTTACCAAGATGTTCACGGTGACCATTCAGTTTGGGGCCATTCTATCAGTAGTGGTGCTGTACTGGAAGCGGTTCATTAACTCTATTGATTTCTATAAAAAGCTTTTGGTCGCCGTCATTCCGGCTCTGGCTATTGGCTTTGTGCTCAAAGACGTGGTAGATGCCATGCTGGAGCGCGTAGAGGTAGTGGCTATTAGTCTGCTGCTGGGCGGTATTCTGCTTATTTTCGTTGACCGCTGGTTTAAGGATAAGGAAAATCCGGTCACCACACCCAGCTACAAGAATGCCTTTATCATTGGGTTGTTCCAGTGTATTGCCATGATTCCGGGAGTTTCGCGCTCCGCTTCTTCCATCATCGGTGGTCTTACCCAGAACATGACCCGCAAATCTGCCGCGGAGTTTTCCTTTTTCATGGCGGTTCCCACCATGCTGGCCGCTGCTACCTATGCTGTTCTCACCGACTTGCTGCATCTGGAGATTTCAGACGTGGTTAAGTTTAATCTGCCTAAGATTCAGCAGGGCTTTGCGTCCATCACCCCACAGGAGTGGCAGGTGCTGCTCATTGGAAACATAGTGGCGTTTGTGGTAGCCATGGCCGCTATCAAGTTCTTTGTAGGCTTCTTAACCAAATATGGGTTCAAACTGTTTGGCTATTACCGCATAGTGGTGGGATTGATTATTCTCCTGTTAATGGCCATGGGAGTTGAAATACAGCTAATATAATGCAAGAAACTCCTTATGATTTTGAGGCCGGGGCCATTCTCTTAATGGACAAGCCCCTTACCTGGACGTCTTTTGACGTGGTGAAGAAAACCAAGTTTGCCCTCCGCATCAAGAAAATCGGTCATGCCGGTACGTTAGATCCTTTGGCCAGCGGTCTCCTGATTCTGTGTACCGGTAAATTCACCAAACGCATTGAAGAGATTCAGGCGCAGGAAAAAGAGTACACCGGCACGTTTGTATTAGGACATACCACGCCCTCCTTTGATCTGGAGACCGAAATTGACAGCACCTCTCCTACGGAGCATTTGACCGAGGAAATGCTGCGCGAAGCGGCTGACTCTTTCTTAGGGGAGATTGACCAGACCCCGCCCATTTATTCAGCGGTGAAGGTAAACGGGGAAAGGGCCTACGCATTGGCCCGCCGGGGCGAAGACGCCGAAATCAAATCCAAGCGCATCACCATTAAGCAATTTGAGCTCACTTCTATTGCGGGCAACCAAGTAGAGTTCAAGGTAGTATGCTCCAAAGGAACCTATATACGTAGCTTGGCGCGCGATTTCGGGCAGAAGTTGGGCTGTGGCGCGTATCTCTCCAAGTTGGTGCGTATCCGCATTGGGGAATACCGGCTGGAAGACGCCATGAGCTTAGAGCAGTTACAGGAACTCCGCGAAAAACAATTGGCGCACCATGATCGTCATCCGGGAGCTTAGTCTATTTCCTTCTCTTTCGCATGCCGTGGTTACCTCCGGCACGTTTGACGGGGTGCACGTGGGCCACCAGAAAATCCTTTCCAGGTTAATTGAAACCGCCCGTCAGCATAATGGGCAGAGTGTGGTCATTACCTACTGGCCCCACCCGCGCACCGTCCTCAACCCCAATGATGATTCTCTACGCCTGCTTTCCACCATTGAGGAACGTATTGCCGCGCTCAGAGCCTTTGGGGTTGATTATCTGTTGCTGCTTCCGTTTACGAAGGAATTCGCCCAGTTCTCCTCAGAAGAATACATCCAGCAAATCCTTATTCAGACCATTCAGACCAAAAAGCTGGTGATTGGCTACGACCACCGGTTCGGGAAAAACCGCGAGGGTGGCTTTGACTACCTCCAAGAAAATGCCCAACGTTACGGCTTTGCTGTGGAGGAAATTCCCCGTCAGGACATTGACGCCGTGGGGGTGAGTTCCAGCAAGATTAGAACCGCCCTGGAACGCGGCGACGTTTCTACGGCCGCCCGCTACCTGGGCAGACCCTATTCTCTCACCGGAACCGTGGTGAAAGGCAAACAACTGGGCCGTACCATTGGGTACCCCACTGCCAACGTAGAACCCCAGGAGAAACTGAAGTTGGTACCTGCCCAAGGCATTTACGCCGTGACGGTGCAAACGCCTCAGGGGCATTTTAAGGGAATGCTGAGCATCGGCACCAATCCTACCGTGCAGGGCACCCACCAAACCATTGAGGTGAACATTTTTGATTTCGAAGCCGATTTGTACGGGCAGGAAATCACACTCTTCTTTGTCTCCTACCTGCGCCCTGAAGAGAACTTTGATGGCCTGGAGGCCCTTACCCAACAACTGCACCAAGACAAACGCGCCGCCTTACAAGTGTTAGGATAAATCTGGTAAATCCGTAACTTCACCACTGGCTTACACGATAAAGGCAGTAGGGAAGAAAGCTGGTTCTGGTTTATCACTTAACCCACTTGTGCTATGTTCAGAAGCATTCTAGCCGTTCTAGGCGGAGCCGCTATTGGGGTATTTACCATCAGTCTGGTGGAATACATGAGCCTGCAGCTCTACCCTTTGCCCGCGCAATTTAACCTCAACGACAAGGTAGCCGCCACCGCCGCGTTCTCTAACCTACCCACGGCGGCGTTGCTGCTGGTACTGTTTGGTTATGCGCTGGGTTCGTTTTTTGGCGGCATGGTGGCGGCCCGTTTTGCGCTTTCCAGACGGGTGGTCCATGCCTTGGCGGTAGGTCTTTTATTACTGGTGGCGGGTATTGCCAATCTGCTTGCGTATCCGCACCCGCTTTGGTTTGTGGTGGTTTCCCTGGTGCTTTACCTACCCATGGCCTACTTTGGCGGAATGATGTCGGCGCGCCGCATTCCTTGACGCGCCGTTTCAAGCTTCTTTTTCTGAAAACAGCTTATAAACCTGCTACTGCCCTTTTTTACTGATTTTCCTTCCACTATTTCTAACAAGACTATGATCAATAAAGTGGTACAAGATGCCGCCTCGGCGTGCCAGGACATTCCAGATAGCGCCACCCTCATGCTGGGCGGCTTCGGGCTTTGCGGCATTCCCGAGAACTCCATCCAAGAGATTTTGCGCAAAGGCATCAAAAACCTGACCTGCATTTCCAACAACGCCGGGGTAGATGATTTCGGGATTGGGCTCATGCTGCAACAGCGCCAGGTAAAGAAGATGATCTCCAGCTACGTGGGCGAAAACGCCGAGTTTGAGCGCCAACTGCTTTCCGGCGAACTGGAAGTAGAACTGATTCCGCAGGGTACTTTGGCCGAACGAATCCGCGCGGGCGGAGCGGGCATTCCGGCTTTCTTCACGCCAGCCGGCTACGGCACCGAAGTTGGTGAAGGCAAAGAGAGCCGCGAGTTCCACGGCAAGATGTACCTCATGGAAACCTGGCTTAAAGCCGATTTCGCCTTGGTGAAAGCCTGGAAAGGCGATACCGCCGGCAACCTCATCTACAAAGGAACCGCCCGCAACTTCAACCCCATGATGGCCACCGCCGGTAAAATCACCATCGCCGAGGTAGAGGAACTGGTTCCCGAAGGCGAACTGGACCCCAACCAAATCCATACCCCCGGCATCTACGTGCAACGCATCTTCCAAGGCAAAGATTACGAAAAACGCATTGAGCAACGCACTACGCGTTAATGTGCTAATTTTTTAATGTGCTAAGGTGCTATCTTTTTATGTAGAGTAGTACTACTAGCATTTTCGTACTTAGAAAATACTCAATTATGGAAAGAGGCTCCATTGGGAAAGGGAATGCGGTGGTGGCAAAATCATTTGATTTTGCATTATCCATCATTCAGTTTGCTGAAGGTTTGGAAGAAAGCCGCAAATATGTAGTTGCCAAACAACTGCTGAAAAGCGGTACTTCCATTGGAGCCAATATTTGGAAAGCCCAACATGCCGAAAGCAGAGCAGACTTTATTCATAAACTCAAAATTGCCGCCAAAGAAGCAGACGAGACTGAATATTGGCTTTTACTCTGCAAACACAGCGCGCCTTACCCCGACCCGGAAGATAGGCCAGAAAAGCTGTTGGAACTCCAGAAATTACTTTCCAAAATCATTTACTCTTCTAAAAACACTTAGCACATCTGCACTCCTAATTAGTACATCATCCCAATAGCATATTAGCACATTAAAAAATCAGCACATTATGTTAGATAAACACGGCATTGCCAAACGCATAGCGAAAGAATTACAGGAAGGCTATTATGTGAACCTCGGGATTGGGATACCTACCTTGGTAGCCAATTACATACCCGAAGGAATGAACGTGGTCTTGCAGAGCGAAAACGGGCTGCTGGGTATGGGCCCCTTCCCTACCGAGGAAGAAGTAGACCCAGACTTAATCAACGCCGGAAAGCAGACGGTGACCACCTTGCCCGGATCGGCGCTGTTCAGTTCCGCGGAGAGTTTTGCCATGATCAGGGGTGAACACGTGCACCTCACCATTCTGGGCGCCATGGAAGTCTCGGAGCGGGGCGACATTGCCAACTGGAAAATTCCCGGTAAGATGGTGAAAGGCATGGGTGGCGCCATGGACTTGGTTGCTTCGGCCAAGAACATCATTGTGGCCATGCAGCACACCTCCAAAGACGGCCAATCCAAACTGCTTAAAAACTGCAGTCTGCCCATTACCGGTTTGCAGTGCGTGAAAAAGATTGTGACTGATTTAGCCGTGCTGGAGGTAACCGAAGAAGGATTCAGGCTACTGGAACGCGCACCCGGCGTTACGGTAGAACAAATACAAGCGGCCACCGAAGGAAAATTAATAGTAGAAGGTGAAATCCCGGAAATTAATGTGTAACTAATTTTGTTACAGAACGGCTGCGACCCAATGGAACAGAAGCTTAGGGACATTTTTGAACCGTTTTCAGGAAAAGAAGCGCGAAACGCCGTATACCTCTAGCACCCTTGGGCTGGTTAGCCTTGTAAAGCTTTTGTAAATTGAAGAAATGCCCTTCTGATTGGCAGATTAGATTCACCTTCGGCCGAAGGCATTTTTTAACCTGATTTTACCAAACATGAGTGAAAATACCGAGCACAAATTAATTCTTCGTCAGCTTACCACTTCTGATTACAAAGAAGTAAAACAAATCATGGAGCTGGTATACACCACCATTGGAGGTTCCTGGACCCAGCGTGAGTTTGCTTCCCTTTTAAAGCGTTTCCCAGACGGGCAGCTTTGTATTGAGGACAAAGGCCGGGTGGTAGCCGCGGCCCTCAGCATCATTGTCAATTACCCAGAGTACGGCGATAAGCACACTTATGAGCAAATAACCGGCGGTGGTAAATTTGACACCCATGACGATGATGGCGACACGCTCTATGGCGTAGATGTGTTTGTCCACCCAGAATACCGCAACCTGCGCCTGGGCCGTCGTTTGTACGATGCCCGGAAGGAACTTTGCGAGAACCTGAACCTGCGTGGCATCATCTTGGGCGGTCGTATTCCTGGTTACAAGGAGCACTCAGATAAAATGACGCCCGGCAAGTACATAGAGCAAGTCCGGAATAAGGAAATCTATGACCCTATCCTCACGTTTCAGCTCAGTAATGGCTTCCACGTCCGGAAAATTATTAGAGGGTACATGCCGCAGGACAAAGAATCCAAGGCCTATGCGTCTTTGTTAGAATGGATCAACGTCTATTATGAGGAAAAGGAAACGCTGGTAGGCGGTACCAAACGGGTTGTTAGGATTGGGGTTATCCAGTGGCAGATGCGCCAGATGACTTCCCTGGAAGACTTTGAGCAGCAGGTAGAGTTCTTCGTGGATACGGTGAGTTCCTACAAAGCGGACCTGGTTATGTTTCCTGAGTTCTTTAACGCTCCGCTCATGGCTTTGTCCGACGAGAAATCGCCTTCGGCGGCTATCCGGAAACTAGCCGAGTACACTGATGGCATCCGGGAACGCTTGATTCACCTGGCGCTGTCTTACAACATCAACATCATTGCTGGCAGTATGCCAGAATACATTGACAATAAACTGCACAATGTCAGCTATCTCTGCCGCCGCGATGGAACGTATGACAAACAGTACAAATTGCACGTAACGCCAGACGAGTCGCAGTACTGGGGCATGCGCGGCGGTAACAAGCTGAACATCTTTGAAACCGATTTCGGGAAAGTGGGGCTTCTTATCTGCTATGACGTAGAATTCCCAGAACTGGCCCGTATGCTGTCTGACCAGGATATGAAAATCCTGTTCGTACCGTACCAGACCGATACCAAGAACGCCTACCTGCGCGTGCGTCATTGCGCCCAGGCCCGGGCTATTGAGAACGAATGCTACGTGGCTATTACGGGTAGCGTGGGCAACTTGCCACGGGTAGAGAACATGGACATCCAGTACTCTCAATCGGCGGTATTCTCCCCTTCAGACGTGGCTTTCCCGCATGATGCCATCATTGCAGAAGCTACTCCGAACACGGAGATGACGCTTATCGCAGATTTGGATTTGGACCTGTTAAAAGACCTGAATACCACGGGTAGCGTTCGGAACCTAAGAGACCGCCGTAAGGACTTATACAACCTGAGCTGGCTGCATCAGAAAGAAGACGATTTAACTGAGATTTAATTAAAATAGCGTATAAACAGAAAGGCCGGTAAAATACCGGCCTTTCTGTTTATACGCTATTTTCTTCAGCACTAACTCAAAATGCTGAATCGGAACACTCGCTCGCCTCTGGCGAGTGTGAGCTACCTTCGGCCTCTGGCCGATACAGGGAATATTTTTATGTATGCTTAGCGGCGGGACGCCGCAGGTAGCTCACACTCGCCAGAGGCGAGCGAGTGAAATCACAAATTCCTACGCTACTTTCCTTAGTCACAGAGTACGTCTGGTACGGCGGGATTCTAACCTAAGAACCATTATCAAAGCCAGAATAAAACCGAACAGTGCACCAAAAGCAAGATACCACTTCAGTTTTGGCCCGGTAGGGTGAAGTAAAGGCGCAAATCCTACTGCTACCTGCACGGTTTCCAGATTCCTTAGTTCGGCTTCCAGCTCGGCCTGAGTTTCAAATAAGGCGGCACTTTGTTTGTAGAGATTGGTAGGGTCTAGGGGTTCTCCGTAGACAAAACCGTTCGCTGGGCCCCTCAGAGCTATGGCGGTGCGCTTGATGCTGTCAATGGAAGCTATGTCTACTTTCAGTTTGTTTATCATGGCCCGAAGTTGCTCCTTTCTGGCTTGGGTGCTGCGGGTGAAAAAAGGATTACGGGCAAAGTAGCCCGTTAAGGCATCCTGTAAAGGGACAAAGAACTTACTGTCATACAACTCCACCTCCACTTTGAAAGGCGCACCCAACAGAACGCTGTCTGTTTCGGCTACCGTTAGAAACGAATCTATCCCCACATACCGAAGCGATTTCATTTTGGAAGCGTCTTCTACGCTGATATTAAGATCTGCCGCCACCACCTGGCTGTTTCCGTCTTTGACCAGATTAGACAACCGGATGACCTGATGTTCAAAATAATCATTCCTGATTTCACCGGGGGCCAGTGTCATGGTGGATCTGTAAAACGGACGTTTCATATTGAAGGCTAGGTACCCTAACCCAATACCTACCAACGTGAGAAAGAGCACCAAGGGCCACCGGCGCAGGAGCAGTAGGAAGACGTTTTCAACTTTGTTTTGTACCCGACGGTAGATGGAGACCAGTTTCCGGAAAACTACTCTCAGGTCAATTTCATCGGGTATTCTTTCCTCTCTCAGAGATGGTTTGTCCATGGGGCACCTTCGTTGTACTAAAGCCCTCAAAAATAGAAAAACTTTGTAAGATGTAACCGAAAAGCTTGTCTGCTGCGGTGGCTCAGCTAGTTGGCGCTTGTCTTGATTAAAGACTACCTTTGCACGTACCCTTTACCCAAAGCCTGTCCTTTGTTTAAAATCTCCCAAAAAGGCAAAGCGTTGATTGGCAGCAAGATCCTGAAGAATTTAGTCTCCTTAGGTTCTTTGCAGTTACTTAACTTCCTTATTCCGCTGGTGCTCTCGCCTTATCTGGTACGCATCATCGGGCTGGAAAATTTCGGCCGGGTAACTGTGGCGCAGGCTATTATCACCTACTTCAACAACGTCACGGATTATGGTTTCTATTTTACGGCTACCAAAGAAATCTCTCAAAACCGAAGCGACAAGAAGATAATTGGCGCACTGTACAACGAGGTGCTCACAACTAAGTGTTTTCTGCTGGCTCTAAGTTTATTGCTTTTGCTAGGATTCGTAGCTCTTTTCAGCACGCCAGAAACTAACCCGTACCTCTATTTCTTGTCGTTCACGCTGGTGATTGGGCAGACCGCTTTTCCGGTCTGGTTGTTTCATGGTCTGGAAGACATGAAGTATATCAGTATCGTAAATTCCGTCTCAAAAGTGCTTGCGGTGATTCTGATTTTTCTGTTTGTAAGAGAGACAGAAGATTATATTTACATCAACTTCTTTCTGGGTTTGGGGACCATGTTAGCGGCAGCCTATAGCCTGTTCCTCATCAAAAGAAAATACGGTTTGGTTTTCCGGTTCGCTAGGTTCAATAAAGTGCTACATCATCTAAAGGATGGGAAAGACATCTTCATTTCCAACTTAGCCGTTAACCTTTATTCCAATTCTAATATCCTCATCTTAGGGCTTTTTGCTTCCATTGAAATAGTAGGGTTTTACAGTGTGGCCGAGAAGATATTAACCACGGTACGGCAAATGCTAAGCGTTTATTTCCAGGCAATTTACCCTACTATGTGCAACCTGGTTTCTAAAACAAAGAAGGAAATCCTTGCCTTTACCCTGAGTCTCCACTTACCTTTTGCGGGCTGCATTCTTTTGCTGGGTTGCGGGATCTATTACTTTTCAGAAGAACTGACTACCTACTTTTCCGGAACTTCTTCGCCTGAGATCAGTCACCTGATCAGGCTTTTAAGTTTTGTGCCGTTTATCATAGCGTTGAATATTCCTTCTAACCAGTTTCTGCTGGCTTACGGCTTTAAGGAAAGCTATAGAACCACCCTTTTGTTGGGAACTTTCCTTAATTTACTTCTAAATTCTGTGTTGAGCTATTTCCATCTTGCCGAAGGCACTTGTATTGCCATTCTTCTTACCGAAAGCTTTATTACCATTGGGTTGGTGACGGTCTTAGAAAGAAAGAATCCTGTTTATAGCCTGCTATTCTCAAAACAGGTCATAAATTCAAATTAACTAATAGCACTTTAGTGTAGCGCATTGAAACCCATGCATGATCATCCTGTACACCGTCCTTGGGTCAGTATCATTATCTTGAATTACAATGGCTATCAAGACACCATAGAGTGTTTAGAAAGTCTGTTTAATTTAGAATACGAATGTTTTTCCATTGTTGTAGTTGATAACCATTCCCCAGACCACTCTCTTGACTACATTAAAAGTTGGCTACTGGAGAGCGATTTCGCTGGGTTAAATGTAAAGAATAAAGTAGGAAAAGTAGATACCTTTCACCAGCACATAAATTATGAAAAAGGGAAATATTGGACTTCAATTGAATCTAAAAGAGCTTTTATCACCACCATTCAAGTAAACGAAAACCTGGGCTTCGCCGGTGGAAATAACGTGGGAATTGATTTCGCCCGCCATTACTTCTCCCCTGATTTTGTCTGGCTGCTGAACAATGACACCGTAGTGGCCCCCGATAGCCTATTTGAATTGGTGCATAAAGCGCAGGCGCAACTGAGCCAGGGCCACAAGATGGGGATTTGGGGCTCCAAACTCCTGTCTTACCACCAGCCAGACACCATTCAAGCCATAGGAGGAAAACTGAATTTAACTACTTTTACGACCAGTCATATTGCCGAAGGGCTAAAAGACACCCCGGAGAACGAGGTAGAACACCCAGATCTGGATTATGTGGTAGGAGCCTCGCTCTTTGTTAGCAGGAAGTTTTTGGAAGAGGTAGGGCTCCTAAGCGAAGATTATTTTCTGTACTTTGAAGAACTGGATTGGGCCAAAAGAGGGCAAAAAGCCGGGTTCTCGCTGGGGTACGTTTCAACTAGCAAGGTTTACCACAAAGAAGGCAGTTCTATTGGGTCTAGTTCAGAAGGCAAGAAGAAAAGCGATTTGGCAGATTATCACGGCATCAGAAGCAAAATCATTTTCTTCCGGAAGTTTTACCCAGAAAAATCCCTGCAACTGTACACCTTGGTAATGGCCTCTGTCTTATTGCGGATAGGCAGAGGACAATTCAAGAGAGCTTTCAGGGTACTTAGCCTCCTACGCCAAACCAAATGAAGATGACGTTTAACCCCAGGATTTCCCTCTCTTATACGCTGCTGGTATCCTTTATTTTCGTCCTTCTCTTTAGTGGTTTCCTGAAGAATTTTCTTTCTTTTTCTACTTTAAGCCTGGGAGCCGTAGCAGTAGACCTATTGGTGCTTTTGCAGTTGATCTATACGCTCCTGGTGCTGGTGTTTTATTATTCCTCTTCCAGGAAAATAGACAAAGAATACCTGGTATTTGCTGTCTTTTGGCTGGTTCTTTTACTGCTTACCTTGGGAAAGATCTCCTTTGTAGATGCCAATCCATGGCGAGAAAGAGTCCTGGGCCTACGAAACAATCTCTTCTATAGCTTCCCTGTTCTGTATATTCCTTTATTACTTCAAAAGGAAAAATACATTGCCAAAAGCATTCGTGTTCTGTTAACTACCGGACTGACTTTATGCCTTTACGGTATCTTCCAATACATTTTTGCTTCCCAACTTCCCCTTTCTTTTCTGGCGTTAAAAGGCGAAGGCACTTTTAGCTTTTACGAGCAGGAAATTACCCGGCCAACCGCCCTTTTAGGAAATACCATCATCTTCGCCAGCTTTACTCTTTTCTTGTTCAGCCTGTCCTTTATTAAGTACATTACCCAAAGAAAAAAGAGGTATTTACTTTTTTTAGCCATTATTATCACGGTAAATGTGATGACTTTTACCAGGGCTACTTTAGCAGGATTTGTCTTGTCTGGTGGTATTATTCTGACCTTGTATTACGGACGGTTTACCTTACTTTACACCATCAAACTTCTCACGTTAATCATTGCTTTCTTATCAATCATACTGCTGGTAGGCTATCATTACAAAGACACGTTTCTAGTGCGGAGGATGACCGGGCGCGAAATGAGCACCATGTCTTCTGATAAAGGTCATTTCAGTATGATTGACAACTCTATCACTTATCTGAAAGCACACTACTTGGCCGGTTCCGGCATTGGATCCCAAGGACCCAGCGGAGATCCTGAAAAGATAATTATTACCGATGGCTACTGGTTTCAGTTGTTTCTGGAGAATGGCATGCTCTTAGGGCTGCTGTATCTGGCCTTTTATTTTCTCTGTTTCTTCTATGCCCTGCAGGCGTTTCTTAAAACCCACAACCTGTTGCTAAGACAATTATGCCTTACCTTTATAGGAGTAAGTATCTATTATTATGCAGCTTCTTTCATTAATTCGGCGTTTATTGGCCGGGTGAATTTTATCTTGTACTGGATGCTGTTTGGCTTTATCATGGCGCAGCGACTCCTCTTAAAGAAACAAACAGATGCCGTCTCTGGTCATTGATGCCCGCATGATTCAGGCGTCGGGGATTGGGGTTTACCTGCGGCAACTCATCCCTTTTTTAACAGAGCATTTTGCCGTGTCTCTTTTAGGAAAAGCCGAAGAGTTGAAGGAAGCCCAATTGAGTTCTACCATAAAGATTATTCCGGTGAACGCTTCTATTTACTCGATCTCTGAACAGGTAGCGCTTTCCCTTAAGATTCCGGCCTGTGACATTTTCTGGTCACCGCAATACAACATACCGCTTTTACCTATCAGGGCTAGAAAGAGAGTGGTCACCATTCATGACACGTACCATCTGGCCTTTAAGCATACATTATCCTTCGCCCAAAGGGCGTACGCGACCGTTCTTTTGAATGCTGCCGTCAGGCTATCAGATAAAGTGGTGACGGTCTCCCATTTTTCTAAAAAGGAAATCATAACCTACACCAAGTGCCGGGAGAATAAGCTGAACGTCATTTACAATGGGGTGAATTCAAGTCTGTTTCAGCCTTCTTTTTCAGGAAACGAGGCTGAAACGCTGCACCGCGCTCTTCCTGAACTACCGGAGAAATACATTCTGTACGTGGGCAATGTAAAACCCCACAAAAATCTGATGACGTTGCTCAGAGCGTATGTACAGTTACCCCAGCAACTGAGGGCCGCGTACGGGATGGTGATTGTGGGGAAAAAAGAAGGATTTATTACGCCAGATCAGGACGTATTTCATTTCCTGCGGCAGGAGCCTTCCCTCCAAAACCAGGTTCATTTCACGGGGTTTGTGCCCGATCCGCTATTGCCATTCCTCTATAAATGCGCATCTTTGTTCGTGTTTCCATCGCGGTACGAGGGCTTCGGCTTGCCGCCGCTGGAGGCAATGGCATCGGGTTGTCCGGTTCTGGCATCTGCAAAGGCCAGTATTCCTGAGGTTTGCGGAAAGGCGGCGTTGTATTTCAACCCCGAGGAAGCGGCAGAACTGGCGCATCAGATGGAGAAGGTTCTGTCTGCTGGACAGATCAGGAACGAGTTGATTGCGGCGGGACTTGAGCAGAGCAAATTGTTCACGTGGGAGGCTGCCCGGCACCAGCACCTAGAACTGTTCCAGCAACTTATAAAGGGAGTATAATTTGCCGCGGTTCTAAGCTGTTTTCCTAAAAACAGGCATAAAACGCAGGCAAGCAAAATCAGTTAGTAGAGCGCAGTGAGAGTAGCAATTGTACATGAATGGTTTGTAGACTACTCGGGGTCAGAAAAGGTGGTGGAACAGCTCTTGCAGGTTTTTCCCGAAGCCAATCTGTTCGCGGTCATCGAGTTCATGCCAGCACATCTCCGCAAACACATTCTTCACAAACCGGTCACCACTACCTTCATCCAGAAGCTTCCTTTTGCGCAGAAGCATTACCGCAATTACCTGTTTCTGATGCCGTTGGCCATTGAGCAACTGGACGTAAGCGAGTACGATGTGGTCATTACCAGCAGCCACGCCGTGGCGAAAGGAGTTTTAACCCACGCCAACCAACTGCACGTCTGCTACTGCCATTCGCCCGCCCGCTACGCCTGGGATTTGTACCATCAATATTTGAAGGAAAGTGGGCTGAACAAAGGTCTGAAAGGCCTGCTGGCGAAACTGATTCTGCACCGTTTCAGATACTGGGACCTCTCTACCGTGCACCAGGTAGACTTTTTCATCGCCAACTCCCGCTACATTGCAAGGCGCATCAAGAAGAACTACAACCGCGAATCTACGGTCATTTATCCGCCGGTAGACGTGGCGAACTTCAGCCTCTCTACCGCAAAGGAAAGTTTTTACCTCACCGCTTCGCGCCTGGTGCCCTACAAACGGATTGACCTGATTGTGGAAGCGTTCAACGACCTGCCAGACAAACAACTTATTGTGATTGGCGAAGGACCGGACTTTGAGAAGATAAAAGCCGTGGCTGCTCCCAACGTTATGCTGTTAGGTTACCAGCCGTTTGAGGTGCTCAAAGATTACATGCAACGGGCTAAAGCATTTGTTTTTGCCGCGGAAGAAGACTTCGGCATTACGCCCGTAGAAGCCCAAGCCTGCGGAACGCCCGTCATTGCCTTCGGGAAAGGCGGCGCGCTGGAAACCATCACTCCCCAAACCGGCGTCTTCTTTCCCGAGCAAGAAAAAAACGCTCTTTTGGCCGCCGTACAACAGTTTGAAACCAGTGGTCTGCCCTATTCTCCCCAAGCCATTAGAGCGTCTGCGGAAAGATTCAACCAACAGCGGTTCAGGGAAGAAATACGGCAATTTGTTTTAGAGAAATACCATGCGCTTCAGCAAAATTTCTAGCGAAAAGCCTAGCTTTTGGGGCGATGCTTACGGGTCTCTTCTCTGTCTGTACGCTTTTTTACTTCCCCTCAGGTCTAACCTGAAGACCGGTCTTTTCCTTCTTTTGGCGGGTGCGTTTTTGTGGCAAACCGTCCAGAAAAAGAACCTGGATCTTTCCATCTTTAAGCGCAATTCGTATCGGGTAATTACCGCGTACCTGGCGCTCTGCTTGTTTTCCCTGCTTTACTCTTTTAACCAGAATGGCACGCTGCAATTCATTGTTTTACAGGCTACCATTTTCCTGCTTCCGCTTCTGGTTTACCGGCAACTTTCAGAAAAACAGGTCCAAAATACGCTTCTGTTTTTTTGTTTCAGTTGCTTTGTTTTGGCCGTGTACGCGAGCATAATAACCGCTATTCAGTACGTGAAGGTGATTCCGGCGCACTCCCATTCTTTCCAGACACTGGACTGGACTTTTTTCTCGTATTATATTCCGCAGAACATCCATTTCCATGCGCCTTATTTCAGTTTGTATATTGGTACTTGCTTAATCATCCACTCCTATTTTCTGCACCAAGTTTCCATTTCTAAGCAGAAAAAGCTCTTTCTTATTCACGTATTCGGCTGGGTAATTTTCTTTTCTTTTCTGGCGCTTTTATCTTCTAGAACAGCCCTGGTGGCCACGCTGGCTGTACTTGCAATGGGCGTGGTTTACCTGGCTTTAAAAGCTGGAAGATACCTGCTGGTGGTAGCCGTTGTCGCTTTTACGGTAGGCACTGGCTTTCTACTCTTTGAGAAAGTAACCTATTTGAAAACCAAATTCAGTCAAAGTGCGGGCGTTGCGGAACGGAAAATGATGTGGCTTTCTGCGCTGGAGGTTATTAAAGATCACCCGCTGGCAGGTGTTGGCCCCGGCGACACCCGAGAGGTCCTGGTAGAAAGTTACCGCCAGCACAACTTTCCCCAGGGCGTAGAAGCCCGGTTTGACGCGCATAATCAGTTTCTTATGTATGGAGTATCTCTGGGGTTGGCAGGTGTTCTGGTTTTTCTGCTGCTCTTGTTCTTCCTCCTGAAAGAAGCTTACCAGCAGAAAAGCTTCATCCTTTTCGCGTTTGTAGTAGTTTTTGCTATTTGCTGCCTGACAGAATCTTTGCTTCAGCGCCGAGACGGCACCCTGCTGTTTTCGTTTATTGTCTCCCTCCTGCTTTTTGCGCCTAAAACCAACCGGTTTCCAGCCTAATTTCATAAAACAGGGAGTATCCTCTGAGGACTAGCCGTGTGGTAAGCTTCTGTATTCTTTCTTTAAGGAAAGCTCGCTTCGTTTTAGAGGTTTGTTGGCAAAACAAGCTCAAAAAGGGTGGCATATTCTAATTCGCATCCCTCCACTTGGCCTTTCATAAACATCTGCTATCTTGTCCTAAACATACATGTGAGCATTACGGCATGCAAAATTGTACGACGGGGAAAAGAGCATTCTGTTTCCCTTCGTATATAGTGCCGATAAGCGTAGGTGGTACGTTTATATGATAGTTAGCGGTAATGCATAAAAAGAAATACTTACAAATTAATGGGGTTATTTTACAAAGCATCTGACAAAGAACTTCTGACAGTACGGAATCAAATAATTACTGAAAGCGCAATTCCTTTTTTACAGAAGCTTGGATTTAAGAAATCACCTTTTTCAACCGCTTGGTTCGGCAGAAATAACCATGGTGATTTTAATTATGAATTATGTCGGTTAATTAATGGAGAACTACAAATTGTAGATTTGTATGTGGCAAGGGGCGACAAGTATATAAAAGTCCATTTAAATATCTTCAATTTAAGCCCTGAATTAGATTCAATTGACAAGTTAAATGGTTTAGATGGGATTCAGTTTCACATTCCACCTAACAGTATTAGCAATATGCATTGGCGCTTAGATGATATAAAAGGGATTCCTCTTTTTAAACTTAATTATATGTCTGGTCATAAAATAGGAAGCTATTGGACAAAAAGCGGATTAATTAAAGCAAAGGAAAAGCTCAGAAAAACAATCATCCATGATATAGCCAACTTTGAATATTTTCACAAACGCTGGCATGAAAAATTCTCCCCATTAAACACGACTTGGGAAGGGATGAAAATAGAAAATAATAAAAGCACTACCGCTAACATTGGTAGCTGTTGCACAACTCTTGGCTGAAGAATAAGTTTCATACTCCTGTCTGTTTATTTTTCCAGTCCTTTTGGGTTTTAGCCGCTAAACCAGGTCAATAGAAGCAGCTGCCGAAGGTCTGGGCAGGGCCATGACGGCTGATTGGCTGCTTTTCGGTGTAAAGCGCAGCAGTTTCTGCAGGTTGTAGGCCGCAGCGGCCAGCAGCATTCCCTTGTGGGCCTGTTGGATGCCTCTGGTGTTGATTTTCCGCAGGCCCATATAGTTGATGAGCGTGCCCAGCACCGGCTCCACGGTGGCCTGCCTGAGGCTCTTCATCCTTCGCCCATAGCGACTCTTTACCCTGGCAATCACCCGCTCATATTCTTCCCGGTAGTAAGTGATCTCCACCTTCTTTTCGTAGCTTTTGCCAATGCAGCTTTCGTGCATGGGGCAGTTTTTGCAGTCTTTGCGGGTGGTGAAGTAGATCTTCTTTTTGATGCTGTTTTTCGGCTCCACCTTTACTTTTCTGAAGGTAGCTTTCTTGCCCTGCGGGCAGCGCCAGCAGTCCTCTTCTCTGTCATAGGTGAACCCCTCGGGCCCGCCTTTGTAGGTGCCGTGCGGGGGAATGAAAGCGGTGAAGTGCTGCTGTTCGAGCAGCGCATAATTCTCTCCCGATGAGTAGCCCGCATCTGCTAATAGAGTGTTGCAGCTTAAAGCTAAGCTCTCAAGTCTTTGGGTGAGGCCTTGCAGTAACCCGGGCAAACACTGATTGTCTTTTTTATCAGCCAGATCGGCCTGCACGTGCGTGATGGTGTGATGGGCAGCATCCACGGAAAGCTGGGCTAAATAGCAGAGCTTACGTGCTTTCCCTGGCTTGACGGCAATGCGGGCATCGGGGTCCACGGGGGAGTAGTGGGTCTTATTGGAGGTGTACTTGCTGTTTTTGTTGTGGGCGCCCGGCCGCTGGTCCTGCTGCAAACTCCAGGTACGGTTACGGGTCTTTATCCCCTGCAGCTCATCGGAGGAGGCGGTAATCGTCTGCTGCGCTAAAGAAGCTTTGTTTACAGCCGCTTTTCTGTCGGCCCGGCTGATGGCGCGGACCTGCTCCAGGTGGGAATCCAGATCCTGCTGCGGCACTTTTAGCTCTAAAGAATCCATAGAAGCATTGGCTTTGATAAGGGCAGAGTCTACTACCTGGGTGTGGCCGGCTACCATGCCCGCTTCCACGCACAAACAGAGCACGCGGGTAAAGACCTGCTCGAACAGCGCCTGGGGCAAAAGCTGGCGGGTACGCGAGAGGGTGGAGTGCCAGGGCAAGGGCTCATCCAGTTGGTAATCCAAAAAGTAAAGCAAGTCTAGGCGCAGGCCGCAGTGCTCGATCAGCCTGCGGTCAGAGATGATGTTCTCCAGGTAACCCACCAGGCAGAGCTTGAAGAACACCGCCGGGTCGATGGAGTGCTGCCCGCAATGGCCGTAGTAGGGTTCGGTCAGCCCGTAGAGGAACGAGAGGTCCAGCCGGTCCTTGAGCCGCCGGTAGAAGTTGTGCTCCGGCACGTGCGCCGAGAGCGAGAAGCGCAGCTCCTTCTCGTCGGCAAAGTGCTTCCTGCCCTGCATCGGTAAAAAGAGTTGGTGGAACATCCTTTTACGTGTATCTTCAGACAGTTGTGCAACAAGCACATTGTGCATAAGCCATGCCACGGCCTTGCACGTCTTTTACACGAGGCCGTTGGCACACATTTATAATATGAACTCTATTGACATAATTACATATAGTGCATTGGCCTTCTCATTTATAGTGGGAGCAATAACCTTTTCCCTTCAAACCGACTTAGGAAATCCTCTATTCTTCAAGAGGTGCTTAATTGCTTCAATCATTTCTTTTGCAATAGGAATTATACTTGAACTAATAAATACACTTAACTTTGAAGAAGGAACGATAATTATATTAATGTCAATCTCTGTTATCTACCTCGGTTATTTTTATTTGTTTAGAGAGATTTTCAGAGTTTGTATAGGATTCTATCCAGTTATTACCTCACATTTTTCTCACGGGAGACCTATAGACGGTTACTGGATGAAGTACCCAAAGAATAGAAAAATTATGTGGGAAGATTTTCTTTTCAGCTTTGCACAAGGACTTATCCCGATATTTACAATATTAGCATTGCTATTTTTTAATTAATGTTAATAAAATACGCGTGCCAACAACACCTAAACGTCAGCTTCGCCGTCGTTTAGCCCAGTACGTTGGGTGGTTTTATAAATATGAAATCATTATTCAATAAGCTATTCTCCAAATCACGAAACTCAATCCCAAAAGAATGGATGGGAGTATGGATAGACAAAACTGGGAGAACGATTGATTTAGCAGAAGATGAATTTAAGAATTTAACCGTTTCGGTTAAGGATAATGCAGGAAATTACTATTTGATTGAATTGCTTGATAATAGCAAAAAGGAAACAAGAAATCTACAGGGAAGATTTACCACTGATGGAAAAGATAATTCATACCTTGAACTTGAAGCAGGGGAAAATGGACTTGGACCAACTTATCAGCTTAACTTTATTACAGTATCAGGATGCCACCAAACTAGACTTGCCAAAGATACCGACTACATCGACAAATTAAGAATAAGGCCAAATGTAGGATTGGGGCTTTATGCTGATTGGGATGATGATTTGGGTGTTCCTTGGGCTTTTCCGTTAGAGGACTATAAAAAGAAAAATGTCCCCACCTAACGTCTAGTATAAGAATCATGCTACGGCCGACGGCCTTGCACGCCTCATGAACGAGGGCGGTTGCTAAGGTTGTATCCAGTAAAGTCATCCTTAAAAAACGCGTTCTAACATGGCAGCAGAAAGGCTATTGAAACAGATTGACTTCATCAAAGAGATAGACAAGGTCAAGTATATTCAGCGGAAAACAAGGTTGTTCAACAGTGACAGGAACGAGAACGATGCGGAACATAGCTGGCATTTGGCTTTAATGGCCATCGTCTTGGCCGAATATGCCAATGAGCCTATAGATATTTTCAAGGTGGTCAAGATGGTGTTGATCCATGATATTGTTGAGATTGACGCCGGTGACACGTTTCTCTATGACACCGCAAAAAGCCATTCCAATACAGAAGAAGAACGGTTAGCGGCAAACCGAATCTTCGGCATGCTGCCTCTAGAACAGGCCAATGAGTTCATTGCGCTTTGGGAGGAATTTGAGGCAGGCGAGACCAACGAGGCAAAATTCGCTAGAGCCATGGACCGGTTAGAACCTTTGCTTCAGAACACCTCCAACAACGGAGGAACCTGGAACGAATTCGGGGTAGATTACCAGAAAGTGTACGAAAAGAAGCGGGTCATCAAGGATGGGTCCACCACCATATGGAATTACGCCGAGGAACTCATCAATGATAGCGTGGAGAAAGGCATCCTGAAGAAATAACCAAAGCCATGGACACAGCCAAAAACAAGGACAACGCAACGACCCGCCCCGACCTGAATGCCACCCGGTACTACCATGGCACCAAGGCCGACCTGAAGCCCGGAGACTTGATCAGTCCCGGCTTTAGGTCAAACTACGGCAACAGGAAGAAAGCGACCTATGTGTACCTAACCGCCACCCTGGAGGCAGCCACTTGGGGCGCTGAACTTGCCCTTGGCGATGGTCCCGGCAGAATCTACCTGGTGGAACCCACCGGCCCCCTAGAAGACGACCCTAATCTGACCGACAAGAAGTTCCCCGGCAACCCCACCAAATCCTACCGCACCCTACATCCGCTTCGGGTCACGGGCGAAATGCTGGACTGGCAGGGCCATTCCGAAGAGCAACTCAACACCATGAAAGAGCACCTGGCACGTCTCAAACAACTCGGGATTGAGGCGATAGAGGACTAAGCAAGATTTGCACCCCACAAAAAATACCCCATCAGGCCCATGGAAGATAAAAAGGAGCTATCACCCGCGCAACAGGCAGAATTGCTTAGCATGTTACAGGCCCGTTTTGAGAAAAACAGGCACCGTCACCCAGAAGTAGATTGGGAACAGGTACAAGCAAAGCTACAAGCGAACCCCGGAAAACTTTGGTCCTTGCAGGAAATGGAAAGAACCGGCGGCGAGCCCGATGTAGTAGGCCAGGATCCCACCACCGGCGAATTCCTCTTCTATGACTGTTCCACTGAAAGCCCCAAAGGTCGCCGAAGCATCTGTTATGACCTGGAAGGCCTGGAATCCAGAAAAGAGCATAGGCCAGAAAATAACGCCCTGGACATGGCGGCGGCCATGGGCATTGAGCTTTTAACCGAAGAACAATACCGGCACTTGCAGAAACTAGGGAAGTTTGATCTGAAAACATCCAGCTGGCTCCAAACACCGGCGGCTATCAGAAAACTAGGCGGCGCCCTCTTCGGTGATTGCCGGTACAACCATGTTTTCGTGTACCATAACGGGGCGCAATCGTACTATGCCGCCAGAGCGTTCAGAGGAGTTTTAAGGGTCTGACGCAAAAAAGCATAGCCCGCTCTTCACCCTGAGCACCTTCTTCTGAGTTTGGCAAAAGCTGGCAAATGCCGCTTACAAGAATCTCACGCAAGAAGCAGAAAGCTTCCCCAAAACCAATTTGTCCATTTTTAAGGCCAATTTTCTAGAATCAGGCTTAAAACGGACCTGGGAACCTCGGCACAGGGCAGCCTGATTCTTTTCTGAATTTGCTATCTTCGCGGCATGAGCAAAGACAAACCATCCATCCCCAAGGGCACCCGTGATTTCGGGCCGGCCACGGTGGTGAAACGCAACTATATCTTCTCCATCATCAAGCGCACGTTTGAGAAATTCGGGTTTCTGCCGCTGGAAACCCCCGCCATGGAAAACCTGTCGGTCCTGACCGGCAAGTACGGCGACGAAGGAGACCAACTGATTTTCAAAATCCTGAACTCCGGCGATTTCCTAAGCAAGGTTTCTGCCCCAGATTTGGAAAAAGGCCATAAAACGCTTACCCCCAGAATCTCAGAGAAAGCCCTGCGCTATGACCTCACGGTGCCTTTCGCCCGATTTGTGGTCATGAACCGCAACGAGATTGCCTTCCCCTTTAAACGCTACCAAATCCAGCCCGTCTGGCGCGCCGATCGTCCGCAGCGGGGCCGCTACCGCGAGTTCTACCAGTGCGATGCCGACGTGGTAGGCACCAATTCCCTGCTCTGTGAAGCCGAAATCATTCTTATGATAGACGAGGTGCTGAGCACGCTAGGGCTGGACGATTTCACCATCAAGTTCAACCACCGCGGGCTGCTGGCGGGCATTGCCGAAGCCATTGGCGCCAAAGGCCGCGAAGTAGATTTATGCGTGGCCATTGACAAACTAGACAAGATTGGGCAAGACGCGGTCAATGAAGAACTTCGGCAGAAAGGCATTGAAGAAGAGTCTTTGGTGAAACTGCAGCCCATTCTGGGCTTATCGGGTGAAATCTCAGAATTACTACCAAAACTGGATGAACTGTTGCAAGACTCAGAAGAAGGGCAGCGTGGATTAAAGGACATCCGCAGCATGTTGTCTTTCTTAGAAAGCTTTACCGTGCGCAAAGCCAAGGTGCAGCTAGACGTGACCCTCGCGCGCGGACTTTCCTACTACACCGGTTGCATTTTTGAGGTGAAAGTGAACAACGCCCAGATGGGCAGCATCAGCGGCGGTGGCCGGTATGATAACCTGACGGGCATGTTCGGGTTGCCGGGCGTGTCGGGGGTGGGGTTCTCGTTCGGCGTAGACCGCATCTTTGATGTGCTGGAAGAACTCAACCTTTTTCCGCAGGACAGCCAAACCATTACGCAGGTGCTTATCTCCAATTTTGACGAGGCCGCCATGCGCTACTCCCTGCCCGTGCTGCAAACGCTTCGCGAGGCCGGAATCTCCACGGAATTATACCCCGAGGCCGCCAAACTTAAAAAACAGATGGCCTACGCCGACCAGAAAAGTATTCCGTACGTGCTCCTGATTGGTTCTGAGGAAATGGAAAGCGGTTTGCTCAACCTGCGCAACATGCGAACCGGCGTACAGGAACGCCTGACCGTGCAAGACATTCTGGGCGTGTTACAAGCTAACCCAACCCACTAATGGCAGGGCAGCATCTGATTTCCCTGGGCCCGCTCTCCCTCCCGGAGATCAAGAAAATTCTGCAAACCAAAGCTACCCTGGCCCTTTCTGAGGAGGTGGAGCAACGGATTCTGAGAGCGCACGCGTACCTGCACCAGCACCTGCAAGCCGCTCCCGGTCCGGTGTACGGCATCAACACCGGGTTCGGGGCGCTGTGCAACACCACCATCTCCACAGAGAACCTGGAAGCACTTCAGCGCAACCTGGTCATGTCACACGCCTGCGGCACTGGTGAAGAAGTGCCCGCCGAGGTGGTAAAATTGATGCTCTTGCTCAAGGTGCAGTCACTGGGTTACGGATACAGCGGCGTGCAGCTAGCCACGGTGCAACGCCTGCTCGCCTTCTTCAACCGCGAGGTCTACCCCATTGTGTACCAGCAGGGCTCTCTGGGCGCCAGCGGCGATTTAGCTCCCTTGGCGCACCTGTGCCTGCCATTAATAGGTTTGGGCGAGGTGCGGTTTCAGGAATTCAAGCTGAAAGGCCATGAGATACTGGACATCTTCAGTTGGGAACCCATCAAACTACAAGCCAAAGAAGGACTGGCGTTGCTGAACGGTACCCAGATGATGGCGGCCTACGGGACTATTATCTGCTTACGCGCCCGCCAGATTTCGGCGGCGGCCGATGTGCTAGCCGCACTTTCCCTGGAAGCGTTTAACGGACTCAGCACCCCGTTTTTACCTCAGATTCACCAAATCAGGCCACATGCGGGACAGGTGAAAACCGCCGCCCGCATCCTGGCCCTGCTCACCGGCAGCGAACTACAGCAACAGCCCAAAATTCAGGTACAGGACCCCTACTCGTTCCGTTGCGTGCCCCAGGTACACGGGGCCAGCTTAGACGCCTTGGAATACGCGGAGAAGGTCTTTACCACCGAGGTGAATTCAGTGACCGATAACCCCAATATTTTCCCCGAGGAAGAACTGGTGCTTTCGGGCGGTAATTTCCACGGGCAACCCCTGGCGTTGGCGCTGGATTTCCTGAGCATCGGCTTGGCCGAATGGGGCAGCATCTCAGAACGGCGTACGTTCCAACTTCTATCGGGACAGCGGGGTTTGCCGCAGTTCCTGATTCAGGAGCCAGGGCTGAATTCAGGGCTCATGATTCCGCAATACACGGCCGCTTCCATCGTTAGCCAGAATAAGCAACTGTGCACCCCGGCCAGCGTAGATTCCATTGTCTCTTCTAACGGGCAGGAAGACCACGTGAGCATGGGCGCGAACGGAGCCACCAAAGCGTACCAGGTGGTGCAGAACGTGGAGCGGATTTTAGCCATTGAATTGATGGCCGCCGTACAAGCCCTGGAATTCCGCCGTCCGCTGCGCACCTCTCCGGCGCTGGAGAAAGTGGTGGAAGCCTATCGCCGGCAGGTAGCCCCGCTGGAGCAAGACCGCGTGTTGCAACCCGACATTGAAAAAAGCATCAAGTTTATCCAAGAGTTTCCCTTTGACGAGTTGATAGCGTGAGAAAACGGTTGGCATTTCTGCTTTTTTGGCTGGGTATTTCAGTAGGTGCCTGGGCGCAGCAAACCCGCACGAATTGTTTCATTGCCAAAGACCAAGCAACTTCTACCCCGCTGAAATTTGTTTGCGTAGATGTGCCCGTCACCTTTGAAGACACCACTACCAGAAGCAAAGACCCGCTCTTTGCCGTTTTCTATTACCTCAACAATGAGCAAATTACGCTTCCCTACAGGTTTACAGCACCGGGTAAGTATGAGGTACGGCAGTTGGCGTACGGTTTTGAGCAGTGTGTGACTACTTTTATAGTAAGAGCAAAGGCTCCCACTTCCCCCCCGGTACTCCAAAAGCTTACCTTAGTCCCTAATCAGCTCCAGTTACAGGTGAACTCAACGGCTGTGAATGACCTCATAGTGGAACGGTCCACCTCCGGAACCGGAAACTTTATTCCATTAGACACTCTTCGGAATGTTCCGGTAGGCTCCAGCCAGCAAACGCTTACTACCTCTACCACCTCCGGGTGTTATCGTTTGCGCGTTACTAATATCTGCACCGAAAACGAGACTATTGTTTCCAATGTGGTTTGCTCCCAGACCTTGACCGCTTCGGCGGGTGACCGGCAAAACGTCCTTTCCTGGGCACCTAACGCCAGTCTGGGCGGTGTGGTCAGTTACCAGGTATTCAGAGGCGGGCAGTTGTATCAGACGCTTACGGGCAACCAGACGTCCTTCACAGACGCGCAGGTGGCCTGCGGCCGAAGATATACTTACCAGTTGGTGGCGGTCTTGCCCAACGGGCCCCAGAGTGTTTCCTTGCCCGCTGAAGTCACCACTACCGGCACTACTCCTCCGGCGGCTCCCTTGCTGGTGGTTGGCTTTGATTTGCGGAACCGGGTCACGCTGGAAACCATAGTGCCCGCCCAGGAAACGTTTCTGGAGCAAGCCGTTTTCCGAAGCCAGAACGGTTCTGCTTTCAGCCAGATTCTACAAAAACAGCCCAAAAATGCGGTAGATGCCACTTCCATTAACCTGACCGTTCCGCTATGTTACCAGGTGGCCTACACCGATTCCTGCCAACTGGTTTCTCCCCGAAGTGCTTCGGTGTGCCCTACCCGTTTATCGGCTGCCTTGCAACCCGAAGGCGGGGTGCAACTCACCTGGACTACGTACGAAGGATTTCCCTCAGGCATAGGCACCCAAACGCTGCAACTGCTGGACGAGCAGGGCACGGTTTATTGGAGCATTCCGGTTACTGGCCAAAACTACCTTGATGCGCAGCCGCAAGAGAAATACCAGCGTTTGACCTACCGTTTAGTGACCTCGGCGCTGAACGCCCCATACCAGAGTGCTTCCAATACCACCACCATAGACCAAGCGTTCCAGTTCCAGTTTCCCACCGCCTTCACCCCCAACAATGATGGCCTGAACGATGTCTTTCGGCCCGTAGGCGCTCCGTTTTCTTCTTCTTACATTTTGCAAGTCCTGAACCGCTGGGGCCAGATAATCTTTGAAAGCAAAGACCCTAAAATCGGTTGGGACGGAACGCACGGCGGCAAACCAGCGCCCCCTGAAACCTACATCTTCCGCTTTGAGGCCATTGACGTGAACGGGAAACATATCACCCAGAAAGGTACGATTACGTTGCTGCGGTAAGTGTTTTCAGGCTAATTTTCCAGCAATAGGTTAAAACAGAGTGGCAGGACCAGAAGGAGAATTTTTGATTCTTTGAATGCCGTTCATCTGAAGCAAACCCTCATGCAGCCCACCTCCCGATTAGAATTCCTGGATTTTTTAAGGTTTACAGCGGCCTTTGCCGTCATGCTTCAGCATACGCTGGAAAGTAAATCAGCGACTTTCGCGCAATTCAGCACGCAGTATTTTCAGTTTGGGGTGTTTGGCGTCACGCTCTTTTTCCTGACGAGTGGTTTTATCATTCCGGTTTCACTGGAGAAAGCCCCTTCCTTCAGGGCTTTCTGGATGAACCGGGTTTTCCGGCTGTTTCCGTTATATCTCACCAGTATGTTAGTGACGCTGGTGCTGGTGTGGCTAGGGTGGATAGAAGGAACCCTACCCTCAGTGACTAGCCTGGTGGCGAATGTGCTCATGTTAGCCAAGTTTCTGGGGCAACCTCTGGTGCAGGGGCTTTACTGGACGCTTAACCTGGAGATGGTTTTCTACCTGCTGGTTTCTGGCTTGTTTCTACTAAAATGGCTGAAAAGAAGTACGCTGCTAGCTTTTTTAGCGCTTGCCTCGGCTTTTCTGGTGGGAGTGATTGGCACACAGGTGCTGCATCTGTTTGAGAATGGGTGGGGTTTGTGTTTTCAATTGGCTACCATGTTTGTTGGCACCATCTATTATAGGTACATGAACGGCCAAGTCTCGGGCAAAATGTGGGCTTCGGTGCTTCTGACGGCGTTGCTGGTATTAGTGAGTATCACGTACTTCAATCTGTACCACCGAAGTTCACCCGAAGGACTAGGCACCAGAAGTTTCTGGCCGGTGACCAATGCGTTTTTAGGAGCTTACGTGCTATTTACTTTCTGTTTCTTCTTGCGCCATCGCTCCTACCCCAAGCCGTTTGTTTTTCTGGGTTTAATCAGCTACTCGCTTTACTTGGTGCAGGCGACGGTGTTGGCTTTGCTTCTGCCACTGGTCACTAACCCGTTTATTGCCTGCTTCTCAGGAATTGGCCTTACCGTAGCTGTTTCCTACGTCACGTACCGGTTCATTGAAAAGCCTGCGGTGCAGTTTGGACGCACGTGGCAGCGGAAACCTGCGGCGAACATGCCTTCTTAAGGTCTTTCTACCGTTCTAAAATAGGGAGTTCTAAAGGTGCTTCCTCCAAAAGGGAATGGCTTGGTTATCCTGTTCAAGAAAATGTCTATTTTAGGCTTCGGATTACGGGCTAGGCCTCAGAGTATCTTCTGTTGTTATTTATCCGTTTACCCTCTGCTAAACTTAAAAAAAGAAGAAGACTATGTTTGACATGTTCGGGATGATGAATAAGCTGATAGAAATGACTTACCACAAAATGTCCAACCTAAAGTATGGTGAAAAATAACAGCCCATTCCATACTCCCCTTAAATACAACACATAATCTAATCTAAATCATTTTCTTGTGTTCCATTATCCGTTAACTTGGTAAAATTGAATACGTTAGGAAGAAATGGAATACATAAGGAAGATTGTATTTTACCAGAACCACTTTAGCGAGTTCTTTGAGCAGCAGACGGAGAAAGTCAAAAACAAGATAGACTAGGTTCTCTTCCTTATAACAATAAGTTGAAAGAGTGCCTAAGAAGTTCTTACAGCACATGGAAGGAACTGACGGGCTCTATGAAATACGGGTAGAGCTTGGAAGCAATATTTATAGAATTTTATGTTGCTTTGATGAAGGGAAACTTGTGGTACTTTTCAACGGATTCCAGAAAAAGACCCAGAAAACACCAAAGGTGGAAATCGAAAAGGCAAAGAAGCTTAAGGGTGAATATTTCAGCCAGAAAAGCAGAAAGTAAGTCTCAATAATCCAACTTAGCGGCGCAGTTTGTAAAACTCTGCAAAAAGACTTTGGACACAAAGAACAAAGAAATCACAACATTTGAGGAGCACCTAGATAAACGCTATGGCGCACCTGGTTCTCTGCAAAGAACCGAGTTTGAAATAAAGGCTAAGGCATTTGCTATTGGAGAAGTGATTAAGGAGGAAAAAAGGTAAGCAAAAATGACCCAAGAGCAACTGGCAGAGAAGACAGGTACAAAAAAAGCTTCATATCCAGAATTAAGAACGGACACAGTGATATCCAGCTTTCAACCCTCTACCGAATTCTAGAAATCGGCCTTGGCCGGAAGATTACTTTGTCAATTGAATAGAAAGGCAAAGGCGTAACAGCATATGGACACTAATCGTGTCAAACTTGAGTGCTTCCTTTGTTGCTTTCTAGTGCGGCTAATTCTGATTCGAACAATACTTTCTCACCGTCGCTTACACAAGTCTGCTAGTGATATCATCTAAATGAAGAAAACCCTTATTTACGTCTTTGCTTTCATTGGTCTATTCAGTTCTATTAGGCTAATTTTCAATTTATGGCAAATGCAGTCTGACGCTTTTGGGTATCTGGAAAATTGTCAAAAAGTTGCACCTGGAATGACCTTGGAAGAAGCGAAAGTAGTAATGGGGGATTTTGACTATTATACCCGGAAAAACAGAAGTGAAATTTGGACTTTCTTCAACAAAGATTCTGTAAAGACTTACTACCTGGCCTACCCTGCCCCTTTTGCTGCGTCAACTGGCACCCAAATATATTTTGATCCAGCGACGCAGAAAGTAACTAGAGTAGTTTGTGGTGAATAAAACTCCCGTGATTCACTAAGTGAATAGCCCTGCACTGCTCTACAATTTCAGCGTAGCTGATAAAACTTTTTCCTGACTACTTAAAAAGAAACCTATCTCAATTCATGAGTTTTACACCAAAAGCAATCCGTCCTTTCATTGGGGCAAGCAATTACAAAACATCAAGAGAATTTTACCGCGCCCTGGGCTTTGAAGAAGTTGTCATTAGCGATAAAATGTGTCTCTTTAAAGTAAATGAGCACGTAAGTTTTTATTTGCAAGACTACTATGTTAAGGAGTGGGTGGATAACACCATGGTCTCTTTGGAAGTAGACGACCTTGAGAAATGCGCAGAAGCGTTGTTAAGCAAAAAATTACCGGAAGATTACCCCAAAGTGAAATTCACCCAGATTAAGCAGCATGACTGGGGAAAGGAATTGTTCCTGACTGATCCATCTGGCGTTTTGTGGCACTTTTGTGAATTCTCAGCATAAAGTAACCAGTTGCATTTTCCAAAAGAGAAGGACCCAGACAATCCTGTTAAAGTAAAATGTCTATTTTTGGCTTCGGTTTACGGGCCAGGCAGTGAAGTATCTTCTGCCTTGTTTATCCGTTTACCCTCTGTAGAACTTAAAAACGAAGAAGACTATGTTTGACATGTTCGGGATGATGAATAAGGTGAAGGAGATGCAGGCCAAAATGAAAGAGGCCCAGGATAACCTTCGGCACATACAGGTTTCAGCGGAGGCCGGGGGCGGCATGGTTAAAGCCACGGCCAGCGGCGACCGCCGGTTGCTAAAGGTGGAGTTTGACGAGACGCTTATGAATCCCGAGGACAAGGAAATGCTGGCTGATTTGGTGGTGGCCGCCGTGAACAAAGCCATGGACGAAGCCGGGGAGCGCGGCAAAGAAGAAATTAAGAAGCAAACCGAAGGCATGCTGCCCAACATTCCGGGTTTAGATCTGAGCAACTTTGGTTTATAATTCCTTTTCGGTGGCGGTGGTGATTCTTAACTGGAATGGCCGCCGCTGGTTAGAGCAGTTTTTGCCCTCGGTTCTCCAAAACAGCCCCGAAGCGGAAGTAGTAGTAGCCGACAATGCCTCTACGGATGATTCCGTTACTTTTTTGCGGAAGAACTATCCAAAGGTGCGGCTCATACAACTGGAGGAGAATTTCGGGTTTTGTGAAGGCTACAACCAGGCGCTGAAGCAGGTAGATGCCACGTACTACGTGCTCCTCAACTCAGACGTGGAAGTGACGCCTGACTGGTTGTTGCCCATGGCAGATTTGCTGGAAAAGAACCCGCAGATTGCCGCCTGTCAGCCTAAAATCAAATCCTTTCACCAGCGCAGTTATTTTGAGTATGCCGGAGCCGCCGGTGGCTTTCTGGATGCGTACGGCTACCCCTTCTGCCGGGGCCGCCTGTTTGATACCTTGGAAGAAGACCTGGGGCAGTATGATGACGTACGGCCGATCTTCTGGGCCACCGGGGCCTGCCTATTCATCAGGGCCAAGGCTTATTGGGAAGCGGGCGGACTGGAGCAGAAGTTCTTCGCCCACATGGAAGAGATAGACCTGTGCTGGCGGTTGCAGAATCTGGGGTACCAAATTTATTATCAAGGCTTCAGCACGGTGTACCACGTAGGCGGCGGCACTTTGCCCAAGGCAAACCCCAGAAAAACGTTTCTCAATTTCAGGAACGGCGCGGCTCTTCTTTATAAAAACCTGCACCACCAAGAACTTTCCAAAATTCTGTACACCAGACTGGTGTTAGATGGCGTGGCCGCAGCGCAGTATTTCCTGAAGGGCGAATGGCAAGAGGTAAAAGCCATTTACCAGGCGCACCGGGCGTTTTTCGCTGATAAAAGCTTCTGGACTGAAAAACGAAAAGAGACGGGAAACCAAAAGAAAACGGCGGAACTGACCGGTTGGAGTCCGCAGAGCGTGGTGTGGCAGTATTTTGTGAAAGGGAAAAAGAAATTCAGCGACTTAGATATCCCAAACGGTGCTACGCTCCCGGCGTAGACTTTTCCGGATGTTCAGCCAGAAAGCCATGACCAGATACACCAAGACCGGCGACCCAAACGTTAAAAATGAAAGGTAGATAAACGAAAACCGGATACTGCTGGTAGCAATCCCTAACCTTTCACCAAGCTTGGTACATACCCCAAAGGCTTGGCTTTCCAGGAAATACTGAATATTCTTCATGGTTTGAAAAGTTAAACACCTAAGTTAAAAAAATTTGTAAAATCTACCGTAACTTTCCACTAGAAAAGGATTCAAATTTGAGTCCAATAACGTTTTTATACGTTTATTTTTGCCATTAAGATATGCCATTCGCTTTCTCCCGTACCTTTTCTCTTTTCAGCTTATTTCTTACCCTTCTCTTTTTTAACGGCTGTACCCTGTCCAGAATGGCTAGAAAGGCGGAGAAAGGCCAAACTATCACCGTACAGCCCGAAGTATTGATGGTGCGCGGAAACCAGGTACCCGTAGAAGTGCAAGCCCAACTGCCTAAAAACCTACTTAGGGACGGGTACCGCTATGGCATCCGGGTGTTTTATCAGGCCCAGAAAGGCGTGGAAGACCACGTAGGTTCTCTGGGCTTTGATTTCGGGAACTACAACTTCGTAGACGGCAAACCCACCATGGGCAGTTCCTTTTCGTTTCCGTACGCCCCTTCTAAAATACGCGGTCAACTCATGGCGCAAGGCGTGGTGAGCGATGCCAAAGGCCGGAAGAAATTCACCAAAACCAAGGTGCTGGCGCCCGGTATCATCACAACGCCGCAACTCATCCAGACCATGCACGCCCCAGCTTACGTGGAAGAAGATTTCAAGAACGAGGCCAAAGGTCCATTGCATTTCCCTATCTATTTCGACCAAGGCCTGGCTACGCTGCGCCAGGGCTACGGCACCAACCTACAGTTACTGGATGACTTTATCAAGTCTAACCAGAAAACGAGCAAGATTGAGATTCTGGCCACGCATTCCCCAGACCAGACCGAAACCACCACCCGTAACCTGGCCGCCCGAAGAGCCGTGGCCGTGGAGCGGTTCATCAAACAGAAGATAGAAACCGAAGTCTACAACAACACCGTTTCCAGCATTGATTTCAACATTGAGACCTTGCAAAAAAACTGGCAGGCGTTTCTGGGCCGCGTCCAGAACTCGGCTTTGCCCGAGGAGCAAATTCAGCAGATTCTGGACATTGTAAACGGCCCCGGTTCTTTCACAGAGAAGGAAGAGAAATTGCAGGCCCTTCCCTCCTATGACTACCTGGAAATGTACGTGTACCCCGTGTTGCGCTACGCCCAGGTCACCATTGACTACCAGCCCAACCTGCGCCGCGACTACGAGATTTACCTCATGGCCAAGCGCATTGTAGAGAACCGGGCTAACGCCGATGCTCTCACCGCCGAGGAAATGCAGTACGCCGCCACCCTTACGCCGCTACTCGCTGAGAAAAAACGCATCTACGAGTCTGCCGTGGAGACCTACATGAGTTGGCAAGCCCTTAATAACCTAGGCATGGTTTTCTTTGAACAGGCACAGAAAGAACTTCGGCCCAAGGTGAAACAGACATTGTTGGCAAGCGCCATTCTAAACCTACGCTACGCCGCCCACCGTCACCCTCAGGCCCAGCAGTTCTACAACCTGGCGGTAGCCCATCACCAGCACGGCGACGCGCTGGAAGCCCTGCAAAGCTATGATTACGCCATTCGGCAAGGCGGTCCCCTACCGGTACTGCAACAGGTTTTCTCAGACAAAGCCGCCCTGGAATTGAGCGTAGGTCAGTACGATGATGCCGTCCGCAGCCTGGCTTACGCCGGAAAAGGCTACGCCGCCCAATTCAATTTAACCCTGCTCTACTTCCTGAAAGAAAACTACGAAGGAGCCGCCGAGTTAGGAGAAAAATTACTGGCCGAACATCCACAAGATGCCAACACGCACTATTTAATGGCCGTCATTGCCGCCCGTAGCCAGAAAGAAGACATGATGTCTCAGCACTTAAAACGCGCCATCAAAATCAAACCCACGCTGGCAGGCAAAGCCATAGATGACCTGGAATTCAGAAAGTACCATAAATCTGCCTCCTTTGCGAGCGCACTCAAGCCGTAAGGAAAAGTTTTAGGCTTGGGTCAATTTTACATTCGCACGCATTTCATCCCATTTGAAGGGGGTAAGGGGATGACAAAGGCGGAAAAAGAGGCAAAGCAGTTACTTAACTGAATACAAAAAGACTCTAAGAAGATAATACTATGGCGCGCCATAGACGGATAAAAAATGATTCTCAGAATGCTGTCATCAGCAGGAGTAATCATTCCCCTACCCCCTTCAAAGGGGAACGGTATGCGTGTAAATAGGTAGGACAGAATAGTGTAGCCTTGATTTTAGGCCTGTTTTCAGAAAAATGCGCCGGAAAGAGAATCCTAATAGGTAACTTGCCCCACAAGACAGAACCGTTTTTTTATTTGTGGCGCATGTCTTAATTTTACCCTTTAGATAGACGTTGATAAATCTTACTATGCGAACCATACAATTCAGAGAGGCATTGCGTGAGGCAATGAGCGAAGAAATGCGCCGCGACCCAAAGGTGTTCCTGATGGGCGAGGAAGTTGCCGAGTACAATGGTGCTTACAAAGTGAGCCAGGGCATGCTGGACGAGTTTGGGCCAGAGCGCGTGATTGACACGCCTATTGCCGAGCTGGGTTTTGCCGGTATTGGCGTAGGTGCCGCCATGAACGGCCTCAAGCCTATCATTGAGTTCATGACCTTCAACTTCTCTTTAGTTGCCATTGACCAGGTCATCAACTCTGCCGCCAAAATCATGTCTATGTCCGGCGGGCAGTACTCTGCGCCTATGGTGTTCAGAGGCCCAACCGGTAACGCCGGTATGCTGTCTTCGCAGCACTCCCAGAACTTTGAAAACTGGTACGCCAACACTCCTGGTTTGAAAGTAGTGGTTCCTTCTAACCCCTATGATGCTAAAGGTCTGTTGAAGTCCGCCATCCGTGACAATGACCCGGTAATCTTCATGGAATCTGAGTTGATGTACGGCGACAAAGGCGAAGTGCCAGAGGAAGAATACCTCATTCCTATCGGCGTAGCCGATATCAAACGCCCGGGCAAAGACGTGACCATTGTTTCCTTCGGGAAGATGGTGAAACTGGTGCTGCAGGCGGCTGAGGAACTGGCCAAAGACGGCGTAGACGCCGAGGTGATTGACCTACGTTCGGTGCGTCCTATTGACTACAAAGCCATCATTGAATCCGTTAAGAAAACCAACCGTCTGGTAGTGGTGGAAGAAGCCTGGCCGCTAGCCTCTATCTCTTCTGAGATTGCTTTCCACGTACAGCACAACGCGTTCGACTACCTGGATGCCCCCGTGAAACGCGTTACCGCCCGCGACGTTCCGTTGCCTTACGCCCCAACCTTGATTGAGGCTTCCCTGCCAAACGTGAAGCGCGTAATTCAAGCCGTAAAAGAAGTAACTTACGCAAAAGCGTAGTCCTTCACACAATAAATCACAGGAGCCGACCTTTATAGAAATGGTCGGCTCTTGCTTTTACAGGTGTTTCAGGCCTGTTTTCGTAAAAAGTGCCTCCAAACAGAATGAATCAGAAATATTTCAGAGCCCTAGGGGCGGCGGCGGTTTTGTTCACCGGAACCCTGGCCGCCTGCAACGAAACCTCAGAATTGCAGGAAGTGGTATTGCCCGTAGCCGTCGAGGAAACCGCCGGTTTCCCCAGAATTCCGGTGAAAATAGATACTACCATCACGCTTAAAGTACTCTACAGACCCACCAACGGCTGCGGCCGATTTTCCCGCGTAGATTCCGTGAAATCTACCTTACAGACAGACATCCAGATTTTCGCTGCCTATCCGGCAGACGACCAGGAAGCCATCTGTTCTGACATTGCCAAACTGGTACCTTTCACCTTCCGGTTCAGAACCACTACCTCAGGCGTTCACAGATTCCGCTTCTGGCAGGCAGACAACACGTTTCTGCTAGACTCCGTAGTGGTTAAGTAAAGAAGATCATTACTAGCGAAAGGCAACGTTTCAAGGCTGTTTTCTGGAAAACAGCCTTGAAACGTTGCCTTTTTTTGCTCGTCCCGTTGGGTTACCTCATTTGTGGCTTGTGCGCCTTTGAAGAGGTTAGTGGGACACTGTTATCATCCTTGCAGAGTTTTAGGTTCATGCCTCACGGATTTGCAAACTTCCGGTCATGGTAGGTCCAAGTCACAGACTTGAACCATGTTTTCTAGTTGGAATGCGTGTGATCTGCGTGTGTAAACATCCCCCTTCCCCCCTTCAAAGGGGGAGTCTCTGCTTTAGAGAGAATATTTTCTCTAAAAAGATGGCAACGCGTACTAGAGACAAGGCAGTGCCTGGTCTCTACGATACCTGATAACGTCTTCTACTACTTTCCCCTTTCCAGTCTTTCCCGAGCGCGCCTCGCTTTTTGCCATAGAAAGGCAAAACTAAGCGCAAAAGGCTTCTCAGGCAGAAAGGGCAGTGCGAGAGGGAAGACGGGGCCTCGCGGCCGTCAGCGCACGGAGGGAAAAGATGCAATAACAAAGCATAAGGACACCGCATCAACCACCCGCCACGCCAGCAACAGGCAAAAGGCGAGCACAAACAACACCACAGAAGAAGCCACTGCCCAGCAGAGATAGATCAAGCTAAAGTAAGGCGGGCAATATAATGATCATCTTCTTCCTTCAAGAGCAATTCAGCATCAAATCCAGCTTCTTCAGCGTACTGCTGGAGCAGATCAAAATCAATGAAAAGCCACGGAAACGGTTCGCTTCTTTCCTGTTCAAACTCCATCATGTAGGTAAGTTCGCCGTAGTAGGCGCCGTTCAAATCCAGCAACACAGAACCGTCTTCTTCCTCATAGAGGTACAAAATATCTGAAGATTCCAGCAGGATCTGTCCGCCGGGGGCGAGCCAGTTTTTGCAGGTGGCCAGGAACTGGGGCAATCCGTCTAAGGTTCCGGCCAACCCGATGCCGTTCATGAGCAGCAACAGCGTATCATGCTGTGAAGGCGGAAGGGTGAAGAAATCGCCGGATAATGTGCTTTTGACGCCTCGGGCTTTCTGCACGTCAACGGCTCTGGGCGATATTTCCAGTGCCGTCACTTCCAGGCCTTTTTCCTGCAAAGCCAGCGCATGGGAACCGGCTCCAGCACCAACGTCCAGAATCCGGCCACGGGCGGCAGAGAGGGCAAACTGCTCCCGTTCCGGCATTTCTGAGAAAGTCCTGAACAAGTAGGCGGCCGGTAATTCATCGGCTTCCATCTGGTCTGAATACACCGTGATGGTGGCTTCTTTGTTTCCTTCCCAATAGGCTATAATGGCACCTCCCATGGGATCTGGTTTCTCTACTAGCATACGGTGGTTTATAAAAAGACAAAAATACGAATTCTGGGGCAGCCTAGCCTAACAATTGCACTTCCAGCTTATAGGCACTGCACATAAGCTCCTATTTCCTGAATTATTTGGGCAGCGGTTGTAAATCTTCATAAAGAGACCTGAAATAGAAATAATCCAACGCAAAATTTTTCTTACTTTTGAGAGGAAGTAGTACTTAATCGGCTTTCAGCAATATACATGTATTGGTTAATGTTACTTTCAAGTGACCAGATACGCGTAAACAGAAGTGTCTAATGAACGCAGATACGCCAAAAACCCTTATCTTTAAGCCTTACGTTATCTCCCTTGTCCTCTTCATGCAGAGGAAAAATCCATGAAACTAATCTCTACCATTTATACCGTTATTGGGTTGATCCTGGCCATGTTCTGCATTGTCACTATGGGATATATCCAACAAACCCGAAAGGTTAAGAAAAGTATTGAAGATGTCTTGTACACTTCCAGCATTATCAGGGAGGCCGAACGCGCGCAGAAGTTGCTCATAGATCTGGAAACGGGTTTGCGGGGCTATTTACTTACCGGCCAGAAACCCTTCCTGGAACCGTATTTGAAAGGACAGGCCGAATTTGAACGCAGCATCAATCACCTGGATTCTCTGACCCAAACGTACCCGGCACAAAACAAGCACGTACAGCTCCTCCGGAAAGATGCCCGCGAGTGGTTAAGTACGTTTTCCCTACCCTTGCTCAGAAGCAAAGCCAATGTTTACGTTAGCACGCAGGATAAGGCACGGTATGATTCTCTGTTCACCTCTTCCACACAGCAAGGCACGGGTAAAAACATCATGGACAAAGCACGCGAGCGCTTTGCCTTGATTAAGAAAGAGGAGGAACGCATTAAAGAAGACCGGCTGGAAGAGCTAAATGCGTCCCTTCTCAGGACAAATGAAATTGCCGTCGGGCTCACGTTTGTCTCTGTGTTGATAGGAAGCTTTATGGCGTATTTACTGGGTGGCACCATTAAAAGACGGTTCCGGCGCATGAATAACCTGGCGCACAGCATTGCCCAGGGAGATTACAGCGTTACCCTGAAAGACAAGCGGAATGACGAGATCAGCAGCCTCACCAACTCCCTGAACATGATGGCCCGGCAACTGCAAAACAGTTTCAACCATCTTACCAAAACCAATAACGAACTAGACCAATTTGCTTACGTGGTTTCCCATGACCTGAAGGCTCCCCTTCGAGCCATCAACAATCTGGCCGAGTGGATTGCCGAGGATCTGGTCACCGATGATCCAGACATAAAGAAGAACCTGTCTATTTTGCGGAGCCGGGTGCATAGAATGGAAAACCTGATCAACGGAATTTTAGCGTATTCCAAAGTAGGCCGGCAGGTGTTGCCCTCCACCAATTTCTCGGCCCAAGAGGTAGTGAAAGAAGTACTGGAGAATCTGTCGCCGCCTGCCACGTTCCGCATCCAGACTCCGGCTACCTTGCCTACCATCACCGGCGAACGCACCCTTTTCTATCAGATTATGTCAAATCTGCTCAGTAATGCGTTCAAGTACCACCACACCCAAGAGGGTACTATTGAGATAAGGTCTAAAGCTCTGCCAGACTTTTATCAGTTTGAAGTGCAGGATGACGGACCAGGCATCCCGAAGGAATACCAAACCAAAGTATTCGGGATTTTTCAAACCATGGAAGCCCGCGATGTAAAAGAAAGTACCGGCGTGGGGCTTTCTATTGTTAAAAAGATTGTGGAAGAAAAAGGCGGCCAGATCTGGATTGAATCTGAGAGAGGGCTAGGCACCACGTTTGTCTTTACCTGGCCCAAAGTTCCGGTGACAAGTCTTTCCCTCAACTCCCCTCAACCATGATGCACCCTAAGCAGAACTGTGAACAGCAACTGGACGCCCTCAAAAAGGAATTTGAGGAATTCGCCTACATTGTATCGCATGATTTGAAAGCCCCGTTGCGGGCCATCAGTAATCTTTCAAGCTGGATTGAGGAAGACCTGGGCGAAAACCTGGACCCCGACGTTCAGAACAACCTGCAATTGCTCCAGAACCGGACACAGCGCATGGAAGGTAAGATCAATGGGCTGCTGGAATATTCCAGGGTAGCCCGGCAAGACCTGGAGGTACAGGAAGTTCAGGTAGAGGCTATGGTGCGGCGGTTAACGCGGGCTTTGGGGCAAAACCAACCGCTGCAAGTCCATACCTCCAACTTACCTACATTCACTACCTACGCAAAGAAACTGGAGGCCGTGTTTCAACAGTTGCTCCAGAATGCGGTTACCTTCAATGATCAGGAAATCCCCGAAATCTGGATTGAAGCCCAGGAACAGGAAGAGGCATTTTTGTTTAAGGTGAAAGACAACGGAACAGGCATTCCCCCGGAAGTACAGCCCAAGGTGTTCAATATCTTTTTCACCGTACACCCTACGGATCAGAAAGAAACCCTGGGAGTTGGGTTGGCCATAACCCGTAAGATTGTGCAGTACGTGGGCGGTTCCATTACCGTACAATCTACCGTGGGGCAAGGAACTGAATTCCTGTTTTCCTGGCCTAAAACAGTATAGCCCCCCTTACTATTTACACGTACAAGAAGTTCATTTCAACAACATGGAAGAAAGAGAAGTTACTATTCTACTGGTAGAAGACGACGAGGTAGACATCATGAATGTGCAGCGTGCCTTCAAAAAAAACCACATCACCAATCCGCTGCTGATAGCCCATAATGGGTTGGAAGCGCTGGAACTGCTTAGATCCGGCACTATTCCCATGCCGCCCATTATTATTCTGGACATTAACATGCCTAAGATGAACGGCATTGAGTTTTTACAGGAACTCAGGAATGACCCGGCCTTAAGCCGCATCAGCGTGTTTGTGATGACCACTTCCAACGAAGACAGTGACAAGATTAATGCCTATAACCTCAATGTGGCAGGGTATATTTTGAAGCCTTTGTCTTTTGAAAAATTCCTGACCTCTGTAGCTACATTAGATAAATACTGGAAATTGTGCGTCCGGCCCTGATTTAAACCTGAAAATTCCTATTTTTACACCTCCCCTGCTATATACATATATTCTATAAAAACTTAAATCAAATATTAAATTGAAAAATCAGCAAGCCCATATTCTGTTGGTGGAGGATGATCCGCAGGATGTCGCCTCTACCAAACGTGCCTTTCATTCGCAGGGCATAGACAACCCCGTGCATGTGGCCCGTAACGGCAAAGTGGCTTTAGATATGCTGAAAGGGAGGAACATACCGGCGTTAAACCCCATTCCCCGCATCATACTCCTGGACCTGGACTTACCAGAGATGGGCGGACTTGCTTTTCTGGCCGAACTTAGGAAAGATCCCTTGCTGAAAGCCTGTAGTGTGTTCGTGCTTACCGGCCAAGGCACCCAGCGTGACCTGCTGCAGGCCTATGATCTGCATGTGGCGGGCTTTATTGTGAAACCATTTCAGTACTCATCTTTCGTAGATATCATTTCCACCCTTAATACTTTCTGGAATTTAATTGAGCTCCCAAACTAATTTCCCCCTTTCTGGGTCTTCGGTCAGGCTTCTCATTGTGGATGACGATGAAGTAGACCGTATGATCATTCAACGGTCCTTACGAACGGCTCGCTTAAATGCCTCCATTGAAACGGCCGCCCTGGGTACAGACGCGTTGAAGATATTGCAGCAGGAAGTCTTTGACTTCATTTTCATTGACTTCATGCTGCCAGACATGAACGGTCTGGAACTGCTGCAGAAGATAAGGGAAAGGGGCATTACCACTCCGGTGCAGATTGTCACCTCCCAGGGCGATGAACGCATTGCCGTGGAAGCCATTAAAACGGGAGCGTCAGACTACCTGCCCAAAACGCTGCTCACGCCGGAAGGTATCTCCAAAAGTATCAGGTCGGCTATCAGGCTGCACAGAATAGAGCAGGAGCGCTTACAGGCCCAGGAACAGCTGGCCAACACTCAGAAACAACTGGAAACCGTTATCAACGGGGCTCCCATCATTCTCTGGGCCACTGACCAGGACGGCGTCTTCACCATGGCCCGCGGGAAAGGGATTTACCTCATTGGCAAAGAAGAACATGAATCAGTGGGGCTTTCCTTATTTGATGTGTACAGAGACTATCCCGTGGTGCTTAAGTGCGCCCGGCGCACCTTAAAAGGGCATAAATCTACCTGTACCGTCAACATCTGGGGGGTCTGGTTTGATTGCCTGTTTCTTCCTTTAAGAAGCGCCACCCAGGAAATAACCGGCATTATTGGGGTTTGCTACAATATCTCTGAGCGCATCCAGATTGAGGAAGAACTGAAAAGGGCTAAAGACGAAGCCCTGAGCATGGCGCAGGTGAAAGAGCAGTTTCTGGCCAACATGAGCCACGAGATCAGAACGCCCATGAACGGTATTCTGGGTTTAACCGAAGTTTTAGCAAAAACTCCCTTAAACGAAGAACAGAAAGAATACCTGCAAGGCATCCATACCTCGGCCAATAATTTAATGGTGATCATCAATGACCTGCTTGATTTCTCTAAGATTGAGGCCGGTAAGATCACGTTTGAGATCATTCCCTTCAACGTACAGCAGTTAATCAAACAATTGTTGGATGTGCTGGAGATAAGGGCCCGGGAGCGACAAAACACCTTGAAGCTGCTCATGGACCATGACATTCCGTCTTTGGTGGAGGGTGATCCGTTCCGGCTGAGCCAGATTCTGAACAACCTGCTGGGAAATGCCATCAAATTCACCCAGCAAGGCACCGTACGGCTTAACGTGGAGGTGATTGCCCAGGAAGGAAACCGCCTGCAGCTTGAATTCACCGTGCAAGATACCGGCATTGGTATTCCGGAGGAGAAACTGGAAACCATCTTCGAGAAATTCACCCAAGGCAGCAATGACACTACCCGCAAATTTGGGGGTACCGGGCTGGGCCTTTCCATTGCCAAAGAACTGATTGAAGCCCAGGGAGGCCACATCTCCGTGGAAAGCAAAGTGAACAGCGGCAGTACTTTTCGTTTTGTGCTTCCTTTCCAGAAAGTAGAGCAGAAAGAGGAGCAGAACTTTCCCGTTCTTCCGCCCGCCCACCAATCGCATCAAATCCTCCGAAATGCCCGCATCTTGCTGGCCGAAGACAATCTGGTGAACCAGATGCTGGTCTACAAAGTACTGCGTGACCAGGAGGTGGAAGTTACCATGGTCAATGACGGGAAAGAAGCCCTGGACTTGCTTGCCCTGGAAACCTTCGACCTTGTTTTAATGGACATGCAGATGCCCGAGGTAGACGGCTATGAGGCCATGCAGCACATTCGCGAGCACATGCCCGCGCAGAAAGATATTCCTATCATTGCCTTAACGGCGCATGCTTCGCAGGGCGAATTCAATAGATGTCTGGCTTCCGGCGCCAATTCCTACATCTCCAAACCTTTTAAAGAAGAGGAACTGCTTCAGGAAATTGCCACTTTGCTACAAAACCGAGCTCAGGCAGAACTTTCCCCTGCCCCTGCTTCCCAGCCTAGTGAGGTAGAAATAGACCTTTCCTACCTGGAAAGCTTCGCGAACGGGAACACCGAGTTCATGCGCGACATTCTTCGGCTTTTTATTGAACAGACGCCGCGTTTGGTGCAGGAACTGGCCAGGGCAGTATCGTTTTCCAATTGGGCTGAGGCCCGCACCATTGCCCATAAAATTCGGCCTTCCATCGCTTTGGTGGGCATTCAGCAGCTAGAGGACTTAAACAACACCATTGAACACTCTGCCTTGAACCGCACCCAGCTCCATCAGTTACCGGAGTTGGTGGAGCAGTTGGTCACGCTGGTTCACCGTTCCATTGAACAGTTGAAACAAGAACTAGAGAACTTGCAGGGAAAATTGGTATAAGATATCCAAGCCGTGTTTTAAGGTGAATGTTTGGGTTACTGTTCATATATTCAGCTAAAAGCCACCGCCGCTATGAACACGCAACTTCAATCTCTTTCTCAGCAGCTGGAAAAACAGCGGGTCGAATTCAGTTCCTGGGTTAACAACGCCCCTCCCGCTGTGCAGCATCAGCAACCCGGCCCAGCGCAATGGTCGGCAGCCCAGTTGCTGTACCACCTCACGCAGGTAGACAGACAAGTGGTGGAAGCGTTGGAAAAGAAAATGGCCAGCGGGAAAGTGTTGAAGCCGGTTCGTTGGAAAACCCGTTTTAGGTCTGTTTTATTGAATCTGGCCCTCAAACTCCCCATCAAATTCAAAGCGCCGCCCGCCGTACGGGAGGTGCCGGAACAGGTGCAGGTGTCCCAGGTTATTGACCAATGGCAGGACATCAGGATGCGGCTCCAGGCGTTTCTTACCACTTTTCCAGAAGCACAGGTAAACAAAGAAATCTTCTTCCATCCGCGGGCCGGAATGCTCACCTTGCCTCAAACCCTGCGGTTTATGCTGGAGCACCATGAGCACCATAGAAGACAGATGCAGCGGCTTCTTTCTTAACTTCTGTTTCTTATCTTTGCAGCCCTTTTGCCGTTTTCCGGTGCTATTTTGAAATTAAATTCATTTACCCATGGCTGATTCAAACTCCAAAGAAAACTTCATGCGCGAAGCCATCCGGCTTTCCATTGAGAAAATGAAAGAAGGCAAAGGGGGACCCTTTGGCGCCGTGGTGGTGAAGAACGGAGAAATCATTGCCCGGGGCTTCAACAACGTGACTTCCAGCAATGACCCCACGGCCCATGCCGAAGTAGACGCCATCCGGAAAGCTTGCCAGGTTTTAGGCACCTTCCAGCTCACCGGCTGCGAACTCTACACCAGCTGCGAACCCTGCCCCATGTGCCTGGGAGCCATCTACTGGGCCCGCCCCGACAAAGTGTACTATGGCAACACCAAAGCAGACGCCGCCGCCATCGGGTTTGACGACGCCTTCATCTACGAAGAACTGGAACTCCCCCTCCACTCCCGCTCCCTCACCATGGAACAACTCCTCCCACATGAAGCCTTGGAAGGCTTTAAGGAATGGGAAAAACACGAAGGCAAAACGGAGTACTAGTCTTTAGTTGTTAGTTGTTAGTTGTTGGTTAACACTGGCGCAAGTTGTAAACTCGCGCCTATTGATGATGGGTAGTCTCCAGACTACCCTCGTTGCGCCAGCAGCGACATCACGCATTGCTGCTAGTCCCCTCTGAAGGAGCATCCCGAGAAGAGGAATAAAGTTTTAGCAGGAAAATACTTTTCATGGCGCGGAAGTTACTTCCAGGACTTATTGAATCTATATTGAAAGTCACGGAAGTAACTTCCGCGCCATAGTAAATGAGAGTTCTACCATTGTATCACGCTACTTTCTCCTGTTCCAGTCTTCCCCGAGCGCGCCTCGCTTTTGGGCGTGGAAAGGCAAGACTAAGCGCAAAGGACAAGGCAGGCCGAAAGGGCAGTGCGCGAGGGAAAGACGGGGCCTCGCGGCCGTGAGCGCATACCGCCAAAAATGATACAACACAGCACCTGCACTCACGAAAAAAGCAGACAAGCCAAGGGAACAGCAAACTGCATGCACCACGCCATCCCTTTTACCCTATTTCCAAAAAAGAACCACAAAACCAACCCAGCCATAGAAAAACTTCCTCCGTAGTAAAAAGCTCAACCAAAGCCCCACCCTATGGAAAAGAACCTCACTACTTACCTCAGCGTCTTCGCATCCCTCCTGTTTTTCAGCTGCGGCGGCAACAACACAGACTCCAACGTGACCGCCCCCGGTAGCGATAAAACAACGAAAACCAAAGTGCTGGAAGCCGGGGCCGATGTGCTGCAAAAGAAAACCCCGCTTTCCAAAATAGACGCCTACCTCAACGGTTTCCACTTCTACAACGGCAACCTGCAAGGCCAGATGGAAGCCCACCATTACGTGACGCAACTGAACGAAGACCTGCACCAGGCCCTCATGTATGACGGTAACGGTGAGAACGCCAAACTGATGGGCGTGGAATACATCATCTCCGAGAAACTCTTCAAAACGCTACCGCTGGAAGAACGGAAACTCTGGCACAGCCACCACTACGAAGTCAAATCGGGGGAACTGATTGCCCCTGGCATACCGGCCGTGGCCGAGCATGAACTCATGGAGAAACTGGTGAGCACCTACGGCAAAATTTTCCACACCTGGCACACCGACCGGGACCTGGAGCTTCCGCTGGGCAGCCCCATGCTCATGATGGGCTTCACCAAAGACGGCCAACTGAACCAACAGATGCTAGCCGACCGGGACAAACGCTTCAACGTGTCCACGGCAGAAAAACGGAAACAGCGCGAAGACATTCCCATGCCCCAGGTGGTGGAAGGCGCCAACGCCTGGGAGAAAGGCGACGTGCGACAACTACAGTTTACGAATAAGTATGAGGCACCGGAACACCAGCACTAGCGTTTTAAGCTCTTTTAGCAGAAAACAGCCCTTAAACGGAGCACTAACGGGGCGCATAGATTTTGAATTCGCCGCTGCAATGGAGCAGGCTCATGAGGTACAGCAAGCCGCCGTAGTAGCGGTCGCCTACGGTGTGCGGCACCGGCAACTGCCAGAGCGCCTCTACAAATTCTTTGGCGACCGGGTGAGTGGCAGCCAGACTTACCACGGCGTTGGTGGAGACTAAGCCTGGGGCGTGGCTGGCACCTACTTTCTTCCCGTCAAGGCTGTAGATGTTGCCGTAGGTGTTTAGCCCTTCAGATGCGAAGAAGGTCTGGATTTTGTTACTCAGCTCCGGTTCGCGCGGGTCTTTCTGCCACCAGGCCCAGTCTACGCTCCAATTCATAGCCGTGCGCCACGAATCATAGGCAAACAGGTGCGAGTTGGGGTTGAACGGCGTGGTCACGGGTTTGCCGTCAAAATGAGCATAATCAGGGGCTAGGCCAGTGACCGGATGGGTGGTTTTCTGGAAGAAATGGCGGCTGGTGTCGGCGGCGGATTTCCAGAAGGAACGGTCCTGCTCCGGTCCCCACAGAGCCCAAAGTTCATAGAAAGCGGGTAAGTGGTACGATGGGTCGGTGAATTTTCGGGCTTGGTTGGTGGGCACGAAGAGAATCATCTTGTGTTCTTCGTTCACCATAGGGCCACTTACCTGCGGACCGAACTTGGTTTGGCCAGACACCTCAGGGTGGTGGCGCATGGTGGAAAGTATTTTATCGGCCCACTGCCGATAGTGATAGATGCCATTGCCCCAGCGGCCCGAGGCAAAGTACAAGGCCGTTACAAAGTATTCTTCTCCATCTGGGGCAGGGCCTTCTGAGTTGCGCGTGCCGTCTGGCTTGGTAGACCAGGCAAAATATCCTTCAGATGGGTGGCCGGGCGTGTCTACGTACATGTGCGTGATTGCGTAATTCCAGAGGGCGTCAAACTCGGCTTTCTGGTTCATCTGCACGGCAATCATCATCCCGTAAGACATGCCTTCGCTGCGCACATCCTTGTTGTAAACATCATAGATGTAGGCCAGCGGCCCCCGCTCGTTCTTCCCCGAGGCAAAGTAAATCGCCTGCGAAGCTGAGTCGCCGTGAAACAACTGCTGGTACCCTTTCTCCAGTTTCGCCTTAATTTCCTGTGCTGAATGTCCGTTCTCCTGGAACAGGTTCCGGTATTTCTTAGTGGCGAACGCACCCTTGGCGATTCCTTCCCTTTGGCTAGTTGGCATGGAATTGCTTCCTTTTGGAGTACAGGAGAACAATCCTAAGCCCGTACTACACACCGCCGCCAAGGCTAACGAAGTGATAGAGTTTTTCACAGAGGGAAGTAACCAGGAAAATGCGTTCACTTTCATAGGAAGTAAGGAAACAAGTAAGCCTTTGGATAGTGTACAGAAAGATAAGCCATTTTATAGGAATGCGGCATCAGCAGTTCTAAGACGTGTTGTTTCTGAGATTTGTAGAGGCCTGTCTAGTTCGCCCACAAGTTACTTTCGGGATGACAATTTGGAATTGAGAACTTGGAAGTAGAAACCTAGAATAGAAAACTTATAATTGAACCTGTTTAGTTAAGCACAAGACTTGACAACCCAGCTGCCATTGTTGGTGTTCTCACCAACAATCCAGACAGAGGTACCCTTCCGAAGTTGAGTTAGAGAAAGAAACTGATGCTATGCCTTCTACTGCTGGTGGTTCCCGGCGAGTCTGGAGACTCGCTTCATCCTGAGGCACGAGACTGGAGTCTCGCGCCATAAAGTAAGTTTTCGCGTTTGCGGCCGCTTTTCTTGAAACTGCCCCAAAACAAAAGACCCGTACCAAAAGGTGCGGGTCTTTTTATAAGTACTGCCGTTAGAGTATTCTAACAACTGACAATTAAACTACCGGCGTCCCATCATGTTGCCCAGCTTGGCCAGACCGCCCTTGGTACCGGCCATCTTGTTCATACTGCGCATCATCTTACGCATGTCGTTGAACTGCTTCATGAGGTTGTTTACTTGCTGGATGGTGGTGCCTGAACCTTTGGCGATACGGTTCCGGCGGCTGCCGCTGATCATATCGGGGTTCTGGCGCTCTTCTTTGGTCATGGATTTGATGATAGCCTCAATTGGTTTGAAGGCGCTTTCGTCAATCTCCACGTCTTTCAGCATTTTGCTTACGCCCGGGATCATGCCCACCAGGTCTTTGATATCCCCCATCCGCTTGATTTGCTCCAGCTGTGACAGGAAGTCGTCAAAGTTGAACTGGTTCTTGCGGATGTTTTTGTTGATACGCTTGGCTTCCTCCTCGTCAAAGGTTTGCTGGGCGCGCTCTACTAGGGAGATTACGTCACCCATACCCAGAATACGCTGAGCCATCCGATCCGGATAGAACAGGTCCAGGGCTTCCATTTTCTCACCGGTGGAGATAAACTTGATAGGTTTCTCTACCACGGCTCTGATGGAAAGAGCGGCTCCACCTCTAGAGTCACCATCCAATTTGGTCAACACTACGCCATCAAAGTTGATGCGCTCGTTGAAAGTCTTGGCGGTGTTCACGGCATCCTGACCTGTCATGGAGTCTACCACAAACAAGGTCTCAGTTGGCCTGATAGCCTCCTTGATGTTGTAGATCTCTTGCATCATCGCCTCATCCACGGCCAAACGACCAGCGGTGTCAATGATGACTACTTTCTTGCCGGTACGCTTGGCGTGCTCCACGGCATTGCGGGCAATGGAAACCGGGTCTTTGGATTCGCGCTCGGCGTAGAACTCCACCCCTACTTGCTCGGCTAACACGTTCAACTGATCAATAGCGGCGGGACGGTACACGTCACAGGCAGCCACCAGAACGCCTTTTCCTTGTCTTTTCAGGAAATTGGCCAGTTTACCGGTGAAAGTGGTTTTACCGGAACCTTGCAGACCGGCAATCAAAACGATGGCGGGCGAACCGTTGATGTTAATGTCTTTCTTCTCGCCACCCATCAACTCAGTGAGTTCTTCGTGCACGATCTTCACCATTAACTGGCCCGGCGACACGGCAATCAGAACGTCGCGACCCATGGCCTCGTCCTTGATTTTATCGGTCACGGTTTTGGCCACCTTGTAGTTTACGTCAGCGTCTACCAGGGCGCGACGTACTTCTTTGATGGTCTGGGCAACGTTGATTTCGGTGATGCTGCCCTGGCCCTTCAGGGTTTTAAAGGCGCGATCCAGCTTGGTACTTAAATTCTCAAACATGTGTGGTATATGACTGAGTGAATTAAATTTCAGTGAGTGACAAAGACAAAAATAAGCAGAATTTACGGAAGTTCACCATCTTTTAGCCGCAGGTACGTATATTCGGACTTGACTATACACTGGGCGGGCGTTCGCTGTTTTTGCTTTGTTTTAGGTAAAACAACCTAAAATGGGATTACGTTCGTTCATTGAATTCAATTACCTGAAGATAAGAAGCCCTTGAAATCAACTGTCACTCCTACTCCCCAGCCTGCTTTATTGATCACCTACTACTGGCCGCCTTCGGGTGGGGCCGGAGTGCAACGGTGCCTCAAGTTTGTGAAGCATCTGCCCGAGTTTGGCGTGACACCTACCGTGATCACCGTTGATGCGCAGCAAGCCTCCTATCCCGTGCTGGACCCTTCCCTACTGGCCGAGGTGCCTTCTGGCGTACAGGTCATCCGGACGGCGACGAGAGAGCCTTTTGAGTTCTACAAGAAAATCACTGGCAAGAAAGACATTCCTTTTGGGGGCTTTGCCAACACGGGGCAGGAAACCTGGAAGCAGAAGTTGTTCAAGTTTCTGCGCGGCAACCTGTTCATCCCAGACCCGCGCGTAGGCTGGAACCGCTACGCTTTTTCCGCCGCCCAGAAAGTACTGAAGGAGCAGCCAATAAAGGCCATAGTCACTTCCAGTCCGCCGCACTCCACGCAATTGATTGGGCTCAAGCTGAAAAAGCAATACGGTTTGCGGTGGATTGCCGACATGCGCGATCCCTGGACGGACATCTATTATTACGCCGACCTGAACCACACCGCCCTGGCCCAACGGCTAGACGCCAAATACGAACGCGACGTACTGGAACACGCTGATGCCGTGGTGGTGGTTTCAGAAGACATGAAACGGTTGTTTCTCAACAAGTCCACCACTATCAACCCGAAGAAAATCCACGTGATTCCCAACGGGTATGATGAAGCTGATTTTGTGCATCCGTCCACGCCTTCTACCCAAGAGTTTGTCATCACCTATACCGGTACGCTTACTGAGGCCTACAACGTGATTGGTTTCTTTCAGGCCCTCTGTGAAGTCATGACCAAAAACCCACTCATGCGCTACCGCCTTCGGTTTGTGGGCAAAGTTTCGGCAGAAATCAGGAAGCAGATTGAAGAAGCGGGTTTGCCTTTGATCACCGAGTACATTGACTACGTGCCGCACGAGGAATCCATCAAGTACCTCATGGCCAGCACAGTGCTATTCATGGCCATTCCAGACGTGGAGAATAACTTCGGGATTCTGACCGGCAAACTGTTTGAGTACCTGGCCGCCAACAAACCCATCATCTGCATCGGACCTCTGCACGGCGACGTGGATAAGATTCTGGACGAATGCGGCGCGGGCCGCGTGTTCCATTATTCCGGCTATGACCTCATGGTAGATTACCTCATGCAACTAAGCAAAACCTGGAAAATCAACCCTAACCTGGATCTGCCCATCATCAACTACACCCAATACTCCCGCCGCTCCCTCACTGAGCAATTAGCGAAGTTGATTTTGGAATAATTTTGTAAAGTTTAGACGATTGTAGGGGCAATCCCTTATGGTTGCCCTTCACGCATTTTTATTATCATGCACACACAGGGCAACCACAAGGATTGCCCCTACGAATCCTAATGCCTGTGCAAACCCTCTTTGACTACGTGCTCTTCCATTTCAAGCAGGTCTACCAATTGCCGGAGCCGCTGGAAATGAGCTATGGACTAGACGGTCGTAGTCGCGTGCAGGTCACGAAAACAACTTCTAACTTCTTTGCCCAGGAACAGCCACAACCAGAGCAAATCTTCTGGAAAGAGTGGCAAGGAACTTCCATCCCTGTGCTTTTTACTTCTTTTCCAGAAACGAATTGGTTTACCAGAGATGCCCAGGGAAACGTAGTGGTGCAGGAAGATTTGATTGCCGCATCTTTTTTCTTTCTAAGCGGCTGGCAAGAATACCACAGTACCGTACGCGATCAGTTTGGCCGCTATCCGTTTGCGGCTTCCCTCCAAGCCAAACATGGCTCCGTGACGAAGCCGGTGGTGAATAATTTTTTCGAGATTCTGAAAGCAGCGGTGGAACTGGCCTACGGGCAAAAAGTAGAACTAAGAGATTGGAACGGAAAGCCTTTTGCCACGTGCCTTACCCATGACATTGATTATTGCCAGAGCGCCTGGAAAGTAGCCGGAAAACCTGCGTTGCAGAAAGGAAACCTCGGCCGTTTTCTCCAACTGGCTTGGCAGAAGGCGAAAGGCTCAGATGCCTGGTTCAATTTCGCGCAGGTGCAACAGGAACTACAGAAACACAACGCCCCCGCCACCTTCTTCTTCTTGCCGGAACACGCCAAATTTCAGGGGCACCCTAACGCTGATTATGATGTTCTCTCGCCCAGGCTTCAGTCAGAAATCAGGCAATTAAGTGAAAACGGCCACGAAATAGCCATTCACGGAAGTCACGGCAGCGGCATCAACGCCCATCAATTACAATGCGAGAAAGCCAAATTCCTCACGCCCGTACAGGGAAACCGTTTTCACTACCTCCGGTATGATCCGGCCCATTCTCCGGCCCTTCTGGAAAAACTAGAGTTCAAGTATGACAGCAGCCTGGGTTTTCCCGAGCACTTCGGGTTCAGGAACAGCTATTGCCATCCGTTCCGGTTGTTTGACTTCAAGAACAACAGGATGACGCAGACCTGGGAACTACCGTTGAACCTGATGGACATTACTCTGAATCACCCCAACTATCTGCAACTAGCTCCGGCTGAGGTCATGCCTGCCCTTATGCCCATGCTGAACGAGATTATCCGTTTCCGGGGTGTTTTCACGCTTTTGTGGCATAATGAGAATTTCACTCCCTATGGTTTGGCGGGCGGGTTAGAGTTGTTCCGGCAGATTACCCGTTACGTACAGAGCCAGAATACGGCCTTCCTGACGGCGCATCAAACCATTACCGCTCAGGAAGCGCATTAAGGTTCATCTTAACATTCGGTTTTAAACCGGTTTGCAAGCCGTGCCAGAAGCTGTACTTTTGCAGGTGCCGCATGCCGTTTTCCCGCTTTTTTCTGGAGAACTTGCCCAAAACGACGCCTTCCCTTTTCATGAGTGTATTACGCAAGCAGGGTTTTCTGAACACCATCATTTCCTACGCCGGAATGATCATTGGGTACGTGAATACGGTGCTGCTTTTCCCCAACATGCTAGAGCCCGACCAAGTGGGCCTCACGCGGTTTCTGTTGCAGGTGTCGCCCATTTACGCGCAGTTTGCGGCGCTGGGGTTTACCAATATCAGCCTGAAGTATTTCCCGTACTTCCGGGATAAAGACAAAAAACACAACGGCTTCCTGTTTCTCATGCTGCTCATTCCGCTAGCAGGGTTTGTGGTGGTGACGGGACTTTTCCTGCTGCTCCAACCTACCGTGGTGGGGTATTTCGGAAAGCAGTCGCCCATGGCGGTGGAGTATTACTATTACATTATTCCGCTCAGCTTTTTCACGCTGCTATTCATGCTGCTGGATGCCTACTTGCGGTCGCTCTACAAAACGGTGGTGCAGAGCTTCTTGCAGGATTTCATGGTGCGGGTGCTAACCTTGGGGACGGTGTTCGCCTATGCTTGGGGCTGGGTAGATTTTCAGTGGTTCGTAATTATCTTCATTGGGGCCAACTCGTGTACCGCCTTCGTCTCTATAATTTACTTGCTCTGGTTGCGGCAATTTTTCGTGAAACCGGGCAAAAACATGTTCCAGGTGGTGCCCCTCAAAGAAGTGCTGCAGTACGGCCTGTTCGCGTTCATGGGCAACGTCTCCACCACCGTCATCACCTTCACCGACTCGGCCATGATTGCCGCCTACAACGGTCTGGACGATGTGGCTTTTTACACCACCGCCTATTTCATCACATCGGCCATTCTGGTGCCCTCGCGCGGCCTCAACAAGATTGTGTATCCGCAGGTCGCTGATTTGTTCAAAGCCGGAGACATGACCACCCTGGCGAGGCTTTACAAAAACATGACACGCGTGAACATGGTGGTAGGATTTCTGTTATTTCTGGGCATCTGGTGCAATGTGGACAACATTTTCGCGCTTATGCCCAAAGATTACAGCGAAGGCGTTTACGTGATTTTGTTCATGGGCTTCGCCCGATTGTTTGACTTGGCCACTGGCATCAACGGCATGATTCTGCTCACCTCAGACAAGTACCGCTATGATTTGCTTTTCAATATCCTGATGGTCATTCTGGTCATCTACACCAATTACCTGCTCATTCCTCCCTACGGCATCAGTGGCGCTGCCTTCGCCTCCATGATGGTGTATGTGCTGTACAACTTTTTCAGGGTAGCGTTTGTGGCCCGCTTTTTCAAAATGCAGCCCTTTGGCTGGGATTCCCTGCTGATTGTGGTCATCTCCGGTTTGGCCTACGGTGCCTCCTGGCTTTTGCCCCAGTTGCCTCTGCTGCTGGACATCGCCGTTCGGTCTGCCCTCATTTCCGGAGTGTATATGGGATTGATGGTTGGATTTAAAGTATCGCCTGAATTGAACAACGGGATCCGGAAAACGCTGGTAAGGTTTGGCTTGGGAGAAGTGAAATGGCTGTAGTTGTATTTTAACCTTTCACTCGCTCGCCTCTGGCGAGTGTGAGCTACCTGCGGCGTCCCGCCGCTAAAATGTCCGATTAGGTGAAAATAGCGGCCAGAGGCCGAACGTAACTCACACTCGCCAGAGGCGAGCGAGATTCTAAAGCAGGCCATTTTACAAGCTTTTCAGCAGGCTCATCAACTCCCGCTCTCTCCTACTCTCAGGATATTGTTGGGCGATGACAGTGCGGGCTTTACGGCCAAGTTCTACGGTATCTTTGGCGGCTAACGCTTCTTTCAAGACTTGTTCCAATTCTGCCACATTCCGGTGCGGCAACACGAAACCACTGTCTTCTATCAAATTTGGCATGGCTCCTACGTTGCTCACCACTGGCACACACTCACAAAGCATGCTTTCACTCAAGGCATTCGGAAACCCTTCTGACATGGAGAGTTGCAGGTAGAACGTGTGGGCGCTGTAAATGGCCTTCAACTCGGCCAAGGACATTTTAGGAAGCAATACCACGTTGGCGGGTTGGTTCGGGAATCTGAACCCAGTCGGAGCGCCTACAATGGTGAAGGTGGCTTGGGGCAACCTGGCAGCTAGTTCCAAAATCAAATCCACTCCTTTTAGCCGTTGGGTGAAGCGCATGTTCAGACCGGCGCAAACCGTCAGGAAAGAGTTGGATTGCCGTATTACGGTTGAGTCTTTCTGCCAGAACGCAGCATCATACCCATTGTACACCACAGTATGCGGCGTTTTCAATTCGGGGCAATGGAAACGGAAGCCCTGGTGCGGGAAATCATTAGGCTGGTACGTATAGTCCTGCCACACCAGTTTCTCGTGCACGGGCGCGATGTGGGCCGCCAATTGGTACGACCAGCGGGCGAAACGGCCCAGCAGCGGATTGGCGAAAACTCCGTAGCCAATGCTGGGAAAGGCAACGCAATCGGTGCCACCGGCTACAATCAGGCACGGTTTGCGGGCTATTTTCCCGAAAAGGGCTGGAAAAAAGGAATGGTACCCGGCAAACATGCAGACCAGTTTTTCAACTTGCCAGATGTGGCGTAGCAGGAATAATACCTGTCCCAACCAGACCAGCGGCGTCTGCCATTTTTTAGCGGGAAGAAATCCCTGGTGCCGTACCTCATATTCCCGCTCCATCAGCCGCAGGTCTTTTACCACGAAGGAAGACTGGGCGGGGTAGAAATATAGCAGAACAGGTTTACGCGCCGACATGGTTTAGTAAAGAAGAAAAAGGTCTAGAGCCACTTGGACGACAAGTCCTGTAGTTTCAGGTCTACTTTAGATTTTGGTTGCACTGTCTCCGGCACCAGGCGCTGCTTGAGTAAAATCCATTGGTAGTCGTCTACCTGCGAAAAGAGGGAATAGCTTTCCAGTTTGTGCAGGTACAGTCCAGCGGCGTAGGTGTTGCGCAGCAGTTCATCGGTGTGGATGGGTTGGTCAATCACCTGCAACAGCTCGGGCTGGTGCTCGCGTACCCACGTCAAGTATAGAGGGTGCGGAATATTAATGGCTACCACCGAATTCTTGTGTAGGTGCTGCGCCAACACCTGAAACAGCTGCGGGTGCTGCTCCAGCGGAATGTGCTCAATCACATCAGGCAAGACCACAAAGTCATACTTATCTGGCCGCTGGAAATCAGTCATGTCAGATACCAGAAACTCCACATGGTTAAACTGCAGGTTGAACTTACGGGCCATCTCAATGCTCTTCGGGCTGATGTCTACGGCCAGTACTTTCCCCTGCGGCGTCGCCTTGGCAATCAGGTGCGTGACAGTTCCAATACCGCAGCCAATCTCCAGCACTTTTGAATTAGCTTTCAGACCGGCCTCCTTCAGGTTCTTCAGAATCGTCCGGTGCCGGATGTGGATGCCCTTCTGGAATTGTTGCTCGGTGTATTCGTCGTAAAAATCAGAAACAGCCATTTTTGTAAGTAGGAATTGTAATTAAGAATCGGCTGAGAGAGCAGAAACCTCACCCCTCCTAATTTTTGATTGATTTCAATGCGTAAATGCGTTCAATAATCTCCACCACCTTGAGGCCTTCCAGGGCGTTGGTGGTGGCGAAGGTCTTGCCTTTGAGGGTGTCAATCACGTTCTCAAAGATGAAGTGGTGGTTGGCGGCGCTGCCTTTGTAGTGGCCGTAATCATTGGCGGGACTGCTGGGCGGAAGTTGGGGCATTGTGTAATCCTGCACGTGGCAATACTCCACCTCGTTCATGTACTGGCCACCCACTTTGATGCTGCCTTTCTCGCCGATAATAGTGATGCTGCTTTCCAGGTTGGTGTCCCACACGGCGGTGGAATAATTGAGCGTGCCGGCCCCGCCGTTCATGAAATCAAAGTGGATAAGGCCGCTGTCTTCAAAATCAGTCAGATTCTGGTGGTTGAAATCCATGAAGCGCCCGTGAATGTTTTTGATATCCCCAAACAACCAGTACATGATGTCTATGAAGTGGCTGAACTGCGTGAACAAGGTGCCGCCGTCCAGCGCCTGGTTCCCTTTCCAGGTGCCGGGCTTGTAGTAGCGGTTGTCGCGGTTCCAGTAGCAGTTAATCTGTACCAGGAAAATCTCGCCCAGGCGCTTTTCTGAGATCATTTCTTTGAGCCACAAGGACGGCGGACTGTAGCGGTTCTGCATCACGCAGAACACCAGCTTGGACGTTTGCAGCGATTTGTAGATGATGCGTTCGCAGTCGGCTTTGCTCAGGGCCATCGGTTTTTCGCAGACTACGTGGCAGCCGTTCTCCAGCGCCAGCATGGCCTGTTCGGCATGGAAACCGTTAGGTGTGCACACGCAAATTACATCGGCCTTGGGGCCGGAAGCCAGGTACACTTCCATGCTGGGGAAAAACGGAACGCCCAGGGCTTCCACTTCCGCCTGGCGGGCGGGATCAGTGTCTACCATGGCTACCAACTCGCCCTCGGGGTGCCGCTCTACCATGGTGGCATGGCGTTTGCCGATGTGGCCCGCTCCTATTACTGCAAATTTTATCTTCTCTGACATTTAAGTCTCTGGTTCGTTTAATGCCTGTTTTCTGCAAAATAGCCCGAAAACAGAGGTGCTTGAAAGTGCGCGCTTACGCCTTGAAAAATTGGAGCACCGCTTCCGCGATGAAGTTCTGCTGCTCCTCGGTCAATTCGGTGTGCATGGGCAACGAAATCACGGTATGGCAAAGCGCCTCAGAAACGGGGAAATCACCAGCTTTGTAGCCCAAGTATGCGTATGCTTCGTGTAGGTGCAATGGCACCGGGTAATACACCATGCTGGGAATTCCTTTTTCCTGCAAGTACACTTTCAGCGCATCGCGTTGGTCTGCGGGAACTTGCACCGTGTATTGGTGAAATACGTGGCTACTGTACGGGGCTAAAGCCGGAATCCTGATTTGGGGCACTTCCGCGAAAAAGGCATCATAAACGCCCGCCGCTTTCTGGCGGCGAAAAATGAAATCATCCAGTTGGGTGAGTTTCACGTCCAGCAAGGCGGCCTGCAAGGTGTCTAACCGGGAGTTCACGCCTACGCGCGAGTAATGGTACTTCTTGTGCTGCCCGTGGTTAGCAATCTGTTGCATCGTAGCAGCCAAATCTATGTCTTGGGTAAAAATAGCGCCACCGTCGCCCATGCAGCCCAGGTTTTTGGACGGGAAAAATGAGGTGGTACCAATGTGACCGATGGTTCCGGCAAATGTGGTGGTGCCCTCGGCGTCTATGTATTGCGCGCCAATGGCCTGGGCATTATCCTCAATCACGAACAATTCCTGCGCCAGGGCCAGATCCATGATTTCTTCCATGGGCGCGCACTGCCCGAACAAATGCACCGGCATGATGGCCACCGTTTTCTCTGTGATGGCTTCTCTTGCTTTGGCTGGGTCTATGCAGAACGTGTCTGGAAGTACGTCTACAAACACCGGTTTCAGGCCCAGCAAGGCAATGACCTCGGCGGTAGCCACGTAGTTGAAGGCGGGCACAATCACTTCGCCTCCGACAGGTAAGTCCAACGCCATCAAGGCAATCTGCAGGGCATCGGTGCCGTTCCCGCAGGGAATCACGTGGCCCACCTGTAGGTATTGCGCCAGATTTTGGGTAAAGGTTTTAACCTGGGGTCCGTTGATGAAGGCGGTACTGTCTACCACGGCTTGCATGGCGGCATCTATCTCGGGTTTCAGGCGCAGGTACTGACCTTTGAGGTCTACCATCTGGAGCTGGGTCATGGTTGTCATTGAAAAGACAAATATAAGTTTTGTATCGGGAAGATGGCGCAGGAATACACCTTAATTGAAGGGCCGCACCTCTAGGTTATTTTCAATCGCTTTATAAGAAAAAGTCAATAAATCCCTCCTAAACGTAGCCAATTTATTTGTTCTGTAACATTCTTCACCTCTTCCCGTTCAAATACCCAGCTAGTGCGTATTTATACAGAATGAATACGTATTTATTTAACCTGACCTGTAAAACTATGAAAATGTCAACCTTCCTTCAGAAACACACCTTGGTATATGCTGCCACCTTTACGCTGGCTTTCACGCAGTTTGCCTGCAGCAAGACCGAGAATACTGACACCTCTGCTTCTACTTCCTCTTCCACTACCAAAGAACAGGCGTATGATGACTACAAGAACTTTGTGACCACGTTAGAATCTGACGTGGAGCGGGGCTGGGATTCTACCGCCGCTGACGCCGACCAACGCATGACCCAGTGGAAAAACGATTATGAAACCAAACGCTCTGCGGTTGCCCAGTACGAAGGCGACTTTGACGAGGCGCAACGGAAAGAGTACGATGAACTACAGTCGCGTTACAACACCGCCTGGTCTACCCGCGAAGAGCAGTACAACACCTGGCGCATGAACCACCAGGGCACCGGAATGGATGCGGCCGGAACGGTAGACATGTCTTTGTATGACGAAAGCAAAATACCATCCTACACTGCCACAGACATCAGACTTGCCTATGAAGATTTCGTGAAGCACGTGCAGGCGAACAAAGCAGGTTTCAGCAACGAAGACTGGAGAACGGTAGAGAAATACTGGAACCAGCTGGATGACCGCAAAAACGCGATTCAAAGCCAGTTAAGCGACAAAGACAAGTGGGAGATTGCCAAGGCGAAAACCCAATACATTACCATGAAAAACGCCAGCAAAGCCGGGAACACGGCTTCAAACGTTGGATCAGACGTGAAAGAAGTGGGCAAAGACATTTCTAATAGCAAAGTGGGTGAAGCCACCAAAGATGCGGGAAAAGCTGTGGGCAACACCGCCAAGAAAGCCGGCCAGAAAGTGGGCGAAGTTTTCAAAGGCGATAACTAAGCCTTTAACTTTCAAGTGAAAAGCCTCTCCGGTTGGAGGGGCTTTTTTTTATGGCTACCGTTTTCCACCCCCTTTCGGGAAAACAACTCTGAAACGCGTTTACTTGTGCAGGTACTTGTCTAGCAGCAGCAAACGGTACAAATCAAACACGCGCAGGTTGGGGTTTCTGGAGGTGAGGTTCCGTTTTAGCAGCGGGAATAACCACTCACGGTTTTCCCGGAGAAGGGTTCGCATACGCCACTTGTTCAGTGTACGGTAAGCCTTGAACAGTTTGGTGCCTTCGCCTAAATCAAACTGGTGGTGCAGCAAAACCAGGTTATGAAGCGCTTGCTGGGCTTTGAGCAGAAAGACTTCGGCGGGCTCCAGGCCTAAATGCCAGACCGGGTTTTCCAGGTGTAAAACGGGAATTTGGTGCTGCTGTAAGCGCCATGCGAAAAGCGTGTCTTCATGACCGTAGCCGGTAAGTTCTTTCTGCGGAAAATAGACCAGAAAGATGTCTTTAGAGACCAGCAGATTACTGGAGAACACGCGCTGGTACGGTGTTTTTTGCCGAAGGGCGGCAGGAGCCTGCTCCCGCGCTTTGCCGTACTTCCAGCGTAGTTCCAAGCCCGCTGGCGCTTTGCCTTGGTACGCCACACCTCCTACGGCCACGCCGCTCACTGCTACAGAAAGGTACCTATTCAAAAAATCGCTATGCACCGGGAGAACGTCATTGTCCAGGAAAAGTAAAGTTGGGAAGTGGGCGTCCTGCGCCAACAAATACCGGATCTGGGACCTACCTACGTTTTGGGGCAGTTCCTGGTAAATGACGCCGGAAAGGTGTTGTAGTGGTTTGTTCTGGTCTCGCGTGGGTTGGTTAGAGCCATCGTCATACACCCGTATCTCAATGGAGGCTGAAAGCGAAGCGGCTTCCTGGTGCAAAGCTTCCACCAGCGGCAGCACTTGCCGGTTGTAAACGGGAATGAGAATGGAAATCTCAGATACCATCTACCAGGTTAAACTCTTCACGCGCGGAGTCCAGCACCCGGCCTTGCTCACACTTGAGAATACGGCGCGGATACCGTTTCAAGATATTGTGGTTGTGGGTCGCCATAAAAACCGCCGTGCCGCTGTTGTTGATTTCCTGGAACAGGTCCATAATGCCCGAGGTCACGTCTGGGTCCAGGTTACCGGTAGGTTCATCGGCAAACAGGATGAGGGGCTCGTTGAGAAGCGCCCGGGCAATGACCACGCGCTGCTGCTCTCCCCCAGAAAGTTGGTGCGGCATTTTATTAGCCACGGCATCTAACCCCACGCGCATCAGTACTTCTGAAATACGGTTTTTAATGCGGGATTTGTCGGTCCAGCCGGTGGCTTTGAGCACGAATTTCAGGTTATCGGCTACACTGCGGTCAAACAGCAACTGAAAGTCCTGAAACACAATGCCAATCTTGCGGCGCAAGTACGGCACCTGCTGCCAGGTTAACGCATGAATGTTGAAACCCGCCACTTGCGCGGTGCCAATCTTCAGGGGTAAATCGGCGTACAGGGTTTTGAGCAGCGAGCTTTTGCCGCTTCCGGTACGGCCCACCAGGTACACAAACTCCCCTTTGTCAATGGTACAGGTTACATCTGTCAAGATGGTGTTCACATCCTGAAAAATAGAAACTTTGTGCAGCAAAACCACTGGGTTAGACGAGAATTCCATAGCGGGTAAGGGTAAAGGTAAAGCGCTGCCCAAAGGCAACCGGTCATCAAATCTTCCTCGGCCAGCGGCCGAAAACAAAGCAGGCGTTTTGGCCCTGCTTTTCAAAAACAAGCTTAAATCTCCAATTTCTGAAGTTTGCCGAACTCCAGCCCGGCAATGACGGCCGCCAACGCTTCCTCCTTGTTGTCTAAGCCGTAGCGGTCCAGGTTCTTCAGCGGACGGTCGGCCCGGAAATAGGCAATTAGCACGAAGTTCTCATCGCGCAGCTGAATATAATCCGGAATCTTGGCCTTGCCCTTAACTTTGATGATGTACACTTTGTATCAATTAGGAATCTGGAAGTAAGAATGAGCAATGGTTTTGGGCCATTTTCAAATCTTACTTCCTGATTCTAAATTCTTACTTAATTAATTACGCGTTCGCTTTCTTGTGGTCAGCCAGGAACTTCGCCAGACCGCTGTCGGTCAGGGGGTGGTTCAGAAGGCCGGTGATCACGTTCAATGGGCAGGTCACCACATCGGCGCCAATCTCGGCGCATTTCACCAGGTGCATCACGTGACGAACTGATGCCGCCAATACCTCGGTTGGGAAACCGTAGTTCTGGAAGATGTTCACTATTTGGTCAATCAGATCCAGGCCATCGGTCCCGATATCATCTAAACGGCCCACGAACGGCGAAACGTATGTAGCTCCGGCTTTGGCGGCTAACAAGGCCTGACCCGCTGAGAAGATTAGCGTACAGTTGGTTTTGATGCCTTTGTCTGAGAAGTATTTAATGGCTTTAACGCCGTCTTTGGTCATAGGTACTTTCACCACAATGTTAGGGTGCAGCTGAGCCAGCTCCTCTCCTTCTTTCACCATGGTCTCAAAGTCAGTGGCAATCACCTCGGCACTGATGTCACCATCCACAATCTCGCAGATGGCTTTGTAGTGCTTCATCACGTTGTCATAGCCCACAATGCCTTCTTTGGCCATGAGCGACGGGTTGGTGGTTACGCCGTCTAACACGCCTAAATCGTATGCTTCCTGTATTTCGGCTAGATTAGCGGTATCAATGAAAAATTTCATAGTTGAATCTGTTTGGAAACACAAATCTAGTTCAATCTGCTTTAAAACCGAACCGACCTTGGAAGTATTTTACAGGTCGAATCTGATTCAGGAACTCATTCCTGCAGGGAAGAAATTGAGGCGATACCTGAAAGTGGTTCAAGTGTTTAGAAGAAGAATTTCCAAGTGGAAGTATTTTCTAGTGAAAGCGTTTTGAGGCTATTTCACCAAAACAACCTTAAAAGAACAGTTAATCTTGGCTACGCTCCAGTTCAATAAAGAAGGAAGTTCCCTCGTTTTCCTGGCTTTCCATCCAGATTTTCCCGTGGTGTAAATCTACAATCTGCTTTACAATAAAGAGCCCCAGACCAGTGGTTGATTCTCCTTCAGTGCCCCGCCTATTGGCATCTGTAAACTTATCAAATACGGTGGCCTTCAACTTTTCGGGTATCCCAATGCCATTATCCCGCACGAGTAGCAGGGCTTTGTTGCCTTGCTCCGTTAAGGAAATGTTCACTTTGCCACCTGGTTTGGTGAATTTGACCGCGTTAGAAAGCAGGTTTTCCAAGACCCTGGAAAACTTCTCAGTGTTGATGTTGGCATAAAGCGGAGAGTTGGGGTGATGGAGACTTACTTCCACGCCTTTCTTTTTAGCATCAACCCCTAAAGCTGCTAGTTCGGTCTGGAGAAAAGTATTCAGTTCTGTTTTTTCAAATTGAACGTTAGGGTTCATGTCTCCTATAAACAGTAAGTCCTTGATAATGGCGAAAGCTTTTTTGCAGGTTTCTGAGATTAAATCTATAAACGTGAGGCTTTCTTTCTTCTCCTCCACTACCAAGTCTTTAGAATTCTCCAGGTTTTCCTTCAGGTATTCTGTTAACAGGCTTATGTTATTGATAGGATTTTTCAGGTCATGAGCCACCATGTGCAGAATGGTTTCCTGGGCTTCGTACAGTTTATGTAGATTCTGTTCCAACGCTTTGCGTTCTTTGATATTCTCTACAATGGTATAGCCCAGGGTGGCACCATTGTCCCTGAAAATCATAGACGTGACCTGCACCCAAAGGCTTGTACCGTCTTTTTTTATAAGGCAGGTCTCAATTTGGAAAGATGGTATTTTCTTGGTCCATAGGTTGTCCTGCAAATCAACCCAATGGTGGATAAAATCTGGGTGGGCAAAGTCAACCACCTTGGAACCCACCAATTCCTCTTCTGAGTAGCCCAGCATGTTCATCAGAGACTCATTCACCTGAATAATCCTCAGGTCTGGCGCAATGATTTTATTGCCAAGTTTAGACTGACTGAAGATGGTCTCAAAGCGCGATTGGCTTTCCTCGTATCTCTCTTCAATGGCAATCTGTTCTTTCAGCTTGAAAAGCGCATCGGCTATGTCTGTCCGTAATTGCCTGTTCTCTAAGCGCAGAACCCGGTTTTCTTCCTCCAACTGACGTAACTTGTCATTAGAGCTTTCCTCACGTTCGTTCTGGGTAGACATAGGGCTGTTATAAGGTTGTGTTTAGAAGTAAGGGAGTTCCTTGATTCTAATAGATAAATGGGGTAGCTTATTGATGATACCTTTGAAACTTTGTAACACCTAGCCAAAATGAATAGGTGTTCTGCTAGTTCCATTCGCTACAAAGATACTCCAATATAATAAGGATAGCGTTTTCAGAGGTGAATGCGTCTATTGTATTAAATTAATGCCCTCCCCTTCATGTAAAGCTAGCCATGTGCTTTGAATGTGATAAATCAAGCTAAACCTTTGAAGTAACTAAGTGAGCTTTTACAAGTTTTCTGGAAAAGGACTTGCGCGTAGAGACGGAAAAGAAACTGAAGACAGAAACAATTTAAGGCCAATTTCATCAAATGAGCCTTAAAACGGGAATAGAAATAAGTTAAGAAGAGAAAAAGCCGGAAGAAAATCCGTTGGGGTATGGGCAAAAAAAAGCGGCAAACCGAGTATCGCGCCGCTCTACCACCTACCCTTGCTCCCTTCCGGGCCTGGGGGAGTTCAGCAGGAGCTGGCCGTACCGATTTGCCGTTGCAAAGATACGAAGGCTTTCATTAAGCGCAAGTGGTTTCTGGCTTAATTTTGCAGAAATGGGCCAAAAACAAATAACTGCCGGAGCAAAAAAGGAAGAAGCCATTGATCTCTACGTCTTTAGAGATCAATGGCTCCCTCAATAATAAGAAAGAAAATGGTGCAATTATTTTATTCTCTTCATGTTTTTGAAGCTGATGTTCAGATTTCGGCTGGAGCCGCTGTTACGCAACACGTTTCCCTCCCGGTTAGGGAAAGAGTATTCCGGCACGTAATATTCCAGGGGGAGTTTAAGCTGCGAGATGGAGCCGCTAATCACATCAGTGGCTTTGTCGTACTGCAAGGTAACCGAGCCGTATAATACCCGGCTGCAACCCGGGGTGATTGCACCAGAACCATCAGAGAAATTTTGGCCGTTTTCCACACACACAATGTTCGCGTCCTTCGCCGAGAAAGTGGTAGGCAACTGGTTTACGGTTCTATTTTCAAAAGTGAGTGCCACCCAAGGCCGTTCTGTCTCACTAGAGATTTCCTTGAAGTACAGCATCACCGAGTTATTTTCCTCCAGAAAGTAAGCCTCCACCTTGTTCTGCGATTCTACTTTATAGGTTTTACCGTTATTCGCGTAGGCCTCTGAATAGCTGTTCTGGAAGAAGGGATCCACCTTGATGCTGTCTACCAAAGAAAACTTTACTTCCATGGGTCCGGCAACCATCACTGGTTCTTCGTCTTTGTCTGAGGTACAGGATACCAAAGCCAGGGAAAGAGCCAGGCTGCCCAATAAGGATTTTAGTTTCTGGGGGAGTAAAGTATAGTTCATCTATGTATAGCGGTTCTGGTGTTCAAATTAAATCTACAATATGTCTCTTTGCTAATATCTTGCCACAAATTCCGTTGTATTCAAACTATTGGTTAAATAGATTGCCAAACGTACCTCATTAAAACGTGGTATCAGACCTGTTTTTTGCCTGAAGTGGACAAAAGAGCCCCTGAAACTGCAAAGTGTTAATACTTAACTCAGGACAGCAAGATAGTGCTTTACCCCTACTATACACCCTGCTGGCGCGAACTCTTTATTTTTAACTTTCAACTTTTAACTGCGGCGTGTACCTTTGCACATGCCAGAAAAAATTCTCATCCTAGATTTCGGGTCCCAGTACACGCAGCTGATTGCCCGTCGCGTTCGCGAGCTCAACGTTTACTGTGAAATCCACCCGTTCAATAAAATTCCGGAAATCACCCCAGATCTGAAGGGCGTGATCCTCTCGGGCAGCCCGTCTTCGGTGCGGGAGGAAAACTATCCCAATCCAGATATTACCCCATTTTTAGGGAATTTGCCGGTATTGGGTGTGTGCTACGGCGCGCAGTTGATGGCGCAGGAAAACGGCGGCGAGGTCATCGCTTCCACCATCAGAGAATACGGCCGGGCCAAACTCAGCCACGTAGACCAGCACAACCGCCTGTTTAAAGAAATCACCATAGACTCTCAGGTCTGGATGAGTCACGGCGATACCATCAAAAAAGTACCGGAGAACTTTGAAATCATCGCCAGCACAGATTCTGTGGAAGTTGCGGCTTACAAAATAAAAGACCAGGAAACCTACGGCATTCAGTTCCACCCAGAGGTGACGCACTCTTCTGAAGGCAAACGCCTGCTCCGCAACTTTGTGGTGCACATCAGTGGCTGTTCGCAGGACTGGACGCCAGATATCTTCATTGAAAGCACCGTGGCCGAACTGCGCGAGCAGATTGGCGATGACAAAGTGATTCTGGGCCTTTCCGGCGGGGTTGACTCTTCGGTAGCGGCCATGCTCATTCACCAGGCTATCGGCAAAAACCTGTACTGCATTTTTGTGGACAACGGCTTGTTGCGCAAGAACGAGTTTGAAGACGTGCTTCATTCTTACAAAGACATGGGGCTGAACGTGAAAGGCGTAGACGCAAAAGACCAGTTCTACTCCGCCTTAGCAGGTTTAACAGACCCTGAGGCGAAGCGCAAAGCTATTGGCCGGGTCTTCATTGAAGTGTTTGACCAGGAATCGCACCAGGTGGAAGATGCTAAATGGCTGGGCCAGGGCACTATCTACCCAGACGTGATTGAGTCCGTTTCGGTGAAAGGTCCATCGGCTACCATTAAATCCCACCACAACGTGGGCGGACTACCAGATTTCATGAAACTGAAAGTGGTAGAGCCGCTGAAGACGCTGTTCAAAGACGAAGTTCGTTTAGTAGGTAAGACCCTGGGCATTGCGGATACCATCATCGGGCGTCACCCTTTCCCTGGCCCTGGCTTAGCTATCCGTATTCTGGGCGATATTACCCCAGAGAAAGTGGACATCCTGCAGGAAGTAGACCATATCTTCATTTCGTCACTAAAACGCACCGGTTTATATGACCAAGTGTGGCAAGCAGGTGCCATGTTGCTGCCTATCCAGAGCGTGGGCGTCATGGGCGACGAACGTACCTACGAACGCGTAGTGGCCTTACGCGCCGTGACCAGCGTAGACGGCATGACCGCCGACTGGTGCCATTTGCCGTATGAGTTCCTGGCAGACGTGTCCAATGAAATCATTAACAAGGTTAGAGGGGTAAACCGCGTTGTCTATGATATCAGCTCTAAACCACCCGCTACTATTGAGTGGGAATAGGTTTTAGAGCCAGTTTTCTGAAAAAGATGAAAAAACGAATAGTACTTGCCGTTGCGGGGTTTGCGCTGAGTTGGAACGTGCAGGCCCAAACCAATGCTGATTTAAACAACAAGCTGCAAAATGGCCGCTTGTTGATAGACCAGCAGAAGTATGCCTTGGCCATGGCCGAATTGCAGCCGATTTCAAGCACTGCATCCGGTAAAAACTACGCACCTGATGCGGCTTACCTGTACAGTGTAGCGGCTTCCCGTCAGAAGAAATGGGCCGAGGCTGACAAAATGCTCACCCAACTCACCACGGAGCATACCAATTGGGGCGGCCTAGCCGATGCCCACTACCTGCACGGGCAAGTACTGTTTGAAAAGAAAGAATACCTGCGGGCTCTCAAAGCATTGGCTTCTGTGGAGGACAAATCCATGGATGACGAGGTAGCGGCCATGAAGCGGCATTACATGATGCTGCTCACCGATAAAGCCACCTTCCAGTACCTCATGCGCCAGTTTCCGGAAGACGCCACTTTGGCCCGCGCCTACGCCGACAAACTGGTAAGCGGCTGGTTTACCGCCGCAGACCGCACTCAACTGGAAACTCTAGTACGCCAGTTTAACCTGGACCGAAGCTATCTTCAACGTTCTGAGAACATCAAGAAAGCGGCGTACAATGTAGCGGTATTGCTGCCGTTCAATGTGTCTGACCAAAGCATTAAGGTAGACAAGAAGAATTTGTACATCACAGATTTCTACGCCGGTATTCTCTCCGCGAGAGATTCTTTGCAGAAGCAGGGCGTGCAGGTGAACGTGTTCCCGTATGACACCAGCAATGACACGGCCCAGGTGCGCAAAGTGATGGAATTACCGGAAATGGGTACCATGGATTTAGTGGTGGGCCCTATCTACAAAGGCAACAGTGCCTTCGCTGCCAAGATTGCCCAACAGCGGAACCTCAATATGGTGAACCCCTTTTCTGACGATGCCGACATCGCCAAAGGCAACCCATTTCTGTACCTGATGGAAACATCGGTGGCTACCCAGGGCCAACAAGCCGCGGTGTACGCCTACCAAACCTTCCCGAAGAAAACGGCGGTTCTGGTGTATGACAGCGAGAAAAACGACACCACTTTTGCCGGAAATTTCAGACGTACCTACACCGCACTGGGCGGAAAAATCGTCAGTACCCATAAAATAAACTCTAAAACCAACGGGAACGTGGCTAGTGTTTTAGGCACGGTGAACATGAAAGACTTGGGCGTGCTGGTGGTGCAATCTTCGGCGGCGAACGTAGCAACCAGCACCGTGAGTTTGCTGGAACAGAAGGCTTCCAAGGTGCCGGTTTTGGTACCGCAAGCCTGGTTAGAGAATCCGCAGTTAGGTTTTTCTCAGCTAGATTTCCTGGAGATGTATTTCATGGCTCCTAAGTTTATTGACCCAGAGAACCCATCGGTGCAGAGTTTCAAACGCGCTTACACCAGCCGTTACAACCTACCTCCCTCCGCCTTCACGTATACAGGTTTTGAGTTGTTGAACTACTACGGCCGCCAACTACAGGAAAAAGGCTTTTCAGCCCCTCCAAAATTAAGCGAAGTGCAGCCCGGTGTTTTCTACCAAGGCATTGGCTACGAGTCCTCCACCGGAAAACAAGCCCAGGACAACCAGTACCTCCCCATCGTGAAACTGGAAAACGGACGGCTACTGGTGGTAAATCCGGTGCTTTAACTTTATTGAGAGATTGAATGATGGAGAGAATGAGTGAATAGTCAATTCTCATCCTCAAGTTATTTATTCTCTCCATCATTCAATCTCTCAATCTCTCATTCAAAAAAGATGTCACTTACCCATACAACCAGCCAAGAGTTATTTCAACGTGCCCAGCAGTCCATTCCGGGCGGGGTAAATTCGCCGGTGCGGGCGTTCAGGGCCGTGGGCGGTCAGCCGCTGTTCCTGAAATCTGCCAAAGGTGCTTACCTCTATGACGAGGACGGAAACCAGTACCTGGATTTAATTAATTCCTGGGGACCAATGATTTTGGGTCACGCCAATGAAGTCGTGGAGAAAGCGGTGCGTGATGCGTTGCCGGGTTCCTTGTCCTTCGGGGCTCCTACCCGCCGCGAGATTGAAATGGCCGAACTCATCATCAGCATGGTGCCTAGCGTGGAAAAGGTGCGCATGGTGAACTCGGGAACCGAGGCGACTATGTCCGCCATACGAGTGGCGCGCGGTTATACCGGAAGAGACAAAATTATCAAATTTGAAGGCTGCTACCACGGCCACGGCGACTCTTTCCTGATTGCAGCCGGAAGCGGGGCCATCACCCTAGGCGTTCCCGATAGTCCCGGTGTAACCAAAGGAGTAGCCAATGACACGCTCACGGCTCCTTATAATGACTTAGCTGCTGTTCAGACGTTGATTGAGGCGAACCCAGCCCAGATTGCGGCCATTATCTTGGAGCCGGTAGTAGGCAACATGGGCTTAGTGCCTCCCGCCGATGGCTTCTTGCAAGGTCTGCGGGACCTTTGTACCAAAGAAGGCATCGTACTTATTTTTGACGAAGTGATGACCGGTTTCCGCTTAGCCAAAGGCGGTGCACAGGAACTGTTTGGCGTCACCCCAGACATGACCACGCTGGGCAAAATCATTGGCGGCGGCATGCCCGTAGGTGCCTACGGAGGAAGAAAAGACATCATGAATGCCGTTGCCCCGGCCGGACCAGTGTACCAGGCGGGAACCTTATCGGGGAACCCGATTGCCATGTCCGCAGGAATGGCGGCCTTGTCTTACCTGAACGAGCACCCGGAAGTGTACACCCTATTGCAGCACATCACCGATAAACTGGTGAACGGTACCAAACAAAACATGCAACAACTGGGGCTGAATTACACCATCAACCAAGTGGGCTCTATGTTCAGCGTGTTCTTTACGGAACAACCCGTGACAGACTTTGCCTCGGCTAAGACTTCAGACCTGCAAGTTTTTGGCAAGTACTTCCATGAGATGTTACAACGCGGCATCTACCTCGCTCCTTCTCAGTTTGAAACCTTGTTCGTCTCAGCGGCCATCACCGATGAACTAGCTGATGCCTATTTAGCGGCTAACCTAGATGCATTGCAAGCAATAAGCGCTTAAGGAATACCATTTCTTTCGAAAGCAGAAGCGGCACCTGAGTTCATTCAGGTGCCGCTTCTGCTTTATATTTGCCTTTTTCGCTCACGTACCCCTACTTTCCCGTTTACGGCGGAAATAGTTGAACCACATCGTAAACACATCAAATGCGGGAAGTAAAACGAGAATGAGTAACATGATGTTCCTCTTGAAATCGAATGCCTCCCGGAAAAAATCAGTCGTGCCACAAACTATAATAACCAAACTAAATGCCCACGCTGAAGTGACCAACCACAACTGCTTTTTGGTAGGGTGAGTTAAAAAGGATTTCTTGGAAGTTTCCATTAACAAAGAAGGCTATTGATTCTAATTCAAGATAAGAAATTTAAAAGATATACCTAGCTCCTCTCCTCTCTTTGTCATCCTGAAAGGATCTTGTGGGCGAACGGTAATGGCCCTTCTTCAGCGCTTTTCTAGTTCGCCCACAAGATCCTTTCAGGATGACAAAGAGAAGAAAGTGTCCATGTTGTTTTAGAGCTTGTTTTTTAAAAAACAAGCTCTAAAACAGGTGGGCTCCAGTCATCAATAAAATGAATCCCTTCCCTAGATAACGACCAGATAGAACATTCTTTCACTTCTTGGAGAAACATTGCCTATCCTCGTATATTAAATGCTTTCTTACCCATGTCCCTTACTTATGACTTCCTTTTTTGAGCTCAAGAAAAACGGAACCACTGTCCAAACCGAAATCATTGCGGGTATCTCTTCTTTTCTAGCCACCTCCTATATTATTGTGGTGAACCCCAGCATTCTGAGCCAGGCGGGCATGTCTTTTTCAGCGGTATTAACTGCTACGGTGCTGGTGTGTTTCTTCAGTAGTCTCTTAATGGGCATCTATGCCAAGAACCCTATTCTGGTGGCGCCGGGCATGGGTCTCAATGCATTTTTCACGTTCACGGCCGTGTTGGGAATGAAAGTACCCTGGCCGGTAGCGTTGGGAGCAGTGTTCTGGTCGGGCATTGTGTTTCTGGTGCTGTCGGCTTTTAACGTCCGGACGTACATCATCAAGGCCATTCCGCGGCCGTTGCGGTACGCCATTGCGGCGGGTATTGGGCTGTTCATCTCGCTCATTGGGTTTTCCAATGCAAAGTTTGTGGTTTCGAACCCTGCCACCATCATCGGGATTGGAACGTTGACTCCGGCGGTGCTTACCTTTCTAGCCGGCTTACTGGTGACGGCGGTGCTGGTGACCAGACAGGTGAAAGGGGGCATTTTGATGGGAATTCTATTTACCACCCTGGCAGCTTACCCAATTGGGCGCTGGTGGGGAATAGGAGCCGAAACATCTGGTACGTTAATCAACTGGAACGGCATCTTTGCGGCCCCTGATTTCAGCCTTCTTTTCCAATTAGACCTCGTAAACTCACTGCAATGGGCAGTAGTACCCGTGATTTTCGCGTTTGTGTTCACCGATATGTTTGACAGCCTTTCTACTTTGGTAGGCTTGGCCGAAGCCGCTAATCTGCTGGACGAGCGCGGTGAACCCCGAAACGTAAAACGCTCCCTCATGGTAGATGCCATTGCCACTACCATGGCGGGCTTGGTAGGTTCTAGCCCCGGCACAGCTTACATTGAATCTGCGGTGGGCATTGAGGCCGGTGGCCGAACCGGGCTCACGGCATTAGTGGGTGCGCTGCTGTTTCTTCCCTTTCTGTTTCTGGCTCCATTGCTTTCTGTGGTTCCCGCTATAGCCACTGCCCCAGCAGTAGTGCTGGTGGGCGTGTTCATGGTGCGGCCGGTCACTAAAATTAACTGGCAACAACTGGATGAGGCCATTCCGGCGTTTCTAGCCATGGTGCTCATTCCTTTCTCCTACTCCATCACCCAAGGCATTATCTGGGGTTTTCTCTCCTGGACGGCTTTGAAGCTGGTGTCCGGCAAAAAAAAGGATGTCACCTGGCCCCTGCTCATTGTTGACGTTTTCTGCATTGTGGCGATGGTATTGCATTAATCTACTTTTCTTGGCCTATTTTCAGAAAATATATTTCTAACACAGAGGTACTAAGGTTAGGCCCTCTCTAGGAAACGCTATGGGAGAAGAACAAAAAAGCCTAAAAGTCACTTAAACCCGCTGATGGATATTTAAAACCGGCTTTAATATAGAGTCATGGTTTTCTTCTAATTTGAAGACAATATTGTATTTTGCTATATACTTTGTTGTCTTCAATAACTCTATGCCAACCCCTCTGCGCTTAGGCTTTAGCGGAAAGAACTTCCTTTCTGCAGCAGTATTCTCATTTTCTTCGGTTTGTTTCCCTTTGCTCTCAGCAGCACAGCAAACTTCTCCGCCTGCTTCCTCAGACACCATCCAGATAGGTTATGGAACACAGCAGCGGCGGCAAAGTACGGGCGCAATGGAAACAGTATCTTCCAACCAATTCAACCAAGGCTGGGTGGTATCTCCGGAGCAACTCATCACAGGGCAACTTTCAGGGGTACAAATGACGGCGCTGACCGGGGCTCCGGGTGCAAACTATCTCTTACAACTCCAAAGAACAGCTACGTTGGCTGGGGAAACAGCACCTCTCATTGTGCTGGACGGTGTGCTGCTGGAGTTGGAGAGCGCTCCGTTACAGTCTTCTCCCTTAAGTTTGATCAACCCGTATGACATTGTCTCTGTTACCTTCCTGAAAGACGCTGCCGCAACCGGAATCTTCGGCTCCAAAGGTGTGAACGGAGTTTTGCTCATTGAAACTAAAAAAGGCAATGCTAGCAAAAAGCTACAGGTAGATTTTCAGACGCAGGTGGCTATTTCCACCTTACCCAGAAAAGTTGCGGTTCTATCTGCCGATGAATTCAGGCAGGTGGTAAACCAGCGAGGTGCGCAGGAACAAAAAAATGCCTTGGGTTCTGCCAGCACAGACTGGCAGGAGGAAATCTATGAAAATTCGGTAAGCCAAAACCAAAACCTAAGTTTGGGCGGCACCCTTGGTTTTCTGCCCTATCGGGTTTCCTTAGGGTACCTGCACCAGAACGGTATTCTCACCAACACAGATTTTAAACGTAAATCAGGCGCGATCATGCTGAATCCGTCTTTGTTTAAAGATCATTTGAAGATTCAGCTTAGTGTGAAGAGTGCTTCAGGCGAGGCTCGTTCTGTTGACCCAAACCTTGTTAACGCAACCCTTCGGATGGACCCAACACAACCCGTGTACGCTGCCAACGGCCAGCTCTTTGAGTACAGAAACCCCGAAGGAGCTCCGGTAAGTTATGCTCCGCTTAACCCCGTGGGATTGCTGGAACGGTCCGTGGGTACGCATGACACCGAAATAAACTTCGGAAATGCCCATATTGCTTACCAGTTTCATTTCTTCCCGGCGCTAACGGCTCATATCAACTTGGGCTATGACCGCTCTAAAGGGAACAGAACAAATTACCCCACGCTACATGCAGTACCCAGAGGGGCTAATGAGTTGGTAACTACCTCTGGCCAAACCAGAAAAACCAGATTGAACGAATACTATCTCTCCTATTCAGAAAATTTGGAGCGTTTAGATAGTCAGTTGGAAGTTCTGGCGGGTTATTCTGCCCAGACATTAAAGGAAGAAGGTTCCAATAATACCTCTGCCCGTGCACAAGGAGACGTGGTAAGTTACTTTAGGTATGGGCTGGAAAATACCTCTAAAGCTTACTTCGGCCGCTTGCAGTATGGGGTCAAAGAATGTTACTTTCTTTCTGCCTCCTTCCGGCGAGATGAAAGTCTAGCCTTTGCGGAGGAGAACAGGGCATTTACCTCAAAAGCCATTGGTCTGAGTTGGCTCCTTTCAAGAGAAGCTTTTCTGCAAAACCAAAGCCTCTTTTCTGATCTAAAACTTAGGGTCAGTTACGGGGTTCAAGGAAACACACCTGCTTTCACAAGCATTACCATTGATAATTTTGGCAACTACTTCATTCCCAATCCCAGCCTAACCTGGGAAAGCACCAAGAACTTCAACCTGGGTGTAGACTTTGGCATAGCTGGCAACCGCTTAACCGGAGGGTTGGACTTCTTTCATCGTACCACCCAAGATCTTCTAGTAAATAAATCAACTTTCTACAATGGGCAATCATCTGTGCTTGTGAATGATGGAGAGGTACAAACAAAAGGAGCAGAAATTTCTTTACATTTTAAGGCATTAGAAATGGAGAAAGCAGATTGGTTTATTGGCCTGAACGCCTCCTACTCTATCAATGAAATCAAGGCTATTTCCCCCGGTACTTTTGCGGGAAAGTTGGCACCTAACCCTTTTCGTAATTTGCAGAGCTATACCAATGCACTCGGCAGCGCTGTTCAATCCTATCTGGTTTTTGAGCAGAAATACGCAAATGGAGTACCAACTGAAAACCAGTACGAAGACCTCAACAAAGACGGATACCTTAACACTGCTGATCTGAAACCGTACCATAGTGCCCGTCCCAAAAGCCTTATTGGTTTCACCTCGCAGTTCAGGTACCAGAAATGGAGTCTGGCTTGGTTGGCAAGAGCTGAACTAGGCGCTTATAACTACAACCTGGAAGCGGCTCGGTACGGCTTTTATAACATGATCTACAATTCCTCCCGGCTGGAAAATCTTTCTTCCGATGTGCTGAACACCAACTTCACAGCGTTTCAGGATAAATCTAGCTACTACGTCCAAAACGCCTCTTTCCTCCGGATGGAGTACCTAAGCTTGGGCTATGATTTTGGACAAATTCTGCAAGAGACTATGTCTCTTAAACTAAACGCTACTGTACAGAATGCCTTCGTTCTCACTAGCTATTCTGGCCAAGACCCGGAAGTAGCTTACGGAGTTGACTACGCACAATATCCAAAACCCCGCACTTTCTCCCTTAGTTTAAACGTAGGCTTCTAATGAGATTGGAAAAAGAAAGCAGGCATTATTTCATAAAAATAGCTTAAGACGAATTCCGATCTGCCGTGCACAGTTGTAACTGCACAGAAAATACTGGCTTCACTCAAAACTAATCAGCTACTCATCTTTCAAATATGTCCAACTTTTAGTTTCTTCATATTAGCATTATTCCTATTGCTTTATATTAGCAGTAGCAGGGAAGTTTTCAATTTGTATTTCCGTTATTACTGGAGAGATTTGACAGAACAAAAGAGGAAGGCTTTTAAGGTGCATGACGGAAAATTCTGCGACACAATTTTCTCTGTTTTCGGGTTACTTTTCTGAAAAAGTGCCCTAAACCCGATTCTTCTTTTATCCTTGAATACTTCCATCCTACTTTCCCCACTGTCATGACGCAAGCCCATTTAAGCAAATTCAACATAGACATAAAGGTAACGCAAGATGACATTGATGCGCTGGGTCATGTGAACAATGTGGTGTACCTACGCTGGGTGCAGGACGTTTCTGCTGCGCATTGGGCTCACGTAGCACCGCCTCAGATGCAGGATAAGTACCTGTGGGTAGTGCTTCGGCACGAAATTGACTTTCACAAACCTGCTTTTCAAGAAGACACCATTACCGGCTATACCTGGGTAGGTGAGCACCAGGGCGCTAAGTTTGAGCGCTTCGTGAGTTTATATCGGGCTGGAACTCAGGAGTTACTGGCCGCGGCCAAAACTACCTGGTGTTTGATTGACGCACAAACCATGCGCCCTAAACGGATTGAGCAGGAGATGTTAGATTTGCTGTGAGTAAATTTAAAATGTAACGCAATATTTTAAATCGAATTCCACAAAAGATGACCTAACATGCGAATTATACTTCCGGTTTATTTCCTGCTTTTCCTGACAACAACGTCCTTTGCCCAAAACAAAAAAGTAAAGCAAACGGATAACAGCAAACCTTTTGTGCTAGGGATAATTGATGAAATTCAGTCTAAAGAGTTAGGAGAAAAAAGGATTCTAAACATCTACTTACCGGATGGTTATAATAAAAATGACACTACAAAATACCCGGTAGTTTATTTACTGGACGGCTCCGCTGATGAAGATTTCATCCATGTGGTGGGACTCTTCCAGTTCAATAACTTCCCATGGATTGACCGGGTTCCCAAATCTATTATAGTGGGCATTGCCAACGTTGACCGAAGAAGGGATTTCACGTACCCTACCACCCTTGAAAAAGACCAAAAAAGATACCCTACTAGCGGTCATTCAGATAAATTCATGACCTTCCTTGAGAAGGAACTTCAGCCTTTCATAGAGAGAAAGTATAACACCAGAGATTCCAAAACGATTATCGGGCAATCTTTAGCCGGGCTTTTTGTAACCGAACTCTTATTGAAGAAACCTACTCTTTTCAACAAGTACATCATTATTAGCCCCAGTATTTGGTGGGACAATGGCTCAATCCTGAATCAAACCTCTCCCCTCCTATCTGAAGACTTTCCACAGAAAACAGACATCTACATAGGTGTGGGAAAAGAAGGACTTTCACCCAGTGATATACCCCATGTCATGGAAGTAGACGCCAACCTATTGGTAGAGAAACTTCAAACTAAAAACAAAAATATAACGGTCTATTATGACTATTTGCCGCAAGAAGATCATGCCACGGTAACCCATCAAGCCATCTTTAATGCGCTTCGCCTTTTATACCCAGACAAAAAAGGCAAAAAGTAAGTCTTCTTTTTTCGATATATGAAATGAAAATTATAAAGGAAAAAACAAGGTGGTTACACCATCCATTCTTAGTACAAATAGCTGTTACTATTATCCTAATTGCTGCTCATACTTTAGTATTCGGGCAGGTGCGTTTACCAAAAGTATTCAGTGACAACATGGTCCTGCAAAGAGGATTGGATATTCCCGTATGGGGAACATCTACTCCTGGAAACCAGATAGCAGTTGAATTGGGTGGCAATCGGGTGCAAACCGTTACCGGACATGATAGTACCTGGAGTCTGCACATGCCTCAAATGCAAGCCGGAGGTCCGCACCTCCTGAAGGTGTATGAAGGAAACCAAACTCAGCCGGTCATCACCTTCAAAGAAGTACTGATTGGCGATGTGTGGTTGGCCTCTGGGCAGTCTAACATGGAGTGGCAGGTACAGCAAGCCATGAATGCCGAAACGGAGATAAAAAATGCTAATTATCCGGATATCCGGTATTTCAATGTGCCCCATGACAAGAAAATTAGCCCGCAGAAAGATGTCATTGCAGGCTCCTGGAAAGCGCTGAATTCAGTTACCGTAAAAGAAGCTTCGGCGATTGCCTATTTTTTTGCTAGAGAGTTACAAGCTGACATGAACGTACCCATTGGCATTCTACAGTCAACCTGGGGAGGCACACCGGTGGAGGCCTGGACTAGCCGGGAACAATTGCTTACCTCCCCCATCACGCACAGCAAGGTTCTTCAGAATGATTCCGTGACGGCCAAGCACTTTATCAAAGACAGCCTAGATTTGGTGCGTTTTTGGGAAATCGTGTACAAACCGCATAACAAAATGGATAAGACCATTCCCAACCCCAGGTTTAATGATTCAAAATGGCCGGTACTGACCATGCCTGCCACCCTCAAGGACCTGAATATGCCTAGTTACGAAGGCATGGTTTGGCTGCGGAAATCGATCACCATTCCCTCGAATATGGCGGGCAAGGAGATAATAATCCACCTCGGTCATCCCGAGATGAACTATTCCTTGTACTTCAATGGGAAAGAGATTGCTAAAAACGTCTGGAATGCCAACCCAACGCACCATTTCTCTATTCCGGCTAAATTAGTAAAGCAGGGGAAAAATGTCATTGCGGTAAGAATGGCATTCCTATGGAGTGGCGGCGGCTTTAACCCTCCTGCCGAGGAAATGTATATCACTGATGGCACCTCCAAAATAAGTATAGCGGGCTCATGGAAATACCAGAAAGACCTGGAACCAACCATTCCTACCATCAAGAATTACCACCAATACCCTACTTACCTCTACAATGCCATGCTAAACCCTATCATTCCCTATGGCATAAAGGGAGTGATTTGGTACCAGGGCGAAAACAATGTATCTGCTCCCTATGACTACCGCACCTTGTTTCCCCTGTTAATCAGTGATTGGCGCATCAGGTGGCAGCAGGGCTACTTTCCATTTCTGTTCGTGCAATTGGCCAACTACATGAAAACCCAGCCTGAGCCGTCAGAAAGTGAATGGGCAGCCCTCCGGGAAGCCCAGACCATGACGTTAGCCCAGCCCAACACCGGCATGGCTTCTATCATTGACCTTGGAGAAGCAGAAAATATTCACCCTAAAAACAAGCAAGAGGTAGGCCGAAGATTGGCCTTGGTGGCTAAAAAAGTAGTCTACAACAAGCCAGTGCAGGCTTACGGCCCCATGTACCAGAGTCATCAGATAGAGGGCAGCCAAATAAAGATTCAATTCACTGAAACAGGTACAGGATTAGCCACCAGAGGAAATGCTCCTATAAAAGGTTTTGCCATTGCCGGAAGTGACCAGAAGTACTATTGGGCCAATGCAACGTTGGATGGGAATACCGTGATTGTCAGCTCAGAAAAAGTAAAAAATCCTGTGGCAGTACGATATGCCTGGGCTGATAACCCGGAGTGTAACTTAATAAATAAGGAAGGCTTACCGGCTGTTCCCTTCCGTACCGATAGCTGGAATATAATTGAAAAGAAGTAAAGTGATCATACCACTCACCAAGCCGTGGGCTGTACTAAATTGGTCAAAGAATTGCTAAAGATGTGTTATGCTTTGCCTGCGGTAATTTTCTTTCTTTGAACTTCATCTCATTTACATCTATGTCGCTTAAGAAGATAATTCCTGCCCTGCTTTTAGTGGGAAGCAGTTTAACAGCATCCGCCCAAGCGGTAAAAGAACACGGGGCCTTACGCGTGGAAGGCACGCAACTGGTAGACAAAGCCGGGCAGGCGGTGGTACTCAGGGGCATGAGCTTTGGGTGGCACAACTTCTGGCCGCGTTTCTATACTACTGAAACCGTGAGCTGGCTCAAGAAAGACTGGAAAATAAATGTGGTGCGGGCTGCCATGGGTATTGAAACGAATGGCGGTTACCTGCAAAAGCCCGATTGGTCTAAAGAGAAGGTGAAGGCTGTGGTAGACGGTGCCATCAAGGAAAACATCTACGTGATTATTGATTGGCACAGCCACAGCATCAATCTGCCCGAGGCAAAAGCTTTCTTCACTGAAATGGCCAAAACGTACGGCAAGAACCCGCATGTGATCTACGAAATCTTCAACGAGCCCGATTATGAAACCTGGCCGCAGGTGAAAGCTTACTCTGAAGAGCTCATCTCCACCATCAGGGCCATTGACCCCGACAATCTTATTCTGGTGGGTACTCCTAAATGGGACCAGGACGTGCATCTGGCCGCTGATGATCCTATCAAAGGGGCGAAGAACCTCATGTACACCCTACACTTCTACGCCGCTACCCATAAGCAGGAATTACGCAACCGTGGCGATTACGCTTTAAGCAAAGGCCTTCCGCTCTTCATCTCAGAATCGGCGGGCATGGAAGCTACGGGTGATGGCCCGTTGAACGAAGAAGAATGGAACAAATGGATCAATTGGGCCGAAAAACACAAAATCAGTTGGGTGACCTGGTCAGTTTCAGACAAAAACGAAACCTGTTCAGTACTTCTTCCCTCGGCGGCCTCTACCGGTCAGTGGAAAGACAGCGATTTAAAACCATCAGGTCTTAAGAGCCGTGAGTTAATCAGAAAATTTGCTTCTCAACCCATACAGAAAAGCCAGAAGAAAGGCAAAAAAGCTCAGCCTTAACGAAGCTGTTTAACCTGTATTCTAAAAAATAAACCAAAAACGCACGGTATCCTTCTACAGAAGAGATGCCGTGCGTTTTTGGTTTATTTTGGTTTGAACAAGCTCAAAATCCGGTTCTCCCCATGTCTACCCGTGGCAAGAACCGGAATTTACGCGTACCTTGCATCTTTAAATTTAGCTACCCGTCCGCATGATCCTCACCGACCTTCAGATACTGGAAGAGATAGAAAAAGGCACTATTCTGATTGAACCCTATGATCGTACCTGTCTGGGCACTAACTCTTATGACGTGCATTTGGGTAAGTACCTGGCTTTCTACAAAGACGAGGTGCTGGATGCCCGCAAACACAACCAGATAGAAGTATTTGAGATTCCGGAGGAAGGTTATGTGCTGGAACCAGGGCGTTTGTATTTAGGGGTAACGGAAGAATATACCGAGACGCACGCCCACGTACCTTTTCTGGAAGGGAAGTCCAGCGTTGGCCGGTTAGGCATTGACATTCACGCCACTGCCGGTAAAGGAGATGTAGGCTTCTGTAACCACTGGACACTGGAGATTTCAGTGAGCCAGAAAGTACGGGTGTACCACAACATGCCCATTGGGCAGTTGATTTATTTTGTGGTGAACGGTGGCATTGAGAACTACTACAACCAGAAGAGCAACGCTAAATACAACCAGCGATCCGTCTACCCCGTGGAGTCTATGATGTGGAAAAACAAGTTCTAAACCACTAGTTTAACGCTGATTTAGTGCTTTTTGCATAATACCTACACTGCATTTGGAGTACATCAAGAACTTTCTTCTCAGGCCGTTTTAAGCAGGTTTTAGGGAAACAAACTGATAAGCAGCACGTTCATTTTAGCAAGGAACCAACTTTTTTGCTATCGGTTTTGTTCTAAGATAGATGGCACAGGAATTGTGTAGTAACTCTCAAAACTGAACGACCATGAAAAGATTAGTGTATACCTTAGCCCTTGTTCTCTCTGTTAGCTTTGCTTCTTTCGCGCAAAGCGGAAGCACTGCCGAACAACGCGCCAACCACCTATCTGACAAGATGATCAGAGAACTGCAACTGAACAACTTTCAGTCCCGGAAGATAAGAGAACTTAATCTAGCCAACGCCCAGAAAATGGTTGATTTTGAGGCGAAACACGCCAACAACCCCGCTGAACTGGAGAAATGTATCAATGGTGTTTGTAAAGAGCGTGACGTAGCCCTGGAAGGACTTTTAAGCACCGCCCAGTACTCTCAATATTATGGTGCCCGTAAAACCTTTAACAACTTTGACCAGGAATATGCCCTGCAATTAAGAAAAGAAAACGGCAAAGCGGCTAAAACCCTAATAGCTCAGGATAAAACCGATACCAAACGTACTTTCCCGAAGCCAGAGACTGCCGTTATCAAAGAAGCTTCGCCTAAAAACAAATAGTAGTAATTCTTCTGCAAACAAAAAGAGCCGCTTCATAGCGGCTCTTTTTGTTTGAGGGGGTAGGAAATCTATTGCGGGTTTTGCGCTGCATTGCGCTTCTGCTGCTCCTCTACGTGCTGCATGAGTTCCTGGCACAGGCTGCGCATCTTCTCGGCCATCAGTTTGTCATTGGTGGCGGTTTCAATGCTTTGAGCCATAGACCCGATAGTATCAATGTAGAAGTACTTCATCTCATCTACCGGCATATCTTTAGTCCAAAGTGGGAATATCATTGTACCAGCTTCATTGCGGTCCCAAAGCGAGATGTTGATGGCTTTGGCAAAGTGAATGTCGTTGCCCGCATCTGTAGCGGTCCAGCTGATGGCTTCGGGAACGCGCTGATCATCTAAGGCAATGCTGAAGTGTATCTCTGATTTTTTCATTTGTTTCATGGGTTTTGCGCTTCGGCGCAGGTTACTAAACAACAAAGGTAAAATGTTTTTCGCAGTTCTTAGGGTTGGTGGAATGGCTTTTCTTCTAATGTCCTTTCTTGAGGCTCTTTTTAAGAATTGTGCTTTAAGGCATTTTCTACTCTTTGACTTCTAGAGAAAGAATAGTAACGTTGGTTGAATGTTCTTTTTGTGAAGGGTTGGTGCATGCCTTATGCTGTTTCCTTGGCTTGTCCGCTTATTGCGTTGGTTCAGGAGCTGTATTGTTTCATCTTTGGCGATAAGCGCTCACGGCCGCGAGGCCCCGCCTTCCGCCTTCGCGCTGTGATTTCTCCTCACCTGCTTCGCTAACGCTCACAGGTCGTCGAACTCTAGGCGCTCAAGCGAAAGGCTGGTAACGGATATGCGTGTCTTTCTTTACCCGCTGGCGCGAGTCTCTAGACTCGTGCCTACTGATGATGGGTAGTCTCTGACTACCCTCGCTGCAACGCAGCGAAACCTCGCATTGCCTTCTTCACCTGTACATGGTTCAAGTCTGTGACTTGGACCCACTATGACGGAAGTTTGCAACTTCCGTGAGGCGAGAGCCTCAAAAGAATATTTGCTGCTTGCTATGACTTTTTAGAATAATTATTACCAAGCACCTTCCCTACTTACTTCACCTGCCTGGCATAAAAGCAAAAATCCTGTCAGGCGGATTCGCGTGACAGGATTTCTTTAGTTGAAGTGGGCAAACTTACACGTAGTTGTTGAGCATTACTGGCATTACCAACATTAAGATACTTTCATCTTCGTCGTTGGTGGAAGGCATTAGCAAACCGGCACGGTTAGGGGTGGACAGTTCCAGGGAAATTTCGTCTGAGTCAATGTTGCTTAACATTTCAGTCAGGAACTTGGCATTGAAGCCTATTTCCATGTCCTCGCCGTCGTACTGACAAGTGAGGCGCTCGTTTGCTTCATTGGAGAAATCCAGATCCTCGGCAGAAATCTGCAGTTCACTGCCTGTAATGCGTAAGCGCACCTGGTGGGTGGTTTTGTTGGAGTAGATGGAGATCCGTTTCACGGAGCTCAGGAAATCGTAACGGTCAATCACCAGTTTGTTCGGGTTCTGCGCCGGAATCACATTCTCGTAATCTGGGTAGCGCTCATCAATGAGGCGGCAGATCATTCTGATGTTGTCAAAGCTGAAGAACGCGTTAGAAGTATTGAACTCTACTCTCACGGCAGTGGCCTCGTTGGGCAACGTAGATTTAAGCAGGTTGAAGGCTTTCTTAGGGATGATGATGGAAGCGGCGTTTTCGCTGCTCACATCTTGGCGGCGGTAACGCAGCAAACGGTGTCCGTCTGTGGCGACAAACGTGATGTTACCGCTGCTCAGTTGCACAAAAATACCGGTCATTGCAGGGCGCAACTCATCATTGCTCACCGCGAAGATGGTCTTGTTGATAGCCCGGCTCAATACGTTTGACGGTATTTCAATGGCATTGCCTCCGCGCACCACGGGTACCTTAGGGAAATCAGTGGCGTTTTCACCAGAGAGTTTGTAACGGCCGTTAGAGGAGCTGATCTCAATGGTGTAGGTTTCCTCGTCAATGGTGAAGGTTACGGGCTGGTCTGGCAGGTTTTTCAGGGTATCAATCAAGATACGGGCTGGTGCTGCAATACGGCCGTTTTCGCGGGCCTCTACGTGTATCTCCGTGATCATGGAGGTTTCCAGGTCACTTGCCGTGATGGTCAGAACACCGTCGTGGATCTCGAACAAGAAGTTCTCCAGAATCGGCACCACCGGATTGTTGGCCACCACCCCGTTGATGCTAGTAAGCTGCTTGAGCAGCGCTGTAGAAGATACAATGAATTTCATCCGTTATAGTAGGTTTGGAAAGGTCTTAAATACCGGGCAAAGTTAACCAAAAAAGGATTTTATCCTATCTTAAAGGCGCTTTTGTTTGCGCTACTCTCCTATTTGAAGCCTGTTTTCCAAAAAAGAGGGCAAAAGGAAGCCGCCTGCTTTTACCCGCCATAAAACATACCCATTTTGCCTAAGAACTACGGCTAATTTGAATACGTTTATTTAGTCATTTTCCTTCTATTCGGTTCACCTCCAACCTTCCCCAAAGCCACTTTGTAACGAAACAGCCCAAGTCATATTTCTATGATTTGGGCTGTTTCGTAGACCTGAAAGGATACAGTCAGTTACTTTCTATCTGCCTTCACTTTCTTAAATGCTTTGAACGAGCCAAATCCTAACGCAATGGCTGTTTTCTCACTGGCAGACTGGTTTACCAGGTCAGAAGAAGGATAATGGTAGACCACGTTGGGCTCGGCCACGGCAATGGCTGGGTGTATGTTGAAGATGGTGAGAACTTCAAGGATATTCCCGATGGAGTTTTTATCGGCGCTTAGCACGTGGATATTTTCGTCAAAAGACATCACCAGTTTGGTTCTGGTCAACGCCATTACCTGCTTCAGTTGCGCATAGGTGCCTCGGCCTTCAATGGAAACCATGAACTCATTGGTTAAACCTTGCCACATAACCTCCGGGTTAGTAGGGTCCTCCCCGAAGAACGGATGCGCGAAAGAAACGGTAGGCTCCTTCTTTAACCTGCCCAACAGCTTCTCTATGTCTGCACAGGATGAACCCGAACGCAGCTTTATTCTGGTGATTACCCCAGAATCCATGGCGATTTCACCATCTATGGAGCTGAACTGCGGGAATTTACCTAACGCCTTCTGACGGGCTTTCAAAGACATGCCTTCCTGAAAGCCGATCAACAGCATTTCGCTTCTTGCTTGACCGAATTGTACCAGGCCAGATTGTTTATTGAAGTAAGAGAAGTTTGAACAGTTAGAAGCGCGGCTGTCTAAGTACAATTCTTCGCTGATTGTTGGTTCTACTATTTCTTTCTCGCAGGAAAAAAGAAACAAGGCAGCAAACGAAAAGAAAGAGAGGGAGAAAAGGTTTTTCATTGTCAAAGCGGGGGATTAGTAACTGAATATCCCTCTTTATACGCTCTTTCGCCAGAAAAGAAACATTCTAGCCCTTCAATTCCTAATTATTTCCATCTAACGTTTTCAAAGTCAACCCAATACAATAATCAATAAATTATAAATATCTTCCTATTCAGGTTAAACAAGCTGCTTGAGCCTAAGCGTAAGCCTATTAGTGTTAGAATGATTGGCTTCCAAAAAAGAGAGGGAAGGCAAAAAGCTTTATATGCAGCCTTGCAAATGATTAGCAAAACAAAGTTATGATGGAACATACCTCTGATAATATATAATTATTATCCTAATTTGATATCAATCACTTAGCAACTACTTAATTAGTGTAACTATCCCGCTATATTCGTTACCCAGAGAGCAAAACACTTTTTATATTTATCAAGCTATATCCTATTCTATCATCAACAATAAAAGTGCTTTAGAGAAGATAACGCAACAGATTTATCAGGTTGAGTCTCTCACCAATTCTTCATCAAACTTCCTTTCTACATGACAAGAAAACTACTTACCCTTTGTGCCTTGGGCTTAACCTTTGGTGCATTCCCTGCTGTCGCTCAAGTGCCAAACATGAGAGCGGTGAACGCTGCCATTGGTCAACATCACATGAACATGCAAATGAACATGCAGAGGCAAATGACCATGATGAATTTAGGCATGGCCCGGCGCAGCACTGAGTTGTATAATCCTAAGTCTAAATACACGGTCTTACTGAAAGACAGCACCAAATTAGAAGTGAAATCTAAGATCTTGTTTGATGAAAACAACGTCAGTTATCTTCTGGCCGAAAACAAGAAATTGAAGAAAGAGGATCTGAAGCGGGTGCAGCGTATTTACCCGGCAGATACTTACTCTATTCGCAAAATAGATGTTGACGGAACCATCTCTACCCCGGGCCTCCCCGCCGATAGTTGCTGGTTGTTTCAGGTGGTGAGAGGCAAAATAAACGGCTACAGCTTTCTACCGGCCACCAATCTGCATTCGGGCTACTTTAAGTTTGTGCAGAAAGGAAACGGCGAAATGCTGAAACCAGACATACAGGTGCTTAGAAGTATGGTAAGCGACAACAAAAAAGCCGTCACTTTGGCCTATTAATCCAAGTTCTACGAGGCCATGTTGGAATACAACAGAGCCAGACCAGCTAAGAACTAAGCATAGCTATTCCATTTCTATTCTATAAAAATCTACCATTTAGGGTCTGTTTTGCAGAAAACAGACCTTTAACTTCGTCTATCTTATATTGAATTTTAAAATGTTTAGACTATTAATCTTGTTGGCTGCTTTCTCATTCCCAGCCTTGTCTTTGGCCCAAACTTCAGAATCTATGAATGCTGCACAGTACCAGGTGCAACAGATGCAAAATTTATGGATGATGCAGAACGCGGCCAATAATTTGAAAAGACAGGTGGCAACTATCAGAATGGGATCTGACATAAGAAAGGTAACTTACATGGTAGAACTGAAAGACAAAACCATGTTAGCCGTGTCCTCCAACATCATGTTTGATGAGCAGGAGAACAGTTTCATCTTAGTGCAGCAAATCCCAAATAAGATAAACCAGACTGACCCCTTACAGCAGGAGATTATTTATCCGGGTAACACCAATTCCATTGTACGACTATCTAAGCGCGGCCGAATTATAGTGGAAGGAGTTCCTTTTCATCAGCAATGGCTTTTCCCGGTTGCAAAGGGCAAAATAACAGGTTACAGTCTCTTACCGGTACTGTTCAATCCAAACGCAGAGCACTACAAATACCTGCAATTAGGCGATGGTCCAATCCAGCCTTTTAGCCAGAACCTCCTGCTGGAGATGGTAGGCAACAATAAAAAAGCCAAAAAGCTTGCCTCTTCTGCCAGAATACATGAAGCTATTATGCACTTTAACAAGTAAAGTCAAATAGTCTTAATCACAACGTTTAGGGCCTGTTTTGCAGAAAACAGGCCCTAAACATTTACAGCAAAGTCATGCCGTGGCGGCGGTCTATTTTGCCCGTGGCAGTCTCCGGTAAACGGGGCAGATAACCGAACTGCTTCGGAATTTCATATTTAGAAAGGCTTTGGGTGAGTTTGCCTTTGAGGTTGGATTCTTCTTCCTGGGTGAAAGGACTGCCTTCCAGCACCGCAATCAGGCGTTCTCCTAGCGTTTCATCTGGCAAAGAGGCGGCAAAATACCGGCGTGAGATGCCTAAGTGCGCCAAAGCCTCTCCCAACGCCGCCTCTACTTTCTCCAACTGCACCTTCACGCCCCCAGAATTGACGGTGTTATCGGCGCGGCCTAACCACCGGAAAGAATTATTTTCCAGCAGTTCTACCAGGTCATTCGTGAACAACGTCTCGCCGCCCGTCACTTCCGCCGAGATGGTGAGACAGCCGCGCTCGTCCTGGCCTAGGGTTACTTCGGCAGGAGCAGTGTAGTAATCGGTTTTATCCGCTCCGTTCAGGCGACGTACGGCAATGTGGGAGATGGTTTCGGTCATGCCGTAGCTTTGGTACACGGGCACTTCCAAGGGCTGCACTGCCTCTTCCAATGTCTTACTTACTGCGGCCCCGCCCAGCAGAATGGCTTTCATCTGGTTCAGTTTAGCCACTTTCTCGGGGGTTTGCTCCAGAATGGTTTGCAGTTGCAGCGGCACCATGGCTATAAAATCGAACTCCGCTTCTGGATCTACGCTGGCCAAGGGGTTGCCAATGGGTTCAATAATAGTCATGTGCAGGTTGCCTACCAAGCCCCGTACCAGCATCATCATGCCGGCAATGTACTCGGTGTTCATGCAGACCAATACCCGGTCTTCTGGCTGCAAGCCGAAGATTCGCAAGGTACGTTTGGCGCTCGCCTCCATGCGGTCTCGGGATAGTTCCAGGAATTTCGGCGTGCCGGTACTGCCCGAGGTCTGCACCGGATATTCCTGCACGCCTTGCAGCCAATTCTTACAGAACTCCAGCGTTTTGGCTTCATACCCGTCAATGGGAATGCTCTCCCTGAAAGAGTAGTGCTGGATTTCGTCAAAAAAGAATTTCTTGCCATTCAGGAGCAGGTGGTCGGGCATTTCTTGAATTGTTGGTTGCTGATGTTGATTGTTATTCGGGTGAGGAGGGATTTTGGTTGTGACCTTCCACACTTCAGTAAGAAATGCCCTCGCTCGCCTCTGGCGAGTGTGAGCTACCTTCGGTCTCTGGCCCAGTGAAGGAAACTTATCACCACAGAATAATAGAACTTAACACGCGGCGGGACGCCGCAGGTAGCTCACACTCGCCAGAGGCGAGCGAGGGAGTTTATAAAAAGGCGTTTCAGAGCTGATTCTTGTAAATCAACCTCAAAACGCCTTTTGTTCGTTCTCAAAAAAATCAAGGAAACTTAGGGTACTTGGAGAAATCTGGCTTGCGTTTTTCCAGGAAGGCGTTCTTGCCTTCTTTGGCTTCGTCAGATAAGTAGTAAAGCAAGGTGGCGTCTCCGGCCAATTGCTGCACGCCAGCCTGACCATCCAACTCGGCGTTGAAAGAGGCTTTGAGCATGCGCAGGGCCAGCGGGCTTTTCTCCAGAATTTTCTGGCACCATTCTACGGTGGTTTCCTCCAGTTGCTCCAACGGTACTACTTTGTTCACCAGACCCATGTCCAGCGCTTCCTGGGCATTGTACTGGTCGCACAGGAACCAGATTTCGCGGGCTTTCTTCTGGCCCACAATACGCGCCAGGTAAGACGCCCCGAAGCCTCCGTCAAAAGAACCTACTTTGGGGCCGGTTTGGCCAAAACGGGCGTTTTCTGCGGCAATAGACAAGTCACAAACCACGTGCAGCACGTGTCCGCCACCAATAGCCCAACCGGCTACCATGGCAATCACGGGCTTGGGAATACGACGAATCTGCATCTGCAAATCCAGCACGTTCAGACGGGGCACCGTGTCTTCGCCAATGTAACCGCCGTGCCCGCGTACGCTTTGGTCACCGCCCGAGCAGAAGGCTTTGCCGCCCTCGCCGGTAAAGATGATAACCCCAATCTCGGGATTATCGCGGCAGATGTTCATGGCATCAATCATCTCGGCCACGGTGCGCGGGGTGAAGGCGTTGTGCACGTGCGGCCGGTTTATGCTGATTTTGGCAATGCCGTTATAAAATTGAAAAAGTATCTCTTGATATTCTTTGAGTGTTGTCCAGTTGAATTTGCTTTGCATGAACCTCAGTTTTGGTTAAACCATTTTGGGCATAAAGGTACTGTGCCCTTACAGGATTATGCAACGGTAGCCCTTAAAATCAGTTCTTCTTTGAGTAACCTTTTTGTTAGTGCGACAGTTTTTTCTCGTTCAGCCGCTTCTCATTCATCTCAAACTTATGGTCTACTGAGTAGTAACCCGAGCCACCCACAAAGTAGAAAATAAGGGCAATGAGCGTGATGAGCGAAAGGGCAAACTGTGGATTAACTGAGAAAAAACCCTGCCCCGGGTTAAAGAAAAAGACCGCTCCAATCAAGATAGGAATCTGAAAGCCAATAGCTACCCGCGTAATAAGCCCCAAGGCAATCAAAATACCGCCCACCAAATGCGCGAAGGCTACATAATGCGCCAATCCCAAAGCCACAAATTGGAATTGGCTGTTTTGGATGATTTCGGCGAGCGCCGAGGTGTCGGCGATAAACGTCAGGCCTTTGTAAAAGATAAATAAACCCAAAAGGATTCTTCCGTAGTCATAGGCCACGGGGTGGTGTTCATGTTGCCACTTGTCAACTTGTTGTACCCAGTTCATTTCAGTAACGCTGAAAAGGCAGCGCCTCCGTTCAAGGTTGTAGGTTCTTATTTAGCGACATACACACAAGATGCGGGAGGTTTACTTAGACCAACACTCGGGCATCTACCGCAGGGCAGAAAGACATGAACTCAGAAGGGTTTTACAGTAAAGGATTAGTGATTCTGTTGGCGAGAAAGTTCTTTTTAATCAGGAATGATGCAGCTCAGGATTGATGATTTGATCTTCATTAGACAGCCGGGCTTTGAGCGACTTAGACTTACTTCTTTTAAGCAGTCGTTTGCGTTCGGTAAGGGCTTTATCATCAAATGAATAGTACCCCGAGCCGCCCACAAAATAGATGGCCAGGAAAAACAAGGTGTAAAGCGCTACCGCGAAGGGCGAATACAGGGAGAACAGATCATGTTCCGGGCTCAGGAACAGGACCGCGCACATTACAATAGGAATCTGGGCCAGACAGGCTAAACGGGTATGCCAGCCCACCATGATCATGGCGCCCCCAATCACGTGAATGACCGCAATGGCATAGGCAACATAGGTAGCCGCCGAATACAGTTTGCTGTCTAACAAGATCTGCTCCAGGGCAGTAATATTGAACAGGAACTGCACGCCTTTGAACAGGAGAAAGCCTCCCAAGGCAATCCGGCCGTAATCATAGAGCACCACCCGGTGTTTATGGTGCCATTTTTCAACTTCATTCGTAAACTCCATGGTTTTCACGCCTTTACAGCAGCGCCTCCAATAGAAATTTACGTCTTATTTAAGCGTAAGTCAATTAAAAGTATGTTAAAGTTCATATAAATTTCTTGGCAGGGTGCTAAAGCCTGATACCCTTTGCTACTTGCTCCCGGTAAGCGGCAAAGACTTCGTAGTTCCTGGTGCTGTTCGTTTCCACTTCAATCAACTGCGGCCCTGCGGCTATGTCAAAAAACGTGGGCAACAAAGCGGCCAGAGCGTCTCCATTAGTTACCTTGTAGTAGGTCAATCCCATGTCTTCGGCGGTTTTCTGGGCAGTTTGCCGTTGTTCGGTCTCAAAGAAGGGTTCCAGTTCCGGTTGACTGCGCGGCCCCTCTATCATCCTGAAAATGCCGCCGCCGTGGTTGTTCAGCACCAAAATGCGCAGGTTCTGGGGCAGGGAATTGTGCCACAAGGCATTTCGGTCATACAGGAACGCCATGTCGCCGGTGAGCAGGGTCACCAATTTATTTGTGCTCAACGCCGAACCTACGGCTGTGCTGGTGCTGCCGTCAATGCCGCTGGTGCCCCGGTTGGCAAATACCTCCACTCCTTCCCTTTCGGCTACGCCGATGAGGTTGGCATAGCGCACGCTCATGCTGTTGGCCAGATGCAAGAGGCTGTTGGCAGGCAAACTCCGTAGCACCTGATGGCAAGCCTTAAATTCTGAAAACGGGCTATTTTCCTGAAAACGCTCCAAAACGGATTTACCTAGCGTTTCCAGCTTTTGCCAGGTCTGGGCGAACCCCAGCGATTTCTGCTCTGTTACGGCACCTTCCGCTACGTTTGAGAAGAAATCTTGCGGAGTAGTTCTGATGATTCTGGTAAGTGCCTGAAAGGTGTCGGCCACCATTCCGGCGGGTTGCACGTGCCAGTGTTGCATTCCCTCCTGCTTGCGGAGGAACATTTTCAGGTTTTTAGAAATCAGTGATTTATGAAACGTAATCAGTAAATCTGGTTTAAGTTCCTGCGTGGTGTGCAGGTGCTTGGCTCCCAGAAAGACATCATGGTAGTTGATGGTCTCTCCGGCGGCCTGTTGGTTACTGATGGTATCTGCAACAAACACGGCTCCAGTGACACGGCAGAACTGCCGAATCTCTGAGTGCAATGCTTCCTCCCGCTTACCCTGACCAGCCACCACCAGCACTCTTTTGAACTGCTGAAACTCCTTTTTAAGGGTATCCCAAGTCTGCGCGGGCAAACCGAAGGCTGATGGAAGTTCCTCAATGATTTTAACACCAGAAGAATACCCGAACGCCTCTCCTTCCTCGGGGTAAAACGGTTCCCGAAGCGGAATATTCACGTGCACCGGTCCCTCGGGAAAAGTCACGGTTTCATTCAAGGCTTCATTGAGCAAGCGCGCGGCATGCCACTGGGAATCAGCATGGTTCGTATCTACCGGAAAATCCAGGCTGCGCTTCACATGCCCGCCGTAGATTTTTGATTGCCGAATGGTCTGCCCATCCAGTTGGTCAATCCATTCGGGGGGTCTGTCAGCAGTGAGTACCAAGAGCGGGATGTTCTGGTAAAAGGCTTCGGCTACGGCCGGAGCGTAGTTGTAGGCGGCGGTGCCAGACGTACACACCAACACCACGGGTCTGCCGGTCTGCTGCGCAATTCCCAGCCCAATGAAAGCGGCACTGCGCTCATCAGACACGGTACGAACCTTCAATTGCGGGTGTCGGGCGAAGGCCAGCGTCAAAGGCGCGCACCGCGAACCCGGCGACAGCACCACCTCCTGCACTCCCTTGCGGGCACAGATTTCGGCAATATCTATAACGGCTTGTAAAATCATGATTCAGACGCTTGAAATAAACGGAGTACGGTTTGCATCTTGAGCTCGGTTTCCACCCACTCTTTGGCGGGGTTTGAATCGGCGGTCATGCCGGCTCCGGCGTAGGCTGTAACCGAGTCCTGGCCCAACTCCACGCACCGCAGGTTCACAAAAAGGTTGGTCTCCTCGCCTAACTGCACCGGTCCCAGAAAGCCGCTGTAATAACGGCGCTCGTGTATTTCCAGTTGGTTTATTTTCTGCAAGGCCGCTGCCTTGGGCATGCCGCCTACGGCCGAGGTGGGGTGCAGCAGTTCCAGCATTTGGGTACCCAATTTAGGGAAACCAACCTCGTCCATGGCTGCGCTGAAATCGGTACGCAGGTGCAGCAGGTTTCCGGCCCTTACCGTACGAGGCCCCATTTCCACGTATTCGCGCAGGCGCAAGTGCCGGAAACAACTCACAATGTAGCGCTGCACCAGGGCTTGTTCCTCAATCTCCTTCTGCCGCCAAATGGCATCGGCGGGCGTAAGTCCATCCGTTATGGGCTGCGTACCGGCCAAGGCCACCGTCCGGAACACTTTGTGCCGGTCTACCTGCACCAGCAATTCGGGCGAAGCCCCCAACCACGTGCCCAGCCCCGGGATTGCCACCAGTGAAACAAACGCCGTGGCATATAATTGGGTTAATTGAGTAAAAGCGCGTACTAAATTAAAGCCTTCAAACAAAGGCAGCGTTTTGGTGCGGGACAAAACCACTTTCTCCAGGCAACCGGCCTGCATGTCTTTCACGGCGGTTGCTACGGTCTGCTCAAACACATCGCGCGGAATGGATTTTACGGGACCGGACGGATGGCTGGGCCACGTTCTTTTGTCAGCGCCTTTTAGACTTGTTTCCTCAAAAGCGGTCCAAAAACGAGCGGGTAATTGTTTTTGGCCAGTTTCTGGCAAAGCAGCTGGTTTTCCGGAGAAGTAAAGGTCGGCGGTCAGAAACACGCCGGGCGCATTTTCATTGGGCTGGAACGGGCAGAAGGCAAATCCTTGTTTTGGGCCTTCCATGGGCGGCAAAATCTGCTCTACCTGCGTGGCTACCACGGCCTGTACTTCGGTGGTGTTGGGTAAGCGCCATAGGGCCACCGGAAATTCAGAGGCCAGGGCTGCCTGAAAGATGTTGAAAGCCGTTTCCTCGGGGGAAGTTCGGTCAGTAAGCGGAGGAATGGCAGAGGTGGTTTCTTGGGACATGTAAATTTATCTATCCAGAATAGCCATGGTGATGCGGCTGATGCAGATTAAATCACCGGCTTCGGAGGTAATACGGATTTCCCACACGTGGGTCTTGCGCCCGATGTGCAGCGCACTGGCTTTACCGTACACGTACCCACTGCGGGCACTCTTGATGTGGTTAGCGTTTATCTCCAGCCCCACGCAGTACTGCCTGCTCAAGTCCAGGAACATGGTAGCGCCAATGCTGCCCAGGGTTTCGGCCAGGGCTACGGAGGCGCCGCCGTGCAAAAGGCCCATGGGCTGGTGCGTGCGGTGGTCTACGGGCATGCGGCCAATCAGGTAATCTTCGCCAATCTCGGTGTACTCCATGCCCAGATGTTCGCCCATGGTGTTTTTATTTAAAGCATTCAACTGTTCCAGGGTAATATCTGCGCGTCTTTTCATCCAGAGTTCTCGTATTTATGGCCTAACTTAGAGCCTGCAAATTAGCGTAAAATTGAGCCTCAAAAAAATCTACCTCGTTCGGCACGGCCAGACAGACCTTAACCTGCAGGGAATTGTGCAGGGAAGCGGCATTGACAGTCCCCTTAATGAAACGGGCCGCTGGCAAGCCGAAAAATTCTTCCAGGCCTACCAAGACATTGCCTTTGACAAAATCTATACCTCGGTGCTGCAACGGAGCGTACAAAGCGTGCAGGGCTTTATTGATTTGGGCATTCCGCATGAGCGGCACGCGGGCCTGAACGAGATAAGCTGGGGCAACCGCGAAGGCACCCGCATCACGCCTGAGGAAGACGCGTATTATTTTGACATGCTCAAGCGTTGGCAGAACGGCGAGACCAGTGTGCCCATTGAAGGCGGCGAAAGCCCCCAAATGGTGGCCGACCGCCAGAAACCCGTCATTGACCTGATCCTCTCCCGGCCCGAGGAAAAGACCATTCTGGTCTGCATGCACGGCCGGGCCATGCGGGTTTTGCTGGCCCAGTTGCTGCGCTACCCGCTGCACCAGATGGATAGGTTTGTGCACCAGAATCTTTGCCTCTATGAGCTCAACTACACCGGCTCCATGTTTTGGGTGTCGCGTTTTGCCGATGTCTCACATTTGACCTAGAAAAAAGAACAAGATTCTTGTTTTTGGCCTTATTTCTTGCAAACAAGCCAAAAACCGAAGCAGAATCTCTTAAAAGCATATTTGTATTACAGCATTTTTGCCTCTATTTTTGAGGCCTTAAACCCGAGCAAAAAACTATGGCCGAAATCATCCGAATGCCCAAGATGAGTGACACTATGACCGATGGGGTCATTGCCTCATGGTTAAAGAAAGTTGGTGACTCTGTGAAATCTGGGGACGTTCTTGCCGAAGTGGAAACCGATAAGGCGACCATGGAATTGGAGTCTTATGAAGATGGGACGTTACTGTACATCGGCCCTAAAAATGGTGAATCTGTTCCCGTAGACGGCGTATTGGCCATCATAGGGAAACAAGGTGAAGATATCTCCGGCCTCATGGCCCAAGTAAACGGCGGAGGCGCAGCCCCGGCCCCTAAACAAGAAGAAGCCCCTAAAGCCGAAGCGCCGAAGGCAGAGCCCAAAGCCGCCCCTGCTCCCTCGGCGCCCGCTGCCAAGGTGAATGCCGAAGTGGTGCGCATGCCCAAGATGAGCGACACCATGCAGGAAGGCACCATTGTAGCCTGGCACAAGAAAGTGGGTGACAAAGTAAAATCCGGCGACCTGCTGGCCGAGGTGGAAACCGACAAAGCCACCATGGAGTTGGAGTCTTACGAAGACGGAACCCTCTTATATATAGGTGTGGAAGCTGGTGCCTCTGTACAGGTAGACGGCGTGCTGGCCATTATTGGTGAAGCCGGTGCCGATTACCAGGCCCTGCTGAACGGCGGCGGTAACGCTGCCGGTGGAAAAGCCGAAGACAAAGGCCCAGACGTTATGACTGGTTCCATTGAAGAAGTTACCCGTGCCGAGAACCATAAATCTGATGCGCAGTCTCAATCTGGCGATGGCGTAAACCAAACCGTTGGCGCTCCGGTACCCGGTCAAGGTACTGAAGCTGGTACAACCGGTTCTTCTACCAATCAGGGCCGTGTGCTGGCTTCTCCGTTAGCCAAGAAAGTTGCCCAGGAAAAAGGCATCAGCCTGGCACAGGTAAAAGGATCTGGTGAGAACGGCCGCATTGTGTTGCGTGACGTGGAGAACTTCACTCCTTCCGCTGCACCAGCTGCCCAACCGCAAGCCGCTCCGGCCGCTATCTCTGCTCCTCAGGTTGCCGCTCCGGCCCAAACCGGCGAAGCCTACAAAGAGGTTCCGGTATCACAGATGCGCAAGGTCATTGCCCGCCGTCTGTCTGAGAGCTTGTTCACCGCGCCGCACTTCTACCTAACCATGGAGATTGACATGGACAAAGCCATGGAAGCCCGTGTGAGCATGAACGAGGTTGCCCCAGTGAAAGTATCTTTCAACGACATGGTGATCAAAGCCGCTGCTGCTGCCCTGCGCAAGCACCCGGCCGTGAACTCTTCCTGGTTAGGCGACAAGATCCGCTACAACAACGTGGTGAATATTGGCGTGGCCGTAGCCGTGGAAGAAGGTCTGTTGGTACCAGTAGTTCGCAACGCTGATCAAAAATCGCTCTCCACCATCTCAGCCGAGGTAAAAGACCTGGGCGGAAAAGCCAAATCCAAGAAACTCCAGCCGTCTGACTGGGAAGGCAGCACCTTCACCATCTCCAACCTGGGTATGTTCGGGATTGAGGAATTCACCGCTATCATTAACCCACCAGATGCCTGTATCATGGCCGTAGGTGGTATCAAACAGACGCCAGTGGTGAAGAACGGACAAATACAGATCGGTAACGTTATGAAAGTAACCCTTTCCTGCGACCACCGTGTGGTAGACGGCGCCGTTGGTTCCGCCTTCCTGCAGACCTTCAAAGGCTTCCTGGAAGATCCGGTTAGAATGTTGGTGTGATTTAGTTAATAGTTGTTCGTTGTTAGAAGACGAACTCCATATAAGAAAGAGCCGATGGACATTTCCATCGGCTCTTTCTGTTTAGCGCCTCTTTTCTGGGAAACAGCCTCTAAACAGAAAATAGGTCTTGTCTTTTTAAATGTAGGGGCAATCCCTTGTGGTTGCCCTTTCCATTAGCTGATGAATGTGTTTTCTGATATCGCAGGACAGGTCGCGACCTGTCCGTACATTCTGTGGTAATGGAAAAGGGCAACCACAAGGGATTGCCCTACCCTAATTAGAAGCCGGTTTCAGAAAAAGAGCCGAAAAGCACTTCTCACATTTAGAAATAGCTATAAAACAAAAGCCGTTTCAGGAAGTACCCGAAGCGGCTTTTGTTTTATTTAAAATAGAGAAGTCTTAAAACTTGAAACGCACAAAGGCTTCCATGGCTTCATAGTCGGCCAGGCCGAGGCGGTCGTAGCGGCGGGCGGTTTCGCGGTTACGTTCCTGGGCGCGTACCCAGAACTCGCGCTCATCGTCGCCGGGGAACACGGGACGGTCCTTCTGGCTTTGGTGCTTGAAGATTGCAATCCGCTTACGTTCTACTTCCTGTGGGGAAAGCGGTACGGCCATTTCAATCTCGTGGGTCTCAAATTCGTGCCAGGCCCCACGGTACATCCAGAGCCAGCAGTCTTTCACCCATTCTTCGGTTTGGCTAAGCCGGCGAAGCGCTTCTACTATAATATTGAAACACACAATGTGAGTACCGTGCGGGTCTTCAAAATCACCGGCGGCGAATACCTGCTGGGGCTTCACGTTTTGTAGTAACTCCATGGTGAGCTCTATGTCGCGGTCGGTTACGGGGTTTTTCTTGGTCTTGCCGCTCTCATAGAAAGGCAGCGCCTGGAAGTGGATGTGGTCATCTGAAAGACCGGCGTAGCGGGCGCCTGCAATGGCCTCGCTCTTCCGGATGAACGCCTTCACGTCCTGAATTTCTTTGGTGTCTACCTGGTTGGGGTGCTTCTGGCCAATGAAGGTCCGCATCTGCTCGTACACCGAGGAAAGCTTCTCCCCGTCCTGTCCAATGCTTCGGCTGAAGTCTATGGCGAATTCCATGTAGCGCAGCACGTCATCGTCCCACACGGCGGTATTACCGGAAGTCTGGTACGCCACGTGCACGTCATGCCCCTGGTCAACCAAACGGATGAACGTACCGCCCATGGAAATCACGTCATCATCGGGGTGCGGAGAGAAGATAAGCACCCGCTTCTGGGCTGGTAAAGCGCGCTCCGGACGCCCGGAATCATCGGCGTTCGGCTTGCCGCCGGGCCAACCGGTAATGGTGCGCTGCAGTTGGTTAAATACGTCAATGTTGATGTTGTACACCGGTCCGCGGTTCACCCCTAGTTGGGCCATGCCGTGGGCGTTGTAGTCTTCTTCGGTTAACTTCAGGACCGGTTTCTTCACGGTGTCTGAGAGCCAGATCACCGCTTTGCGGGTCAGCTGGGTATCCCAAACGCAGTCTTTCACGAGCCACGGCGTTCCGAAACGGGTTAGGTCCATGGCGGCATCCTGGTCCAGCACGAACTCCACGTTGTCTGAAAGCTGCAGGTAGGTGGCGGGCACCTCGCCGGAGATTTCGCCTTCCACCGCTTTGCGCACAATAGAGGCTTTTTTCCCATTCCAAGCCATCAAAACAATTTCCCGCGCCTTGAAGATGGTACCAATCCCCATGGTAATGGCTTTGGTGGGCACATTCTCTTTTCCCCCGAAATCTCGGGAAGCATCACGCCGGGTCAGGTCATCTAAGGTGACCAGGCGGGTACCCGAGTTGGGCGCGGAACCCGGCTCATTGAAACCAATGTGGCCCGTTCTACCAATCCCCAGCACTTGCAGGTCCAGGCCGCCCAGCGCTTCTATTTTGCGTTCGTACTCCAGGCAGAAAGCCGGAATATCTTCCAACGGCAACGTACCATCTGGAATGTTTACGTTCGCTTTGTCAATGTCAATGTGGTTGAACAGGTTCTCATCCATGAAGCGCACGTAGCTTTGTGGGGCCGTGGGTTGCATGGGGTAATATTCGTCCAGGTTGAAGGTGATGACGTTCTTGAAACTTAAACCCTCTTCCCGGTGCAGGCGCGCCAGTTCGGTGTAGACGCCTACGGGTGTGGCTCCGGTGGCTAAACCCAGCACGGTTTTCTCACCTTTCGCCTGCTTTCCTCTTATCAGTTCCGCAATGCGGTGGGCCACCGCCTTTGAGGCTTCTTGCTGGTCTGCATAAACGGTTACGGGCACCTTCTCGTAGCGCGTTTCCTCCAATAGGTTAAGCCTGCTCATAGTCGTATCTTGTTTTAGTGGGTTGTGAACGTGTGGAGTTCGCAAAGGTAAAAAGTCTAACTATTTCACAAAATTTAAGAACATTTAATTTATTTTAAAATTTATTAAATAACTATTCCGTTTGACCTCGCCCCCTTTCCATACTCGCATTAGCCGCCCTGCTCTTGTCTTACTCTATTATTGAATGAAAGATTTAACACTTGGGAAAAGTAATAATTTACTAACCAGAACCCTCGCTCGCGTCCCGCGAGTGTGAGCTACCTTCGGCCTCTGGCCGTTTCTCTGCTCGTTTTGATAGAAATGTATATAAAGCGGCGGGACGCCGCAGGTAGCTCACACTCGCGGGACGCGAGCGAGGGAAATCATTTTTCTAAACATTAGCACCAAGAAGAGGAGCCTTAAACCAAAGAATGGGCAGGTTCGGGTATTCAGAAAGTTTGTCGTACTTTCGCGGGGGTAAACGCGAGGCAACGCCCTCTCATTAAGTTAAGGTACATCATGACGAAAATACGTTCTACCACCGTACTGGGAATTTACCATAACGGGGAAGTGGCCCTAGGGGCCGATGGCCAGGCCACCATGGATAAATACATTGCCAAAAGCAACGTGAAGAAGATTCGCAAACTGCAGGACGGCAAAATAGTGACGGGCTTTGCCGGTTCCACCGCCGATGCCTTCACCCTGCTGGAGCGCTTTGAGGAGAAACTGAACGCGTACGGCAACAACATGAAGCGGGCGGCCATTGAACTGGCCAAGGATTGGCGCAAAGACCAATACCTGCGCAAGCTGGAGGCCATGATGGTAGTAGCCAACAAAGAAGAACTGCTCATCATCTCGGGTACCGGCGACGTGCTGGAACCAGACCACCAGATTGCCGCCATCGGGTCCGGAAGCACCTACGCGCAGTCAGCCGCGCTGGCGTTGAAGAAACACGCGCCGCACCTCACCGCCGAGGAAATGGTGCGGGAATCATTGAACATTGCCGCTGACATTTGTATTTACACCAATCACAATCTCATTATAGAAAAACCGAACTAACCCCGGTTTTTTCCTGTTTGCCCCTTAGTTTCCCGCTTATTTGGTGAAAACAGGTTAAAAATAAGTAAACCATTCCGTTAAAATAATCAACTAATTGAACAGCATGAAGGTAACGCAGTTCCTGAAAGATCATTACAAGCATTTCAACGCAGCCGCACTCATTGATGCCGCCGAAGGCTATAAAACCCATTTGAACAACGGCGGTAAAATGATGATTACCCTGGCCGGTGCCATGAGTACCGCCGAGTTGGGAATTATATTAGCCGAAATGATCCGTCAGGACAAAGTGCAGGCCATTACCTGTACCGGTGCCAACCTGGAAGAAGACATCTTCAACCTGGTGGCGCATGATTTCTACGAGCGCATTCCTAATTACCGCGACTTAACGCCGCAAGACGAGCAAGACTTACTAGACCGTCACCTGAACCGCGTGACTGACACCTGTATTCCAGAGGAAGAGGCCATGCGCCGTTTAGAGCACACGGTTCTGAAATACTGGCAAAAAGCAGACCAGGCCGGCGAAGCCTACTTCCCGCACCAGTTCTTCTACCAGATCCTGAATTCCGGCGATTTAGAGCAGTATTACCAAATTGACCCAAAAAACAGCTGGATGCTGGAAGCGGCCAAGAAAAACCTGCCCATTTTCGTACCAGGTTGGGAAGATTCTACCTTAGGGAACATCTACACCGGCCACGTAATCTCCGGCGACATCAAGAATGTGCACACCATGAGAACCGGTATCCAGTACATGATGGAATTGGCCGAATGGTACACCAACACTGCTAAAGAAGAGTCAACCATTGGGTTCTTCCAGATTGGCGGCGGAATTGCCGGTGACTTCCCTATCTGCGTGGTTCCTATGCTGCACCAGGACTTACAGCGTACCGGAGTTCCGTTGTGGGGTTATTTCGCGCAGATCTCTGATTCCACTACCTCTTACGGTTCTTACTCTGGTGCCGTGCCAAACGAGAAAATTACCTGGGGTAAACTGGGTATTGATACTCCTAAGTTTGTGATTGAATCTGATGCGACCATTGTGGCACCGCTGGTGTTCGCCATTGTCCTGGATTATTAATCCATCAGAATAAAAGTGTTTTAGCCAGGAGGCGGGATTAAGTCCCGCCTCCTTTTTTTGTGCCCTCCCCTGCGGGTTAACCAGTGCTTTTGATCTCAATTTGCCCGCTAATCTACTCCTGGTGTATTTGGCTAAAGCCTATTTCAGGTAAAGCAACTATTTACATGATTTATGTTGAATATTTTTGCTAATGGATAGAACATTTATTATATTGATATTCTTATAAACTTATACGAATTTACTTAGATGTTTTAAAACCCCTTTCCCATTTTATTTCGTAAGTAGCGGAGCACCAGTTTCTTAAAACTAGAGAGATCAAGCCATGAAAAACACTTACTTCCTATCCAAGATTCTCCTTCTGATAGCGGCCTGCGGCTTGAGTAGCTGCCTGGGCTTCGGACACCGTAAGTTCGGTTCTGATTACAGTTATGCCGGGGCTTTCCACAAATACAAGACGTTTAATTTCATTACCCATGCGTCTGAGGAAGATAGTACCACCCTTAAGAATTACGAGGTACTTAAGAAGTACATCAGGGAACGGTTAGAGATTCAGGGATACGAGTACAGTGACAAGAAGCCTGATCTTTTAGTGAGCTATTACATCTATTACAATGACCTTAACATGAAAGGCTATGAGCAGGAAGAGTTTGACATCTGGCTGGTGAACAACGAAGAGCCTACCAAAGAGCACGAGGCCTACAAACCCATTAAAATGTACATGAGCCAAGGCACGCTGCTGGTAACGCTCCTGGACCATAAGAAGCAGAATGCTGTCTGGCAAGGCTACACCTCTGGCGTGCTCTCAGACCCTACCACCGAGAATACCGCTTACCTCAACAGGGCGGTGAGAACCATTTTTGACCAGTACAGGGTTTTCCGGAAAGGTTATTTAAGAGAGAACTCTTCAGCTAATTGATTGGAAGGAGATAATTGACCTTCATCTTCTGGTTTGGGTTTCAGGGCTGTTTAGAAAAAACGGACCTGAAACCCAATTTTATTTTATAGCTTCATTCCCCAAAACAGCCTAGAAAGGCATTTGCATACTGACAGCCTTTACCTTTCTTCCGCTGTAATCGTTTAAACCCAAGAACTTCACTCATCAATGACTATTTCCCATTTTCCCCTGGAGCCCACGGCACAAGAACGTGCAGTGGTGCAACAGGCCGTAGAAACCTATATCCAATCTTTCCTAACCCAATTACCGTCACTGCCCGCTTTTGTTGACTCCCCAGAGAAAGGAGCCGGGTTGCTGGAGAGTCCCATAGAAGAAAGTCCAATTGCTATTGACGAAGCATTAGGATTGCTCAAAACGGAGGTAGACATACCAGGCATCACCGCGGCTTCTGGCGGACACTTAGGCTATATTCCGGGCGGCGGACTTTACTACGCTGGCTTGGGAGACTATCTGGCAGCGGCCGTCAACAAGTATGCTGGCATCTTTTACGCAGCCCCGGGGGCAGTACGCATGGAAAACATGCTGCTTCGCTGGATGACTACCCTCATAGACTTTCCGGCAGACGCGGCCGGAAACCTCACCTCGGGCGGCAGCATTGCCAGCCTTATTGCCTTGGCTACCGCCCGTGATGCGCAGAAAATCACGTCTCGGGTTATTCCAGATGCCGTGGTCTACACCACTTCCCACGCCCACCACTGCCTGGACAAAGCGCTGCGCATTGCCGGTCTGGGAGAATGCCCTGTGCGGCATATTCCCATGGATGCTCAATACCGCATGCAGCCCGAAGCGCTGGAGAAAGCCATTCAGGAAGACAAAGCCGCCGGATTAACCCCATGGCTGATCATCGCTTCGGCGGGAACGACAGATGTGGGCGCCGTGGATCCCCTCGCCGCCATTGGAGAGATCGCCCATAAGTTCAGTCTCTGGTACCATGTAGATGCCGCCTACGGCGGATTCTTCGCCCTGGCGCCTTCGGGTAAACCGAAGTTGGAGGGCATTTCCCTGGCTGACTCCGTGGTGATGGACCCGCACAAAGGCTTGTTTATTCCCTATGGCTTAGGCGCAGTCCTCATCAAGAACCGGCAGCAAACCGCTGAGACACATCATTACCTGGCCAATTACATGCAGGATACCCTCTCAGCTACCGATGAAGCCTCACCGGCAGACCTTTCTCCTGAGCTGAGCAAACATTTCAGAGGGTTGCGGCTGTGGCTTCCGCTTAAACTTCATGGAGTTGGTGCTTTCCGTGATGCCCTAGAAGAGAAATTGGAACTGGCCCAATACGCGTATCAGCAACTGAAGCAAACCCGGGGCTTTGAGGTACCGGTGGTGCCGGAATTATCGGTGGTGATTTTCCGCTATGTTCCCAAAGCTGCCGAAGAGGCGAATACTTTCAATCAGAAGTTGATCAAAGCAGTGCAGCAAGACGGGCGGGTATTTCTATCCTCCACCCTTTTAGACGGGAACTTCATGCTTCGCCTGGCCATACTTTCCTTTAGAACGCATCAGGACACCATTGATTTAGCCTTGGAGATACTGAAGGAGAAAGCGGCTGAATTAGTACAAGAGGATTAAAGAAAAGTTCTTTGTAAGCACATAACTGAAACAATCTTACTTTTTTGTCCTCCTGAGAGGATCTTGGTAACGAACGGTAGTGGCAGCCCAAGAGTGCCTTCCAAGCTTGCCCACAAGGTCCTTTCAGGAGGAAAATAGGGGTGGTACTATCTAGAGGCAGAGAGTTTAGTGGCATTCTTCGCTCCAGTCTCCATTAAAGGAAAGATGCCGTCTTCTAGAAACAGGTCTCCTTTTTTGGTGAGCAGGGTCAAGTTATCCAACTCAACTTTCCAGCGGAAATTTTGATGATTAAGGAATAGGACGGCCTGCGAAATCACCTCTGGTGTGGTATCGCCGAGGGCAAGCGACAGGTGGGGCATCCAGACATCTGGGTGGTAGTAAGGACTAATCTCCTGGCATACTAAACCCACCGCTTTATGCAATTGGCTGTGAAACTGATTTACGCTTTCGGTACGCACCACGGGAATGTACAGCACAGGCTTCTGGCCCGGGAAAATCCCCAACCCGGTCGTCTCAACGAAGAACCGGCAACAGATTCCGGCCGCATCTCCCAAGGTCTTTTTCAGATTCTGCAGGCTGCCGTCGTTCACCGTGAGCCAGGTAATATGCGGATAAGGGGTTTTCTGTACGTCTTTAAGCCCAAATTCACGCTCTAAGCTATAGATAAGTTGATTTAACTTATCTGAATGTTCGGCATCAAGCAAAGATACAATAGCTACCATGGCACGTAAGTAAGCGTTTTAGGGCTGGTTTTCCAAAACTAGGGTATATACGAGGCATAATCTCAAATGGGAAGCTTCAGCTGTTATATAGTTCTTTTCCAAATAGAAGCAGGGTGTCGTTTACGTGTTTTCCCGTGTGTTACAGCCTAGAAGTTTCCGTCAGAAAATCGCTTGAAAGGCTGAGGTTAATTCTCCTTCGGGTTTAGGCACTGTTGTCCGGAAAACACCCCTAAAACCGCGCTGAAAGGTAACGTTCTGACATTCATGCCTGCTAAGGCACGTTTTTAACCGCTTGTTTGTTAGATAGAAGCTCAACTTCACAAAAACAGCAACCGCAAAAGGCAAACGCCAGATAATTTTCAAAGTGTTACCTTTGCGTTTTCATACGCATCCATTCATGATCTCCATTAATAACCTCAATTTTCATTTCGGGAGCCGCACGCTGTACGAAGACGCCAACCTGCACATCAAACCAAAAGACAAAATTGGGCTGGTGGGACTGAACGGAACCGGAAAATCTACCCTGCTGCGTCTCTTAGTGGGCGAATACAAACCCGACGGCGGTAGCATTCAGATGGCGAAGGAAACTACGCTGGGCTTCCTGAACCAGGATTTGCTTTCCTATGATACCCATGAAAGTATCTTAAATGTAGCCATGCAGGCGTTTGAGGAGGCCATCCAGATTCAGCGCAAAATTGACGAGGTGCTGCATGAAATGGAAACCGATTACCAGGACGAGCACATTGACAAACTGGCCAAACTGCAGGAGCATTTTGAGGCCTTGGACGGCTACAACATACAAGTAAAGGCCGAAGAGATTCTGGAAGGCCTCGGTTTTACCACGCAGGAGCTTCAGCAGCCCTTGAAGACTTTTTCCGGCGGATGGCGCATGCGTGTGATGCTGGCCAAAATCCTGTTGCAGAAACCGTCGCTCCTGCTCCTGGATGAGCCTACCAACCACTTGGACTTACCGTCTATCAAATGGATTGAAAATTACCTCAGCGCGTATGAAGGGGCCCTGGTGATTGTTTCCCACGACCGGGAATTCCTGGACCGGACCACCAACGTGACTGTGGAAGTCTCTGGAGGTAAACTGAACGTATACGCGGGCAATTACAGCTTTTATCTAGAGGAAAAAGAGCTAAGAAACGAGATTCAGAAAGGCGCCTATGAAAACCAGCAGCAGCAAATAAAGCAAGCCGAGCAGTTTATTGCCCGCTTTAAGGCAAAGGCCACCAAAGCGAAGCAGGCCCAAAGCCGTATGAAGGCGCTGGACAAAATGGAGCGCATTGAAGATGTAGCCGGAGATGCGCCCGTGGTTAATTTTAAGTTCCAGTTCACGGTGCAACCGGGCCGCAACATCCTGCGCCTGGAGAACGTGGCCAAGAGCTACGGCGAGAAGCTTATCTTTAAAAACACCAACGTCAACATTGAACGCGGCGACAAAATCGCGTTGATTGGGGCCAACGGAAAAGGAAAGTCCACGCTCATGCGCATCATAGCCGGCGATGAACCCATCAAAGGCGAGCGGCAGTTGGGCCACAACGTAATCATGGCTTTCTACGCCCAGCACCAGTTGGAGAGCCTCACCGTGGAGAATGAGATTTTACAAGAGATGGTGCAGGCAGGCAGCCGCCGTACTGAAATGGAGTTACGCGGCGTTTTGGGTTCTTTCCTCTTCACCGGAGACACGGTCTTCAAGAAAATCAAAGTCCTTTCCGGAGGCGAGAAAAGCCGCGTGGCCTTGGCGAAAACGCTTATCTCCGAAGCCAACTTCCTGCTGCTGGATGAGCCTACCAACCACTTGGACATGCAGTCTGTGAACATCCTCATTCAGGCGCTGGACCAGTACGAAGGTACGTTTGTGGTCATTTCCCACGACCGGTACTTTGTGGAGAACGTGGCCAACAAGATCTGGTACATTGAAGACCATGTATTGAAGGAATATCCCGGCACTTACCATGAGTATGAGTACTGGATGGAGCAACGGGAGAAAGGCCTTAAACGCCCTACTCCGCAGGCTACCCCGGCCAAAGCGCAGGCGAAACCCAAGCCCACCGCCAGCCAGCAACAGGAACTGGAGCAGGAACTGAAACGCATTAACCAGAAGCTGAAGCAAGTGGAAGGTCTGGTGAATGATCTGGAAGGAAAGCTGAAAAGCTGCGAAAGCAAATTGGCCCTGCCCAGCACCTACGCAGACCCCAACGCTTTACATGAGACTACCCAGCAGTTCAATAAGATTAAAACGCAGCTAGACAAAGAGCAGAGCGCCTGGGAACAACTCATGGAACAGGTAGACGAGTTGCAAAGCCAGTTAAAATAAGATTTGAAGAAAACCTCACAGGCATGATTAACCTGTGAGGTTTTCTTTTTAGCCTGTTTTTAGAAAATCACATGAAAATGAGATAAAGGAGCAAGCGTTCCCTCCTTCTATCTCTGAACCTTAAATACTAACTAACGGTACCTAGCGTATTAACAAGAGTTCACCTGATCTTACCGTAATAGACAGGTGAAACTGGGTACCAAAACGATTTGAAAAACACCTCATGATATTAAAAAGAAACTGGAAACACACCTTCTTCGCTTTAGCGCTGGCCGCGACCTCCTTCACCGGTTGTGTGCCGGTAGAATCAACGGGCACTGGCACCGGAACATCGGGCACGGGTTCCCTCCGGTTTGAAGACGCGGTGTACGCGGCAGATGTGTATTCCGTGCAGTTCTACGCCCGCAACCTCAACGTAGGCGATGTGCTGGCTCCTCCTGTGGTTTCCCTTGAGCAGAATAGTCCTTTGGTGCTGGAGTTTGACCGCATGACGGCTCCCCGGGGCCGGGCGGTAGTGCGGTTCCACCATTGCAACGCAGATTGGCAGCCTTCCCAATTGCAGCCGCTCCAGTACGTGCAGGATTACAATGAATTTTTCATCAATGAAGTAGAGCCATCCGGGGGCACCAAAGTACCGTACTGGCATTACAGTTTCCAGTTGCCACGCGTGAAACTCAGCGGGAATTACCTCATGGAAGTGACCGAGGAAGGCGGAAACCGTTTGCTAAGCCGCCGCTTTGTCATCTTTGAGGAGCAGGTACAGGTGGGTCTGGTGCCCGTGGCCACGCCGGGAGCCGGTGAACGCTTTGAGCGCCAGCAGATGGACTTCAATATCTTCTACGCCCAATATCCGTTGGTGAACCCGTCGCAGGAAATCAAGGTCGTGCTCCGCCAGAACCACCGCTGGGACAACGCCAAATACTTCACCCGCCCTACCTTTATTCAGGAAGCGCAGCGCCGGCTGGAATACAAATTGTTTGAGCCCGGGCAGGCTTTCTTAGGACTGAGTGAGTTCCGAGCACTAGATACCCGCAGCGAACGGTTCAGCGGCATTGGCGTTGAACGCCGCGATGTCACCGGCAGCCCGGACCGCGTATTCGCGACGACCGGTAGAAGCCGTGCCCGCGAGGTGTACAGTTCTCAGCCCGACGCCAACGGCAAGTTCCTCTTCGGGAGCCGCGAGTATGGCAACGCCCCCCTCAACGCCGACTACCAGCAAGTCACTTTCCAACTCCAGGCCCCGGAGCCCGCGCCTGGGCCGGTGTATGTCTTTGGTGGCTTGTCTGACTGGCAACTGAAAGAACCCTTCCGGATGACCTATGATCCCGAAAAACAGCTCTACACCGCCACGGCTCTCCTAAAACAAGGCTACTACAACTACTACTTCGCCCTGAAAGGCGCCAACGGCCAAGCCGATGCCCGTTACTTTGAAGGTAGCCACTTCTCCACTGAAAACGTGTATGATGTGCTCGTCTATTATCGTCCGCCTGGGTCCCGGGCAGATTTAATCATCGGCTATTCCACCATCCAGTTCAATCCACAGAAATAAAATCAGAAGGGCCTCTCTTGTACAAGAGAGGCCCTTCTGATTTAAGCCAGATTTCAGGAAAACGCTTGTAAACAAACTCTGTAGCGGCGTTACCCTGTAACGCCGTGGTTTTTTGAAACGAAGACGTCCCTTTATCTGCAACCCTTTCCTAAAAGCGAGAAGTCAAGACAGGTAGTTGATGGTTGGGACGTGGATTGCTGCGTGGTGCCACGGCGTTACGGTGTAACGCCGCTACAATTCAGGTTACCGTACCTATTTATTCCTATGGTGCAAAAACGCTTCCAGTTTCTGCACCATTACCTCATTGATGCGCACATAGGATTCCTGGGTCCAGCCGGCAATGTGCGGGGTGAGTACTACGCGCGGGTGCTCCATTAAATAAGAGAACCGTTCCTGCTGCTCTGGCGTGAGCGTTTTCAGCTTTTCGTTTTCCAGTACGTCCAAGGCGGCACCTCGTACGGTACCGGCTTTCAGGGCTTCAACCAGGGCGGCATGGTTCAGCACTTCGCCGCGGGCGGTGTTCAAAAGCCAAAGCGGGTGTTGGAATCTGGAAAGCACCTGGGCGTTTATGAAATGGTGGTTTTCTTTGGTATACGGAATATGCAGACTCAGCACCTGCGCCTTCTGCTGCAGTTCCTCCAAAGAGGCTAAGTGAACATGGGGGAACGGATTTTCTACCGGTTGGTGGTCATAGGCCAGCACATCGCAGTCAAACCCCATTAACCTCTTGGCGAAGGCTTTGCCCATGTGCCCGAACCCGATCAGGCCGATGGTCTTCCCTCCAATTTCCTCGCCGCGGTTTTCTTCCCGCAACCACTGACCTTGCCTGATTTGCTTGTCACCTTGGGTAATTTTCCGGAATAAGGTTAACAGCATGCCCAAGGTATGATCGCCGACGGCATCACGGTTGCCTTCGGGGGCGTTGATCAAGGTGATGTTCCGGGCTTCCAGCACGCCATCGTCAATGTTGTCTACGCCGGCTCCGGCGCGGGCCAGCACTTCCAGTTTAGGGGCGAATTTGAGTAAATCGGCGGTAATCCGCATTTTGCTGCGCACCACCAGCATCTGGTAATCTGGGAGTAACGCGGGCACTTCCTCTTTCTTGATTTCTGGCAGATACGTGACTTTTACGCCTACACTTTCCAGCATGGGCAGCAGGCTCTCGTGCATGAGGTCTATGACAAGGCAGCGGAAGGGAGAATCAGTAGAAATGGGCATAGGTTAAGTGTTTCGGTGCAGGTTTCTGGAAAATAGGCCTGAATCAAAGGTTCAACAGGAGATGCGCCACCATAAAGTAGACGGCTAGCCCTAGCAAGTCGTTGGCGGTGGTGATGAACGGACCGGCGGCTACGGCGGGGTTCACTCCATATTTATCTAAAATCATGGGCGTGACCGTTCCCATAAACGAAGCCAGCAACACCACACTGAACAAGGCCACGGCTACTACTATGGATAAAGTCAGTTGCACCCCCAACAACACGTTGAATCCCAGCACCAAGCCCGACATCACGAGTCCGTTGATCAATGCCACCAGCAACACCTTGATAATACGGGAAGCGAAATTATCAAACATGATGGTTTTGTTGGCCAGCGTCTGAATGATGATGGAGGAAGACTGAATTCCCACGTTTCCGCCGGTGGCGGTAATTAAAGGGGTAAACATGGCTAGGGCGGGAATCACCGAAATGTCGCCTTCAAACAATCCTATGAACCGAGCCCCTAGCAAGCCGCCTACCATGCCCACCATGAGCCAGGGCAAACGGGCGCGCGAAAGCCGGAAAACGCTGTCGTCTTCCTCAATGTTTTCGGTGATACCGGTCATCAATTGGCGGCTGAGTTCGGCCTGTTCCTGGATCACGTCAATGACGTCATCAATGGTAATGCGGCCCAGTAAACGACCTTGTATGTTCACTACCGGAATGGCTTCCAGGTCATATTTCTGCATGACAGCAGCCACCTCCTGATCATCTTTGTAAGATTCAATGGCAATGACATCTGGGTCATAAACCTTGTTGATGGGGGTCTCGTCACCGCAGAGAATGAGCGTTTTCATGCTCAGGCGGCCCACCAGTTTATCGCGGTCGTCTACCACATACACGGCGTAGACTTTCTCTACTTCTTCGGCTTGCCGCCTGATTTCGTCAATGCACTGCCCCACGCGCCAATTGATGTTCACTTTGATCAACTCCTTCGCCATGAGACCACCGGCGCAGTCTTCGTCATAGTGCAGGAGTTCCACAATATCGGCTACGTGCTCCTGGTCTTCCAGCAAGGCAATGATTTCCTCTTTGCGCTGCACGGGCTGCTCGTTGAGCACATCCACGGCATCATCTGAATCCATCTCGCCAATGTAGCGGGCAATCTCCTCAATGGTGAAGTTCTTCAGGAAATTGCTGCGTACGTCTGAGTCCAGGTCACTAAGGATTTCGGCACCCACATCGGCGGGCAGCACGTCCATCACATACTTGCTTTGCTCGGTATTGAGCTCGTACAAGACGGTGGTGATGTCCACGGCGTACATTTCCTCCATGTTGGAGAGAATGAACTCGGCATCGCGCCGCTCAATGGCGTCTTCTATCTGGTCAATAAACTCACGGGTGATTTCAGACTGCATGCTGCTGGATCAGGAGGGTAAGGTTGATAAAATCAGCCCCGGAAAGCTGCTCGGCGCGCTTGTCAAACAAGGCATCCTGGGCTACCTCCGGCGGAAGGTTAAACGGTTTCAGACAATTACGCAGGGTTTTGCGGCGGGTGGCAAAGCTGGCTTTCACTACTTTAAAAAACAGCTTCTCGTCACAGGGCAACTGAGCCACTTCGTTTCGCGTGAGCCGCACCACGGCGCTTTTCACCTTGGGCGGCGGGTTGAACACGTGCTCGTGCACCGTGAACAGGTACTCAATAGAATAAAAAGCCTGCAAGAGCACACTCATGATGCCGTAGGTTTTGGAACCGTGCGGGGCCGCAATACGCTCCGCTACTTCCTTCTGAATCATGCCCACCACCTCGGGAACCTGGTCGCGGTGATCCAATACCTTGAAGAAGATTTGGCTGGAAATGTTGTACGGGAAATTCCCGATGACGGCAAATGGCCCCGAGAACAGCGTTTTAAGGTCAGTTTTCAGGAAATCGGCGAAAAGCACGCGGCCCTCCAAAGCTGGATAATGCTCGTTCAACCAGGCGATTGACTCGCGGTCGATGTCTACAATGGTGGTGGTGTATTCAGGGTGTTTTACCAAAAACTGGGTTAAAACGCCCATGCCGGGCCCTACCTCCAGCACCTCCTGCACGCCGTTGGGCAGGCGCAGCGCCTCCACAATGTTCTGGGCGATGTTGAGGTCGGTGAGGAAATGCTGACCTAGGTGTTTCTTGGGCTGGACGGGCTTCACTGGTTTTGGTTTCCGTTTGTTAAGGCTATATTGCAGCTCAAAGATACACATCTTATGCGCACAGAACTGACCTACGCCGCAACATTACCGGCTAATACCAGCACCGCTGTCTTAGTTCCAGGCCAAGAGCACCTCCCCAAGGAGCTTTTCTCCCAAGATGAACTGGAATACATCACCCGCCAACTGGCGCTCAAGAGCACGCTGGTAGCTATCAATAGATTCACCCACCAACTCTACCTGGTCCTCACCGATCCCAAATCCAAAGAAACCCAAACTCAGGAAGCCCTCCGCAAAGCGGGCCACGTCCTGCACCAGCGCCTAACGGCGGATAAGGTGGAAAGCGTGGTTTTGTTGGACGGCGCCGATGGCGAAGCGGCGCTGTACGTGGCCGAAGGTCTGGTGCTGAGCAATTACTCATTCCAGCGCTACAAAACCGAGAAGTCCACACCTCCTATTCTGAAGTCGGTGACCATCACCGGCGTTGGGGTTTCTCAAACCCAGGTAACGGAACTCTCTAATCTGCTGGAAGCGGTGTACAATACCCGCGACCTTATCAATACGCCTCCTAACATGCAAACCGCCACGTTGCTGAGCGAGCAGATTCAGGAGATGTTGAACGGTACAGGCGTGCAGGTGGAGGTACTGGACCAGGTGCAGATTCAATCCCTGAAAATGGGCGGGATCCTGAGCGTGAACCAGGCTTCTGATGAGTCGGCCACCTTCAACATTCTGGAATGGAAACCCGAAAACGCCACCAACACCCAACCTGTCATTCTGGTGGGCAAAGGCGTGGTATATGACACGGGCGGGTTAAGCCTCAAGCCAACCCCTAACTCCATGGATTACATGAAGTCAGACATGTCAGGTGCGGCGGCTGTGGCCGGGACCCTTTCGGCCTTGGCCAGAAACAACGTGCCGCTGTATGTCATCGGGTTGATTCCGGCTACCGATAACTTGATAAGCGGTAAAGGATTCGCCCCCGGCGATGTGATCACCATGCACAGCGGCCACACCGTGGAGGTCCTGAACACTGATGCTGAAGGACGCCTGATCCTGGCTGACGCCCTGCATTTCGCCAAACGCTACAACCCGAGCCTGGTCATTGATATTGCCACCCTCACCGGAGCCGCCGCCCGAGCCGTGGGCCGCGAAGGCATTGTGATGATGGGTACTGCCGATGATTTGGTAAAAACAGACCTAAAACTGGCCGGAGAAATGGCGCACGAGCGTCTGGTGGAGCTCCCGTTATGGGAAGAGTACCAGGAGCACCTGAAGTCAGACATTGCAGACCTGAAGAACATCGGCGGAGCCGAAGCGGGCGCAATTTCGGCGGGCAAGTTCCTGGAGTTCTTCACCAACTACCCTTGGATTCACCTGGATATTGCCGGAACGGCCTTCTTGTTGAGCCCAGATTCTTATCGCGGCAAGCACGCCACCGGTAGCAGCGTTCGGTTGCTCTATCATTTCCTTTCTTCACAAGCCACTGCCTAACCCATGGAGCAAAAAACAAAGCCCCGCATCGGGATAACCATAGGAGACATTGCCGGCATCGGGCCGGAAGTAGCCCTCAAGACGCTTTCAGACAACCGGGTGCTGCATTACTGCACCCCCATTCTCTACGGCTCGGCGGGGGCGGTGAACAAGTACCGCAAGGTGCTGGCCCTGGAGAATTTCAGCTTTCAGCAGATACAAACCTTTGACCAGATTCACCCCAAAAAGGTAAACGTACTCAACTGCCTGGAGGAGGAAATAGAGTTTACGCCCGGCGTTCCCTCGCCTGCTACCGGTTCGCTGGCCCGCGCCGCCTTGCTACGTGCCGCTCAGGACCTCAAAGACGGCCACATTCAAGCCGTCGTCACCGCTCCCATTGACAAAGACAACACCCAGGGCGAAGGTTTCCAGTTTCCCGGCCATACCGAGTTCTTCACCACGTATTTTGATGCGCCGGAGAGCCTAATGTTCCTGGTAGCCGACGGGTTCAGGGTTGCCACCGTCACCGGACATCTTCCCTTGAAAGACGTAGCCAACCGGCTTACGCCAGAGCTGCTCATCAGAAAACTTACCATTCTGGAGAACTCCCTTCGTAAAGACTTCGGCATTCAGAAACCTAAAATCGCGGTACTAGGCCTCAACCCGCACGCTGGCGAGAATGGTTTGTTGGGCACCGAGGAAACCGAGATTGTGACCCCGGTCATTGAGCAACTGAAAAACAAAGGCAACCTCATCTTCGGTCCCTTCCCCGCCGATGGTTTTTTTGGCACCCGCAGTTACCAGAAATTTGATGCCACCCTGGCGCTGTACCATGACCAAGGGTTGATTCCATTTAAGACCCTCGCCTTTGAACGCGGCGTCAATTTCACGGCTGGTCTGCCCATTGTGCGCACCTCACCAGACCACGGCACCGCCTATGACATTGCCGGCCAGAACAAAGCAGACGAAACCTCCTTCCGGGAAGCTTTGTTTGCTGCTATTGATATTCTGCGAGCCCGTAGCGGCGTGTAGGTAACTAACTTTTACAAAGACAGAAAAAGCGTTTCGGGGCTGGTTTACAGAAAACGGTACTGAAACGCTTTTTATTCTTACTCATGTTTATAAGAATGTACGTATATTAGGAACATGAGAACAGTAGTTTTGCACCTGCCTGAGAACGTAGATTTAGATGAAAGACAGATAGCGCGTTTTTTAGCCGCTAAATTATTTGAGTCAGGAAAATTGTCTCTTGGTCATGCAGCGGAACTGGCAGGCCTTTCTAAAGTAGCCTTCGCAGAAATTTTAAGTGACTTCAATGTCTCGTTATTTAATTATCCTGCAAGTGAAATAGAACAAGATGCCGCTGCCATCTAAAATAGTAATTGCCGACACCAGTTGCTTCATTCTGTTAGACAAAATTGGTGAACTCCAACTGCTTAGATACCTTTTCAGTCATGTGGTTACCACCACCGTCATTGCCTCTGAGTTCGGCCACAATCTACCTGACTGGATTTCAATTGAAGCCGTAACAAATACGAGGTATCAAAGGCTATTGGAATTGGAAGTAGACAAAGGCGAGGCCAGTGCCATTGCCTTAAGTTCTGAAAAAGAAGGCAGTTTCCTAATTCTAGATGACCTTCAAGCCCGTAAACTCGCTCAAAGATTAGGGTTATCCTTCACCGGCACCTTAGGTATTATTGCCAGAGCTAAACAGGAAGGTATTATACCATCTGTAAAACCCATCATTCAAAAGATAAGGGCAACAAATTTCAGGTTTAGTGAAGATGTTTTTTCCGCTATGCTTAAAGTGGCAGGAGAACTTTAGAGAAAACTCCTAAAGGTGTAATACCTTTGCCCAGCACCTTTCACTAGATGATGAAGCTGAAGAAAGCTTTAAAGAAGAAGCTCCTGGCAGCATAGCCTTTAGCCTTCTAGTATCACGCTGCAGTACTTACGTACTTACTTTACATCTATCTCCCTCACAATGAACCACTCCTGTTTTTTGGCTGTTTTACCCAGGACAAGCCGAAAGCGGCATTTTATTAACCAGCGCAAAAAAGGCATTTGTATTTTATAATACAGATATTCTTGCTAATTTTGCGACTTGCAAAAAAAGAGGCAACGTGAAGGAGATTAAAAAATACGATATCAATCTTGTGAAGCTGGGCAACAAAAGCCACAGCTACGAGTTTGAATTGGATGACCGCTTCTTTGAGTTGTTTGAACAGGAGCTGATCCTGGGCGGCAACTTGAAGGCTGAGGTAGTGCTACACAAGTCGGAGCTTCTTTTGCAATTCGATTTCCATATCAAAGGAACGGTTCGCCTGACCTGCGACCGGAGCTTAGAAGAGTTTGAGCACCCGCTGGAAGTAGAACAAACGCTGCTCGTTCGCTACGGCCAGGAAGACCTGGAACTGGACGTGAACGTGCTGCAGATAGTACCAGAGACGCAGTACCTCAACATTGCCCAACACCTGTATGATTACATTGGCCTGGCAATACCTATGAAAAAGCTGCATCCGCGGTTTGTGGAAGAAGACCAGGAACGGGAAGATGATCCGGAGGCCGAAGGCCTGTTGATCTACTCTACCGGTTCAGAAGGAGAAGATGAAGAGGACGATGATGACGAAGACGGTCCACTTGACCCTCGTTTCGCCGCCCTTAAAAAGTTAAAATAAGTTTATAACCAATTTTGTAATAATTACCTGAGATGGCACATCCTAAGCGAAAAATCTCCAAGACCAGAAGAGATAAGAGAAGAACGCACGACAAAATCACTCCTAAAGCGATTTCTATCTGCCCTAACACCGGAGAGGTGCACCAATACCACAGAGCGTACGTGGTAGACGGAGATTTATACCACAAAGGTAAAGTGGCCATCAAAAATTATACCTCTGTTGCGTAATAAAGCTTGCCTGTTCAGGCTTTATTTTAGTTACTTGTAGGATAATTTACGAAACACGCTTTACATGAAAATAGCTCTGGATGCAATGGGCGGCGACTTCGCCCCCGATGCAGTTGTAGAAGGCGCACTTTTAGCGGCTGAGAAGTTAACGGATGAGTTTGAGATTTTCCTGATTGGAGATGAAGACAAGATTCATTCGCTCCTGCAGCAGCACGGCTACACCGGTTCCAGAGTAAAGGTTGTTCACGCATCTCAAGTAATTGGGATGGGTGAACACCCTACCAAAGCCCTCACCCAGAAACCAGATTCCAGCATTGCGGTAGGTTACGGCATGCTGGCCTCTAAAAAGGTAGACGCCTTCTGCAGCGCCGGCAACACCGGTGCCATGCTGGTAGGCGCGGTCTTCAGCGTGAAACAGGTAGAGGGCATTTTAAGGCCAGCGCTGGCCAGCTTTATCCCTAAGCTTTCTGGCGGGTACGGCATCATGCTGGACGTAGGCGCCATTGCCGACTGCAAACCTGAGATTCTGGAGCAGTTTGGGGAAATTGGCTCTCTTTACGCCCAACATATCTTTGACATTAAGAAACCACGTGTGGGCTTAATGAACCTAGGCGAGGAAGAAGGCAAAGGCACCATGATCACCCAGCCTACCTACAAACTCCTCAAGGAAAACAAATCCATTCACTTTATCGGGAACATTGAAGGACGCGACCTGTTCAACGACAAGGCCGATGTTATTGTGTGTGACGGGTTCACCGGTAACGTAATCCTGAAAATGGCAGAGTCTATCTATGACATTCTCTGCGAAAAGAAAATCACTGATCCTTTCTTTGATCGTTTCAATTATGAAGCGGTAGGCGGAAGCCCCATTCTGGGTGTGAACGGGAATGCAGTCATTGGGCACGGCGTTTCCACCCCAACCGCTATCTGTAATATGCTGCATCTGGCCAACAAAATGGCAGAGGCCCGTATCTCAGAGAAATTCAGAAAATACTTTAGCGCCTAATTGTGCGCAATTTACCAGACAACCCTTCAGAATACTATGAGTAAGATAACCGCCGCGATCACCGGTGTGAGCGGATATGCCCCGGAGTACGTGATGACCAACCAGGAGTTGGAAACCATGGTAGAAACCAACGATGAATGGATCGTTAGCCGCACGGGAATCAAAGAAAGACGCATACTGAAGGGAGAAGACCAAGGTACCTCGGCCATTGCCATTCCGGCGGTGCTGGACCTCCTCAAAAAAACTAACACAGATCCGGCAGATGTTGACATGCTCATCTGTGCCACCACTACCCCAGACCTGGTGTTTCCGGCTACGGCCAACATTATCACCGCAGAGACGGGCTGTGTTAACGCCTTTGGCTATGACATTCAGGCTGCTTGCTCCGGCTTTCTGTTCGCGTTGGCCACCGGTTCCCAGTTCATTGAAACCGGCAAGTACAAGAAAATCATTGTGGTGGGGGCAGATAAAATGTCCGCCATTGTAGACTATACAGACCGGGCCACCTGCATCATCTTCGGAGATGGCGGCGGGGCGGTTATGCTGGAACCTAACACCGAAGGCTTGGGCGTACAGGACAGCATCCTGAAGTCTGACGGCTCCGGGGTTCCGTTTCTGCACCAGAAAGCCGGAGGAAGCCGTAGACCCGCTACCGCCGAGACGGTTGCCCGTCGGGAGCACTTCGCGTTCCAGGAAGGCCAGCAGGTCTTCAAGTTCGCGGTGAAAGGCATGGCCGATGTGTCTGCCGAGATCATGGAACGCAACAACCTGACGTCTGAGGATATTGCCTGGTTGGTGCCTCACCAAGCCAACAAGCGCATTATTGACGCCACCGCCAACCGCATGGGTGTAGGCCCAGAGAAGGTGATGGTGAACATCCAGAAATATGGCAATACCACCAGCGGCACCATTCCTTTGTGCCTGTGGGAGTATGAAAATCAATTAAAAAAAGGAGACAACGTGGTTCTAGCTGCCTTTGGCGGTGGTTTTACCTGGGGTTCCATTTACCTGAAATGGGCATATGACCCTAAATAAGCCCCTCGTTTTTAGGCTTCTTTTCTGAAATAGATCAAAAAATTCGGCTATCTTTGGCCGAATTTTTTTATGTCCAATCGGGAAAAACCCGTAGGCATTTTAAACCGAAACACAAGACTAACTATGGCAACTACCGCTGATTTTCGCAACGGGCTTTGCATTGAATTTAACGGCGACCTGTGGATCATCACTGAGTTTCAGCACGTGAAACCAGGGAAAGGCCCGGCCTTCGTTCGTACCAAACTGAAGAACATCAAAACCGGCAAAGTGGTGGACAACACCTTCACCGCCGGGGTAAAAGTAACCACAGCCCGCGTAGAACAACGTCCGCACCAGTTTATCTACAAAGATGACTACGGTTACAACTTCATGGACATGAACTCCTTTGAACAGGTAACCCTGGAAGAAAGATTGGTTCCTTTCGCTGATTTGATGAAAGAAGGCCAGGAAGTGACTATCTTGTTCCACGCCGAGACTGAAACTCCGTTAACCGCTGAACTTCCTACGTATGTAGAACTGACTATTACGTATACAGAACCCGGTATCAAAGGAGACACCGCCACCAACGCTTCTAAACCAGCCACCGTAGAGACGGGCGCCACTATCTCTGTTCCTCTTTTTATTGGACAAGATGAAAAGATTAAAGTAGATACGCGTACCTACACCTACGCCGAACGAGTAAAATAAAACTATGAAAGCTAAGGAAATCCAAGAACTGATTGATTTCATCGCGAAATCTGGCCTGAATAAAGTTGACATTGAGACCGAGGAGTTTAAGATCTCTGTGCAGCGCGAGGCAAGCCAAAAGGTAAAATATGTATCTGAGCCTGCACCTGCGGCCGCTCCGGCAGCGTTACCTCCTGCTCCTGCTGCCCTGCCTCAGGCTCCCGCAGCCCCAGCTGCTCCAGCCCAGCCTGCCGCCGATGACACCAGCAAGTACCTCACCATCAAAGCCCCTATGATCGGGACGTTGTACCGCTCTGCCAACCCAGAGTCTCCGGCGTTTGTGAACGTCGGCGACGAGGTGCAGAAAGGCCAGGTGATCTGTATTATTGAGGCCATGAAGCTGTTCAACGAGATTGAGTCTGAGATCTCAGGCCGCATTGTAAAAGTGTTGGTAGACAACGCCAGCCCAGTTGAGTACGACCAGCCTTTGTTCTTGGTAGATCCTAGTTAATGTGCTAATTCTCTAATGTGCTGATGTGCTAATTCTTGGTTTGGCGGGGAATTAAAATAAGTAGTTTCTTCTACTTCCCTCCTGTCCTTGATTGGTTCATCAGCACATTATTTTTGTGAATCATTAGCACATCAGCACATTTACACATTAGCACATTAACCAAATGTTCAAAAAAATACTGATTGCCAACCGTGGCGAAATTGCGCTGAGGGTTATCCGGACTTGTAAGGAAATGGGCATCAAAACGGTAGCCGTTTATTCTACCGCTGACAAGGAAAGCCTGCACGTGCGCTTCGCGGATGAAGCCGTGTGTATCGGGCCTGCCCCGTCTTCCCAGTCTTACCTGAATATTCCTAACCTGATTGCCGCCGCGGAAATCACCAACGCCGATGCCATTCACCCTGGCTATGGTTTCCTTTCTGAAAACGCTGAGTTTTCCAGAATCTGTGCCGAAAACGGCATCAAGTTCATCGGCGCCACACCAGAAATGATCAACTCCATGGGAGACAAGTCCTCTGCGAAGGAGTACATGAAGAAGGCCGGTGTGCCTACCATCCCTGGTTCTGAGGGTTTGTTGGCTTCTGCCGAGCAAGGCAAGAAACTGGCGGCCAAAATCAAATATCCGGTGATTATCAAAGCCACAGCGGGTGGCGGTGGGCGCGGTATGCGCATCATCAAATCTGCCGATGAGTTTGACAAAGCCTGGAACGATGCCCGTCAGGAAGCCAAAGCCGCTTTCGGGAACGATGGCATGTACCTGGAGAAATTCGTGGAGGAGCCGCGCCATATTGAGATCCAGATTGTGGGTGACCAGTACGGGGCCGTTTGCCACTTGTCTGAGCGGGATTGCAGCATCCAGCGCCGTCACCAGAAGCTGATTGAGGAGACCCCTTCGCCTTTCATCTCAGACGAGTTGCGCGAGCGCATGGGCCAGGCCGCCATTGCCGGAGCCAAAGCCATCAATTACGAAGGTGTAGGTACCATTGAGTTCCTGGTAGACAAGCACAAAGATTTCTACTTCATGGAGATGAACACCCGTATTCAGGTGGAGCACCCCATCACGGAGGAAGTAGTGAACTATGACTTGATCAAGGAACAGATCAAGGTTGCCGCCGGTATTCCAATCTCGGGTAAAAACTACTACCCACAGATGCACGCCATTGAGTGCCGGATCAACGCCGAAGATCCGAAGGCAGGTTTCCGCCCTAGCCCGGGCAAAATCAACGTGCTGCACATTCCAGGCGGTCACGGGGTACGCGTAGATACGCACGTGTATGCGGGCTACACCATTCCGGCCAACTATGACTCCATGATCGCGAAGCTGATTGTAAGTGCGCAGACCCGGGAAGAAGCTATTGTGAAGATGAAGCGGGCCTTGAGTGAGTTCGTGATTGAAGGCGTAAAAACCACCATTCCGTTCCATCTGGCCATGATGGAAGACAAAAACTTCAATGAAGGTGATTTCACCACCAGCTACCTGGATACCTACGATTTCACCAAGTTTTAAGGAAAACAGATTAAAAACAGAAAAGCAACTCTACTGGGCTGCTTTTCTGTTACATCAAAGAACCTTTTGAATGTGGAGTACATTCCATGTATCAGGCAAAGGAAAACCTTGATTCTACTTTAGCAAAAGAGCCCGCAGCAGTATGCTGTGGGCTCTTTTGCTTTTAGGCTTAGGACGAGTTTTCAGGAAAACAGGCCTAATATGCACAAGTCAACTTGGGTGAACTATTTCGCTATTGCTTCTTTCTCCACTATTCCTTCCAACTCCTGGAACCATTCTTCCCCGTATTTCCGCACTAACGGTTCGCGCAGGAATTTGTAGACGGGTACGCCTAACTCCATCCCGAAGGAGCAAGCCGGGTTGCATATTTCCCAACGGTCATAGTTCAGGGCTTCGAACCCATCATATTTGGTGATTCTGATGGGGTATAAATGGCAGGAAATGGGTTTCTTCCAGGAGATCTTTCCGTCTAAATAGGCTTGTTCAATGGCGCATTTGAGGGTGAGGTTATCATCATAGATGGCATACGCGCACTCGCGATCGCCTATAGTAGGGGTGCTATAGTCGCCTTCAAAGTCTTCCACGTACAGCCCCTGCTCTGCAATGGCCTTCACCCCCTCGGCAGACATATAGGGTTTTACGTGTTCGTAGGCATCGGCTAAAATGGAGAGTTCTTCTTTCTCTAACGGGGCGCCCAGGTCACCTTCCACGCAGCAGGCACCTTTGCATTTCTCCAGATTACAGACAAAGAACTTGTCTTTGAGGTCGTCTGAGAGAACGGTATTTTGTAGTACAATCATGAGCTTTTTCTTACAGCAGAAAGACAAAAGTACCGCTATTTAAGTTCGGCCGCAAAAAGAGGTGCTGGAATGTACTAAAATCAGAAAGCAGCCTTGAAGGCTGCTTTTCATAACCAGAATTTTGAAGCTTAGTCCTGCATCACCCAAGCCAAGGCTGCTTTCTCATTGTCAAAGTAATGGGTATCAAATCCAACGGTGTCGCCTCCTTTCAGCAGGATATTGTCAACGGCCATTTTATTGAAGATATCCGTAGACACAATTACGGCCATACGCTTCACATTCCCTTGGCCAGCAAATTTAGGTGCCCACTCCTTTACAGTCCATTCCTGATCGGCTGGCCTGATGGCCTTGGCGTTGGTATTATCTCCTACCCAACGGGTAACTTCTTTCTCAGAAACCAACTGTAGATACTTGTTCAATACATGCCGGTACTCTTCGCTGTTAGCAAATCCCTGCCATTGGGTGCGTACCAATTTAGATCCTTCATCATACGTGATGATGATGTTTTCATTCTGATAGTATACCATTTTGTCTTTGTCTGTCTAACGTCACCGCATTGCGGTGGTAAAGCCAATCCAGAAATGCTTGATCAGCATGTGGCGTATTGGCTTTCTGTATTTGGCGCCTCTTCCTGAACTTATCCAGGTTTCGGCTCCGGTACTAACCTCTAGTTTGCGCATCCGTTTCAAGCCCCCGCATGAAAACCGATCAATGAAGCAAAACCGGGAATAGCCAAATTTGTTTAGAATTTCACTTTTTTCAAAGTTCAACTTGCATCAGTGCGCTTTGTTTAATGCCTGTTTCACAAAAATCTGATCACTTCTGGTATGATTTGCCCCGAAGTAAAGGCTTCTTGTATCTACTACCAAGATAGACGTAGACCTTCCAAAACACGCAGGCAAGCCTTCTGATTTTGAAGTTTGAAAAGTTGGCGATCTTTCTTTAAACTGTTATTTATCAATTATATCAGTAAAAATAAATATATTGTTAGCTAAAAATTAACTTAACAAGCGTGTCTTTCAATGCTAAAAAAGCTTCATTCTACACTATTACTACTGACTGCCTTTGCTTTTTTCATCAGATATGATGCGTTCTCTCAGGTTGGACAGGTAGATACGTTATCAAATCAGGCTTTGTCCATGTACCCAGTCCGTTTGTACCAGCAAGCCACCCAAACGGAATCCCATCTTTTTAACGGTCCGCAGTATGTAGACTACAGAAAGTCAATGAGGGAAGGGCATCAGTTCTTTCTACAGGATGAGGCCGCCACCGGAAATGTGCATTATGATGGCACTCAATACGACCAAGTATCTCTGCTTTATGATTTGGTAAAGGACGAGGTTGTTATTCTGCGCAACAACTCGCTTTTGCAGAAACTAGTCAGTGAGAAAGTAACTTCTTTTATGTTGAACGGGCATAGATTTGTACGCTATTCAGCCGCCAGTTCTACAGATTCTTCCTCTCTTCGCCCCGGCTTCTATGATGTGCTGCATGATGGTTCCATCAAAATGCTGGTAAAACGGCAAAAGCAGATGGAAGAAAAAGTAAAGGATAATTTCATAGTAGAGCATTATAACCCGCAGAACAAGTTCTTCTTGATGAAAGAGAAGGCCTACTACCAGGTAAAAAGCAAGAAGTCTGTACTCCAGCTATTGAATGACAAAAAGAAAGATTTGAAAAAATATGCCCGCGCGCATGGATTAAGGTTCAAGAAACAGCGGGAAGAAGCTATTCTGGCGCTTGTCACCTACTATGATACCCTCAGAAACCAATAAGCTTCTTCTTCCTACCATTACATCTATGGCTCTATCACTCCCTTGATTGTTTCAAAATATGACCCAGTTTTACCGTAACGCATACCTGATAGCCCTTCTTCTGTTTTGTTGTCTCCTCCACAGCCACGCACAAACCGCCAATGAACAGCTTATCACCTTAGATTTAAAAGACGCTTCCTTTGAGAAATTTGCCCAGGAAATAGAAGCGAAAACAACCTATCGTTTCTATTATGACCCTAGGGCGGTAGATAATATTCTAGTTACTATACAGGTAACACAAAAGCCTTTACGAGAAGTAATAGCGCAGGCGCTGGCCGGCACAGAATTGAAGTTCGCTGTTACTCCCCAGGGCGCCGTACTTATAACCCAAGGGAAAGAATTTATGGCAAATTTGCCAGAGAACTTCTTCCGCAGGGAAAGCACCACAGGAGGTGCCACTAACTTACCCCGAGATGTTTCTACTACGAACCCGTATGTGGCGGGGGCAAATAGCAAGAAGAAGGCCACTTCAGAAGCTAAACTCTATGTGATAGGAGTTAAACGAGACAATGCCACCGGAAATGCTAGCCTAGCCGGGCACCTTCGCGATGCTAAGTCCGGAGAGCCTGTTATTGGTGCTTCGGTTTACATCCAGTCTCCGTTACTAGCCACTACTACAGACCAATATGGATATTATTCCTTGACTCTACCCATAGGCGAGCATGAGTTGATTATAAGAGCCATCGGGATTAAGAATTCCAAACGCCGTATTGCCTTGTACTCAAATGGGAAACTGGACATTGAGGTAGAGGAAGATGTAAGATCACTCAAAGAAGTGCTGGTAGAGGCAGAAAAAGACCGTAATGTTGCCGGTATGCAAATGGGCATGGAACGGCTAGACATGCGGGCCATTAAACAGGTACCCACCGCCTTTGGCGAAACAGATATTCTGCGGGTAGTGCTTACGTTGCCCGGCGTGAAATCTGTGGGCGAAGGCAGTACCGGCATGAACGTACGCGGCGGCTCTACTGACCAGAACCTCATTCTGTTTAATGATGCTACCATTTATAACCCCTCCCATTTGTTTGGCTTCTTTTCTGCCTTTAACCCAGATATTGTTAAATCAGTTGAGTTGCACAAAAGTAACATTCCGGCCAGGTACGGGGGCAGATTGTCCTCGGTGCTGGAAGTAACCACCCGTGACGGAAACAAGAAAAAGTTTGCGGCCTCTGGCGGTATCGGGCTTTTAACCAGCAGATTGATGTTGGAGGGACCCATTAAAAAAGACAAAACCTCTTTTATGCTTGCCGGTAGAAGCACGTACTCAGATTGGCTCCTCAAAAAATTACCGAAGGAATCGTTCAGTAAAAGTTCGGCTTCTTTTTATGACTTGAATGCCCAAATAAACCACGAAATCAACAGTGAAAATACACTTTACTTTTCAGGGTATTTGAGCAAAGACAAATTCCAGTTAGGGTCAGATTCGCTTTATAATTTCGCTAACCACAATGCCAGCGTTAAATGGAAGCATATTTTCCACAACAAGCTGTACAGTGTGCTTACGGGTGCTTTCAGCCACTACGGTTATGGCATTAATTCTGAAAAAAACCCGGTAAACGCGGCAAATCTGGACTTTGAGATGAAGCAGGCAAACCTGCAGGCCGACTTCAACTATTTTCTGAATTCTAAACATACGCTTGACTTTGGAGCCAGCTCCATTCTGTATACTATTTCGCCGGGTAGCCTCACCCCGGTTGGGACTGAATCACTGGTTATACCAGATGTTTTACAGCGGGAAAAAGCCTTGGAGAGTGCGCTTTATGTTTCTGATCAATTTGACATTTCACCAAGGTTATCCGTCTACGTAGGGCTTCGGTATTCTATTTTCAATGCCTTGGGGCCTAGAGAAGTGTATACCTACGCACCTAATGTTCCTAAAACGGAAAGCACTATTCTGGACACTCTTAGCTATGGAGGAGGCAAGGCACTGGCTACCTATCACGGTCCCGAGTACCGCTTATCCGCGAGGTTTGGTTTAACAGATCATTCCTCTGTGAAGATGAGCTTCAACCGTATGCGCCAGTACATTCACATGCTCTCTAACACGGCCTCCATGTCGCCCACAGACACCTGGAAGTTGAGTGATGCCAATGTGAAGCCACAGGTGGGAGACCAGGTGGCGCTGGGCTATTATCAGAATTTTAGAGCCAATACGGTTGAGCTATCCATAGAGGGCTATTACAAGAAGATGAAAGATTTTCTGGACTACAGAAATGGGGCAGAAATCATACTCAACCATCACATTGAAACAGATGTGGCAAACGCCGAAGGGAAGGCGTATGGTGTAGAGGTCATGCTGAAAAAGCTGACGGGTAAGCTGAATGGCTGGGTGAGCTATACCTACTCCCGCACACTTGTGCGCCTGAACAACACGCAAGTCTCAGAAATCATCAACAGAGGCGAATTCTACCCTAGTAACGTAGACAAGCCACATGATTTCACGTTAATCAGCAATTACCGGTTTAGCCAGCGGTTCAGTTCTTCCTTGAACTTCACCTATAGCACCGGCAGGCCCATCACCCTTCCAATCGCCAAGTATCAGGACGGCAACGCCACCCGCGTCTTCTACTCAGATAGAAATGAGTACCGAGTACCGGACTACTACCGGGTAGACTTTGCCCTGAACATTGAAGGAAACCACAAGGTTAGGAAACTGGCCCATAGTTCCTGGACCCTTGCCGTGTACAACCTCACCGGCCGCAAGAATCCTTATTCGGTTTATTTCCGGGCTGAGGAAGGCAAAATCAAAGGCTACAAACTGTCTATTTTTGGTCAGCCCATCCCTACCATTACCTATAACTTCAGATTTTAATGAACTCCTATATCCAATACCTGAGAAATACATGCTTGCTGTATTTCCTCTTTCTGCTCACCTCCTGTGAAGAACCTTTCACACCTGAAGTACTGGACAGGCCAAACAACTTTCTGGTGGTAAGCGGTTTTATTAATATTAATGGGCCTACCACCATTAAATTGTCTCGCACTCAAAATCTGAATGAGGAGGGAAAACCAGTCATAGAAACAGGAGCCAAAGTGACAGTTACGGAAGAAAACGGCCCAACTTACCTTTTAATTGAAAGGGAAGCAGGTATGTACACTTCTGTAAACCTTCCTATCCAAAACAGTAAACGGTACCGCCTGGACATAAAGACAGGTGGAAAGGATTACGCCTCAGACTATGTATCGGTAAAGCAAACTCCGGTTATTGACAATATAAGCTGGAGAGCCGAAAATGACGGTTTGCAGATTTACGTGAACAGCCATGACGCTCAAAACAACACGCGTTATTACCGCTGGGAATACGAGGAAACGTGGGAGTACCGGGCGTATTATCAGTCTTGGTTAGAGTATAGGAATGGTGCAATCCAAGATCGTTCCCCAGAGAACAATATCTATCTCTGCTGGCCAACTACCTTCTCCACCCAAATAAACATAAGTAATTCTGTTAAACTAGGACAAGATATTATCAGCGATTTTCCATTGTTAAAGCTTCCCACAAACTCAAACAAGTTAATAAGCAAGTACAGTATTCTGGTAAAACAATATGCCCAAACAAAAGAAGCCAATGAATATTGGGAAGCCTTGAAGAAAAATACTGAAAGCATTGGTTCCTTATTTGATCCACTTCCCACTCAATTAATTGGGAATATCCACTGTATATCCTCTCCGGGCGAACCAGTGATTGGGTATGTAGAAGCCTGTTCAGTGGAGGAAAAAAGAATTTTTGTTACGCGACCTGAATTACCGACTACTTGGAGTCCACAAAACACTATCTTTTGTGAACTAGACACCATACCACTTAATGAAGTTGCTAATGAATTTTCAAGCGGCACACTTATACCTATAGATAGAGTGTACTCTGAAGGTAGTTTTCCTGCTTTAATAGGCTATACAGGTGCGGGAAGTTACTGTACAGACTGCAGGTTCTTAGGCACCAATATCAAACCAGATTTCTGGCAGTAATTCTGAAAACAGCATGAAAACACCAATAGAAAATCTCAACTTTTTTGGAAGAGCTGGTTTCAAAGGCATCTTAGGTTTATGCCTATTTTTTGGCGTAACAGCCAAGAATCACGCCCAAAGCACTTCCGCTTCAACGCTGCTCACGCACCTGCAAGACTACCAGAGCAAAGCGGTACAGGAGAAAATCTTCCTTCATTTGGACCGTGCAGCCTACGCCAGCGGCGACCTCATGTGGTTTAAAGTGTACAACGTAGACGGAACGCTGCACCAGCCGATGGACATGAGCAAAGTGGCCTATGTAGAGGTATTAGATGTCAGTAACCAACCAGTGTTGCAAGGGAAAATTGCGTTAAAAAGCGGTACTGGCAATGGGTCTTTTGTGTTGCCGGTGACCCTGCAGGCAGGTAATTACAAGATACGAGCCTACACCAACTGGATGAAAAATTTCGGTCCTGAGTTTTACTTCGAACAACCTGTCACCATCATCAATACCTTTCAGCCGCTAGGCCTAAAGCCACAGACAGACACCGCCACCTATGCCATACAGTTTTTTCCCGAAGGAGGAAACCTTGTCAACGGCTTACCCGGTAAAGTAGCTTTCAAGGCCATAAACAGCAAAACAGGCAAAGGCACCAGTTGTCAGGGCGAGATCCGGGACAATACGGGTCAGGTGGTGACCACTTTTCAGCCTACCAAGTATGGGATAGGGCATTTTAGCCTCCCTCCTGCTGCGGGGGAATACACAGCCGTGGTTACTTTTTCTGGCGGAAAAGTCATTCGGCAGAAATTGCCTCACATTCATGAAACAGGCTATAATCTAAACCTGATTGAAAGCAAGCCTGGCGAACTCCAGATCACGGCACACGCTACAAACCAGCAACCGGGGCAGGTATTTTTGCTGGGCCATACCCGCCATAAAGTGGTAGTAGCCGCTACCGCCATCATGGCCAATGGGAAAGCGGCCTTTTCCATAGCCAAAGATTCTTTGGCCCCGGGTATTACTCATTTCACAGTTTTTGATAGCCAGCAAAAGCCTGTAGCCGAACGGCTCTTCTTCAAACGCCCCACAAAGCAACTGGAGATTGAAACCATCTTAGCGAAGCAACAATTTGGGGCCCGCGAGCAAGTAATGCTGGATCTGCGTACCCAACGGCTCCCAGAGGTGGCTACTGCCGCTAACCTATCTTTGGCTGTCTTCCGGTCAGACAGCCTCCAAGCCACTGACGTGGCCGACATCAGCGCGTATCTGTATTTGTCCTCTGATCTGAAGGGCACGGTAGAAAATGCCTCTTCATACTTCACAGAGGTGGGACCACAAGCAGACGAAGACTTAGACAACCTCATGTTAACCCACGGCTGGAGCCGGTTTACCTGGGAGCAAGTGCTAAGTCCCAAACATCAGACCTTCCAGTTCCTTCCCGAATACGAAGGTCACCTGATACATGGAAAAGTGACCCACAGTACTACTGGCGCTCCGGCCAAGGAGATAAGGACCTATCTTGCCTCACCGGGCAAAAACATCCGCTTTTACAACAGCCTCAGCAAAATGGATGGCTCTGTGCTTTTTGCGGTGAAGGATTTCTTTGGCCCCAAGGAAGTAGTGATGCAAACTAATTTTTCAAAAGACAGCACCTACCATTTTGAGGTATTCAGCCCGTTTTCGGGAAAACACTCCCAAAAGCACCTTCCTGCGTTTGACCTAGACAAAAGCCAAGAGGCGGCCATCTACTCGCGCCACTTAGATGTTCAAGCCCAGAATATCTACTTTGAACAATTCCTTAACCGCTACAAAGCCCCGGCTATAGACAGTCTCCCCTTCTACGGCAAACCAGATCAGCAATTCTTTCTGGACAATTACACCCGCTTTAAAGTGATGGAAGAAGTGATGCGCGAGTACGTGCCTGGCGTAATGGTAAGAAAACGCCGCGATGGCTTCCACTTCCGGGTGTTGGATAGTCAGAACAGGCTCTTTTTTGAAGAAGATCCACTGCTGCTGCTAGATGGGGTTCCGGTGTTTGATGTAGATAACATCATGGCCTTTGATCCACTAAAGGTGCAAAAGTTAGATGTCATGACCAGCAACTACCACAATGGGTCTCTCTCCTCCTACGGAGTGGTAAGTTACACCACGTACAAAGGTGATTTGGCTGGTTTTCCGGTAGATCCCAGGGCTTTGTTACAAGAATATGAAGGGCTCCAACTGCAACGCGAATTCTATGCCCCTACCTATGACACCCAAGAACAGAAACAGAGCCGCCTACCTGATTGGCGGAATCTACTGTATTGGGCTCCTGACCTGAATACCGGCCAGGATGGAAAAGCCAGCACTTACTTCTACACTTCTGACCAGGCAGGCACGTACACCATTGTGGTGCAGGGTCTCACCCAAGACGGTTTACCCGGCAGTAAAGTAGTTACGTTTCAGGTAAGAAAGCCTCTGTAACTACCATTTAGAAGCCAAGCGATAAACCTTTCCTAGCCTCATTCTTAGTAAACTTAGCAGAAAGCGACTCCCTTAAACGTTGGAGAAGCTTTCTGCTTTCGGCTTTTTGACCTTCACGTTCATTCCCAGCCACAATCAAATGTTTACGGCCAACGCTTGAGCTTATTCTTGAGCCCTCTGTAAAACGGCTTCTGATAATGCGACTTTATTCCGTAATTTTGTGTTACTCCTGAAGAAAGAATATTGTGAGCATGGATTACCTGAAACTCCTGAATGAGTCACAGCGTGCAGCTGTTTTAAATACTGAGGGCCCTTGCATGATCATTGCGGGCGCGGGCTCCGGCAAGACCCGGGTGCTGACCTACCGCATCGCGCATTTGCTGGAGAAAGGCGTGGACCCGTTCAACATCCTCTCCCTCACCTTTACCAACAAGGCCGCCAAAGAGATGCGCGGCCGGATTGAGAAAGTGGTGGGCCCCGAGGCCAAGAACCTCTGGATGGGAACCTTCCACTCCGTTTTCTCGCGCATCCTGCGGGCTGAGGCCCAGAAAATAGGTTACCCCAGCCACTTCACCATCTATGACTCTGATGACTCCAAAACGCTCATCCGGAACATCGTGAAGGAGATGAACCTGGACGACAAGCTCTACAAGCCCAATATGGTGCTGGGTCGTATCTCGGCGGCTAAAAACAAACTCATCTCCGTAGCCCAGTACCTGCGCGACCCTGCCATTCAGGCGGATGATGAGGCGGCGCTTCGGCCGAAAATAGGCCAGATTTTCAAAATCTATGCCGAACGCTGCTTCAAGGCCGGCGCCATGGATTTTGACGACTTGCTCTTCAACACCAACGTGCTCTTTAGAGACCACGTGGACGTGCTGAACAAATACCAGCACATCTTCAAGTACGTGATGGTAGATGAGTACCAAGATACAAACTACAGCCAGTACCTCATCACCCGCAAACTCTCCGCCAAGGACCGCAACATCTGCGTGGTGGGTGATGATGCCCAGAGCATCTACGCCTTCCGCGGGGCCGATATCCAGAACATCCTCAACTTTGAGCGCGATTACCCTGAGCTGGAGGTGTTCAAACTAGAGCAAAACTACCGCTCAACCCAGCACATCGTGAAGGCGGCCAACAGTGTTATCAAGAACAACAAGGCACAGCTGCGCAAAGATGTATTCTCTGAGAACGAAGAAGGCCAGCTGATTGACGTAATCAAAGCCAGTTCAGACAACGAGGAAGGCAAATTGGTAGCGCACGCCATCTTTGAGGAGAAGATGAACCACCACCTCTCTTATGAGGATTTCGCCATCCTTTATAGAACCAACGCCCAGTCCCGGGCTATGGAAGAGGCCTTGCGTAAAATGAACATCAAGTACCGCATTGTGGGTGGTCTGTCGTTCTACCAACGCAAGGAGATCAAGGATTTGATTTCGTACCTGCGTCTGGCTATCAACCATAATGATGAGCAGGCCTTGCGCCGCGTCATCAACTACCCTAAGCGAGGGATTGGCGATACCACCATTGAAAAACTGATTGTTACGGCTAACGAAACCAACCACAGCATCTGGGAAGTGGTAAGCCACGCCAGTCAACTGTTAGGCGGAAGAGCGGGTGCGGCTATTGATGACTTCGCGACCAAGATCAAAAGCTTTGCGGTGATTGCCCAGGAGAAAGATGCGTTTGAGGCGGCTACGTACATCGCCAAACATTCTGGTCTGGTAGATGATTTGTACTCTGATAAATCGGTGGAAGGACTGGCCCGCTACGAGAACATCCAGGAATTGCTGAACGCCATCAAGGAGTTTGTGGATGACCCCGAGAAGGAAGACAACTCGCTGGCCTTGTTCCTGCAAGACATTGCCCTACTCACAGATTCTGACACCAAAAAGGAAGAGGAAGGCGAATACGTGACCATGATGACCATCCACTCGGCCAAAGGTCTGGAGTTTAGAAACGTGTTCATTGTGGGCATGGAGGAAAACCTGTTCCCTAGCCAGATGATGCTCCAGTCCCGCGCCGATTTGGAAGAGGAACGCCGTTTGTTCTACGTGGCCATCACCCGCGCCGAGAAGAAACTGACCCTCTCCTACGCCACCAGCCGTTACCAATGGGGAAACCTTCGGGCAGCTGAGAAAAGCCGGTTCATTGACGAGATAGACCCTACGTACCTCAACTTCAAATTCGGAGACGAGCGGCCAACCTTTGAGAAAGTATTGCAGCGGAAAACCCCGGCAGCTCAGTTGATTACGCCTGCCCGTAAGCCATCGGCCGCGCCGGCCTACAACCCACCCGCCGACTTCACGCCTAGCGACACGTCCAACCTACAAGCCGGAATGCGCGTAGAGCATCCTAAATTCGGGTTTGGCAACGTGACCAAGATAGACAATCAAGGGAACTCCATTAAGGCCATCATTGAATTTGAAGGCGTGGGAGAGAAAACCCTGCTCCTGAGCTTCGCTAAGCTGCGCATACATGCGTAATGCGTATCACGTAGCAGGTATCAAGTAGCACGACCACTGCCTAGGTTCATTGCAATTCTACTAACCTATACCGTTTTAAGCCTGTTTTTCTACATACAGGCTTAAAACGGAATTTCTTTTATCGTGATACTTGATACCCGATACTTGATACGAACAAAAAATTCCTACTTTTGACCTTGCAACACACACTATCACCATGGTAGCCAGTTCGTCATTTAAACAAGAGCTTTTGCTGCGGGAGTACGGCCGCAATGTGCAGAATATAGTACAGTACCTTCTCACGGTAGAAGACCGCACCAAGCGGAACCAACTGGCCCAGTTACTGGTGAACCTGATGGGACGCCTGAACCCCAACGTAAAGGACATTCAGGATGCCCAGCAAACACTGTGGAACCACTTGTACGTCATGTCTGACGGCAAACTGGACGTGGATGCTCCGTTTGAGCTAAGCGCCATGGAATACCTGAACGACAAGCCGCAGCGGGTAGACTATCCGGTCCAAAACCCAAAATACAAGCATTACGGCACCAACCTGGAACGGCTCATTGACAAAGCCAAGCAGATCAATGACCCGCAGGAGCGCGAAGCTGCCATTATCTCCATCGGGAAATTGATGAAAGTGCTGTACCGCACCTATAACAAAGACAGCGTCACAGACGAGGTAATCCTGGAGAACCTGCGGGAACTGTCTAAAGGAGAGTTAGACTTGGATGCTTCGCTCATGGAAAAAGGCAATCTTTTTGAGAGCACAGTGAAAGCCCCTCAGGGCCCTGGTAACAACAACTTCCAGAACAACCAGAAGTACAAGAACAACAACCAGAACAAGAATCAGAATCAGAACCGAAGTAAGAATAAATAAGAACGCATGGCTTCTTTTGAAGTAATAGGCGGCCGTACTTTACACGGCGAGATTATCCCACAGGGAGCAAAAAACGAAGCATTGCAGATTCTGTGTGCCGTTTTGTTGACCGCTGAGCCAGTCATCATTTCCAATGTGCCCAACATACGGGACGTAAACAAGTTGATAGAGTTGTTGCGTGACATGGGCGTAAACGTGGAGCAAACCGCGCCAGACACCTATGTTTTCAAGGCCGAGGACGTTAACCTGGACTATCTCTCAACCGATAAGTTTGTGGAGCAGGCCCGCGCCATTCGGGGTTCTGTGATGATTCTGGGACCTATGCTGGCTCGCTACGGCGTAGCCAAACTGCCTAAGCCTGGCGGAGACAAGATTGGCCGCAGACGCTTAGACACCCACTTTGAGGCGTTTGAGAAACTGGGTGCCAAGTTCACCTATGACGCCAATGACAGCTTCTACCACCTGGAAGGCAAAAACCTGAAAGGCACCTACATGCTGTTAGACGAAGCCTCCGTAACCGGAACTGCCAACATTGTCATGGCCGCTGTTTTAGCCGAAGGCATTACTACCATTTACAACGCCGCTTGTGAGCCCTATCTGCAGCAGCTTTGCAAGATGCTGAACCGCATGGGCGCCAAAATAAGCGGTATTGGCTCTAACCTGCTCATCATTGAAGGCGTGGAGAAACTGGGCGGCACCGAACACCGCATGCTACCGGACATGATTGAGATTGGCTCATTCATTGGCCTGGCAGGTATGACCGGTTCCGAAATCACCATCAAAAATGCCCAAATCCGGGAGTTAGGTTTGATTCCAGATACCTTCCGCCGCTTAGGGATTAAGATGGAATTCCACGGCGACGATATCTTCATTCCCGCGCAGGACCAGTACGAAATTGATACGTACATTGACGGCAGTATCTTAACCGTTTCTGACCACACATGGCCTGGTTTCACCCCAGATTTGCTGAGCATCGCGCTGGTGGTAGCTACCCAAGCCAAAGGAACGGTGCTCATTCACCAGAAAATGTTTGAGAGCCGCCTGTTCTTCGTAGACAAGTTGATTGACATGGGCGCGCAGATCATCCTGTGCGATCCGCACCGCGCTACCGTCATTGGGCAGAACCGTCAGGTTCCGTTACGCGGCATCTCCATGACTTCGCCGGATATCAGAGCCGGGGTTGCCTTGCTTATTGCCGCCCTTTCGGCCGAAGGCCGTAGCGTAATCCACAACATTGAGCAGATTGACCGCGGTTACCAGAACATTGATGGCCGCCTGAACGCCTTAGGAGCCCAAATCAGCCGTCTATAGGTTCCTTTAGCTAGAAAGTTTTAGCCCTTCTTTCCGGAAAAGAGCCCTTAAACGGGCTTCTCTCTGGATAGAAGGGCTAATTTTTTATGCTGTTTCCTGCTTGTCTAATCTTTATGTTTTTGCCCTATTTTCACAAAAACTGTCGGTAAACAGGGAAAATCAGCTTTCCCAATTTCTGGTATTCTGCTTTAAAAAGCGATGCAAACGCTGCTCTGCGCATTTATATTGTCCAATTTCAAAGGGTTACCTTGTGGCGGCTGAAGGGATTAAGGTAAAACTTCTGCATATGAAAACTACATTCACCTTCCGTTGTCTCTTACTCTTCTGTACCGCCTTGCTGCTTCTAGGCGGATGTTCCACCAATAAAGAATCCTCCATAAATGAACTGGTGGCTCAACAGGATACCGTGGAAAACCCTACGGCTGAAGATAAAGCCAAACCAGCCAATCAGGAACAAATCATCCGTCAGGCCGAGGTTAAGTTTCAGGTCAAAGACTTATCTGAAAGTACGCAACGGGTAGAGAATTTGGTAGAGGAGCTGGGTGCCACGCTCGCCAACACCACCCAGCACCAAAGCGGAGACAACAGCACCACTGACTTCGTAATCCGGGTGCAGCCCGAAAACTTCAAACCCCTCCTGCGGCAACTCCAGAAGGAAAGCGTGCACCTGGATGTAAGAACCATCACCTCAGAAAACGTAGGCATGGAGTATGTAGACCTGCAAGCCAGGAAGAAAGCGAAATTAGCCGTAGAGCAACGGTTCCTGGGTTTGTTGAAAGAAGCCAAAACCATTCCCCAAATTCTGGAGGTGGAAGGCCAGCTTCAGACCATACGCGAGGAGATTGAAAGTGCCGAGGCTCGCTTGCGGTATCTGCAAAACCAGACGTCCTTCAGCACCATTCGGCTGTCTATGTACCAGGTTATTCCGGTCACGGTTCCCGAAGGTCCACCATTTGGAACCAGGTTGGTGGAGGCCATGAGTACCGGCTGGGAATTGTGGCTTTCTCTGGTGGTTGGTCTATTCTATATCTGGCCAGCCTGGCTGGTAGGGATTGGCATTACGATTTACCTGCGCAAAAGCAGGGTAGCGTAATTGATTCAGTATTGTTAATGAAAAAGGCCACTCATGTGCAGTTGAGGGGTCTTTTTCTCTTTTGAGAGACTGAACTAAAACACTCGCTCGCGTCCCGCGAGTGTGAGCTACTTGCGGCGTCTCGCCGCGTAATACCGGAAAGTAGCAGCCTGAGGCTGCAGGAAGCTCACACTCGCGTGACGCGAGCGAGTGTTTTTGTTTTACCTTTATTTTAGCTAAAACAGGTAAAAGCCCCTGCACAAGAAATCAACCTTCTTCACTCACTTCTTTTTCTCTTCTGCTGCCACGGTAGAGTTCATACTTGAAGAGGCGGCATTCAATGGGGCCGTTGTAGAGCGGAATGCGGCGGGAAGGTTTCAGCCCGATGTGTTTGGCGGCTTCCAGGTTACCGGTGAAGATGGCAGCGTCCCAATCCTGAAAGTTGGATTTAAGCGTATCGCCTATCATTTTGTAGAGGCCGTTGATTTCGCTTTCCTCCCCAATCCGTTCGCCATAGGGCGGGTTCATCACAACCAATCCTTGGTCAGCGGGTTTCACGGCCTCTTTAAAGTCAAGTTCCTTGAGGCGCACGTATTGGTCCAGCTCGGCGTACTCCAGGTTCTGGAAAGCGGCTTCCACAAAATCGGGATCTACGTCTGAGCCGAAGAGGTCTACCTCCACAGCCGTATCTTCTTTGGAAATGGCATCCTGTAATACGCGTTGGTACAAAGCAGCATCATAGTCAGGCCAGCGCATGAAGCCGTAGTCCTTGCGGTACACGCCCGGGGCGATGTTATGGGCTATCATGGCCGCCTCGGCCAGAAACGTGCCCGACCCGCACATAGGGTCATACAAGGGGGTTCGCTTGTCCCAACCGCTCAACAACAGAATACCAGCCGCCAATACTTCATTCAAAGGAGCCACGTTGGTCTGTTGGCGGTAGCCGCGGCGGTGCAGCGAGTCGCCCGATGAATCCAGAGCCAGAGACACAATGTTCTCGTGCATGTGCAGGTTAATGCGTACATCGGGGGTAGTCACGTCAATGTTGGGTCGTCGGCCGGTTTTCTCCCGGAACTGGTCTACAATGGCGTCTTTGGTGAGTTGGGACACATAGAGCGAGTGCTCAAAGGTGGAGCGGGACACCACGGCATTGATGGCGAAGGTGTCGTTCAGGCTCATGTACAGGTCCCAGTCAATCTCGCGCACTTTCATGTATAGTGCTTTTTCGTCGCGGGCCTTGAACTGGGCAAACGGCTTCAGGATTCTAATAGAGGTACGGCAGCAGATATTGGCCTGGTACAGCAGGTATTGGTTTCCGCTAAAGGTCACGGCCCGTACTCCTGGTTTCACGTACGAGGCGCCTAAATCGCGGAGTTCCTGGGCCAGCACTTCCTCCAGCCCCGCCAGCGTGGTTGCCGTCATGTTGAAATTACCTGATGATTTTGATTTGGCCATAGAAAGCAAGGATTGGGTTATACCTGAACGGTGCCAGCGAAAACATGTAAGAGGTTGCAATTTCGGAAAAAATGTGGGCTTGCCACGCGCCCGGCTTCGGCCCTGCCCAAGAAAGTGGAAGAATTTACCTGTGGCCGGAGGCGACCTCTACTTTTTAAATAATTTTATTATATTTAACGAAAGTAACCACACCTAATACAAGAATTTTACCGCATCTTTAGTTTTCTACGCACCGCACACAAAACCTACCCAATCTAACATGTCTAAAACCATTTCTTCAAATTCGTCGCCGGGTCAGGTTCAAGCCGCGCAAACAAACTACGCACGCCCCATGGCCATTATTGGGGGACTGTTCTTTGTTTTCGGGTTTGTGACCTGGCTGAACTCCGTGCTCATTCCCTACCTGAAAATTGCTTGCGAGCTGACCAACTTTGAGGCTTTCCTGGTAACGTTCGCCTTTTACATCGCTTACCTGGTGATGGGTGTTCCGGCAGCCTGGCTTTTGAAAAGGACCGGCTATAAGAAAGGAATGTCGGCTGGTCTGCTGATCATCGCCGCAGGTGCCTTGATCTTTATTCCGGCAGCCATGACCCGTACGTATGCTTTGTTCTTATTAGGGTTGTTTGTGCAGGGAACCGGATTAACCGTGTTACAAGCGGCGGTGAACCCCTACATTTCCATCATTGGTCCTCCTGAGAGTGCGGCCAAGCGCATCAGCATTATGGGTATCTGCAACAAAATTGCAGGTTCAGCGGCTCCTTTTATTTTGGGAAGCATCTTATTGGCGGGCGCCGATGAGCTGGTCACCAGTTTAGAAACCATGGATGCGGCCCAGAAAGCAGTTGGGTTAGACGCCCTTGCCTCGCGCGTGATTACGCCTTACCTGGTCATCATGGGAGCCTTGCTTCTCCTGGCGGTGTTTACTTATTTTTCGGGCCTGCCCGAAGTGGATACTGAGCAGGAAGACGAAGTGGTGGCCGCTGCCAATACCAGAAAAACCAGCGTGTTCCAGTTTCCGCATTTGGTAATTGGGGTAATCAGTTTGTTCCTGTATGTGGGTGTGGAAGTGATGGCGGGTGACACCGTGATCAACTATGCTTCCAGCCAAGGCATTCCGCTAGACGAAGCGTCGCGTTTTACCACCTTTACCCTGTGGGCCATGATCATCGGGTACATCATTGGGATTATCGCTATTCCTAAATTTGTAAGCCAGCAGAAAGCCTTGCAGATATGCGCCATTTTAGGAGTGATTTTCGCCTTACTGGCCCTTTTCACCGACGGGTATGTGTCTGTGTTGAGCATTTCCCTGCTGGGTCTGGCGAACTCGCTCATGTGGCCCGCCATTTTCCCGCTGGCTATCGCAGATCTGGGTCGCTTTACCAAAATGGGTTCTTCTCTGTTGATCATGGCCATTGCCGGTGGGGCCTTGCTCCCGCTTCTGTACGGTTTCCTAGCCGATGTGGTGAATCCTCAGCAGGCCTACTGGATGATGGTGCCTTGCTACGCATTTATCTGGTATTTTGCCGCCATCGGGTACAAAATCAGAACCAGATAAGTCTTTCCTTTTTCGCCCGTTTCAGCAAAAAGGGCCGTAAAACAAGAAGCCACCTCTAACCGGGTGGCTTTTTCTATGCGCCATGCTCCTGCTATTTTCTCTTTCCATTTGCTTACTTTTGCCCCATCACTCAACTCCCTTGCATGACTATTCAACGCGAAGCCTCCCTGCAGCCTTATAACACGTTCGGCATTGACGCCAAAGCCCGTCTTTTGGCCGAGTTTACCACCGTGGATGAGCTGCGGCAACTGTTGCAGAACCCCGAGGTACAGGCCTTGCCCAAACTGATCCTGGGCGGCGGCAGCAACATCCTTTTCACCCAAGACGTGGAAGCGGCCGTGCTCCTGAACCGCATCAAAAGCATCTCGCAAACCCAGGAACCCGACGGCAAGCACGTACTGGTGACCTCGGGCAGCGGTGAGACCTGGCATGATCTGGTGCTGTACACGTTGGAGCATGATTTAGGCGGTATTGAGAATCTTTCTTTGATTCCGGGCACCGTAGGGGCGGCTCCTTTGCAGAACATTGGCGCGTATGGCGTGGAACTGAAAGATACGTTTGTCTCGCTGGAAGCGTTGGAGATTGCTACTGGCGAAGTGATTTCTTTTAACAAAGAGCAATGCGGCTTCGGCTACCGCGAAAGTGTGTTCAAGAAAGAGGCCAAAGGCAAATACATTGTGACCTCGGTCACGCTGAGGCTAACCAAAGAACACACCTTCAATACTTCCTACGGCGCCATACAAGACACCCTGAACCAGCAGGAAGTAAAAGAGTTGAGCTTGAGGGCTATCAGTGAAGCGGTTTGCCACATCAGGAGAAGCAAGTTGCCAGACCCGGCCAAAATTGGGAATGCAGGCTCTTTTTTCAAAAACCCTGAGATTCCGTTGGCCCTATTTGAAATCCTGAAAGCCCAGTACCCCGGCATTCCCGGCTATCCGGTTACGCCCGAGACCATGAAAGTACCCGCCGGTTGGCTCATTGAACAATGCGGCTGGAAAGGCAAAGTCTTAGGTAAACACGGCGTGCACAAAGACCAGGCCCTGGTGCTGGTGAATTACGGCGGAGCCGCCGGAAATGACGTAAAAGCCCTGGCGTACGAGATCATCCAATCTGTGCAGGATAAGTTTGGCATCACGCTTACCCCTGAAGTGAACATCATTTAAGGTTTTTCCAACCTTGTTGTAGAGTGTTTTATCTGCAGGAGTACGATGTTACGGTGTAACGTCGCTACATGATCGGGTAAACTAAACTTGTTATACGGAAAGATGCTAAGCCCGGAGTAGGAAAACACAACCTGACAAATATAAGATAGAAAGGGAGCCAGTTTTTACTGGCTCCCTTTCTATTGAATACGCTTCAAGCCTGTTTTTAGAATAGCAGGCCTAAAACAAGATTACTTTAGCACGATGATGGAAACCCCGTCTCCGCCGCGCTCTACGTGTTCATCCGCTACGCTGGCTACTTCGCGCAGGGTGCGCACGTAATCCCGAATAATCATCTTCAGGATACCGTTGCCACGGCCGTGGATGATTTTCACCTCGGGCATGCCCAGCATGATGGCATCATCCATGAAGTTCATGACGGTGGTCAGGGCTTCCTCGGCGCGTTGGCCGCGTACGTCCAGCGTGTACTGGAAATCGGCCATGCGTTGGGTTACATCCAGGCCTTTGGAAGGCGCCACGGCCGTAGCCAGTTCCTTCTCCTTCTTGGCTTTTTCGCGCACTACGTTAGGGTCTGGCCGTTCCAGTTTCTCCAGCTTCACAATGGTCTTTAGTCCGCCGAAGCTAACTTCTGCCGTTTTGCCTTTAATAGCCAGCAACTCACCCACTGAATCCTGCCCGATTAAGGCCACGCGCTCACCTAACTGTAAAGGGCCGGTTGGCACCGAGCCATTGCGTTTGTACACCGGTTTCGGTTCTGGCGTGAGTTTCTCTCTGAATTCATCTAGTTGCTGGCGGGCCGCTTTGGTTTGCTCCTTGTCGGCCTGGCTGCGTTTGATTTGCTCAATGGTGCTCTCAATCTGCTGGTTGGCGTCTTTCAAGAGCAACTTGGCCTGACCTTTGGCGGTCCGGATGATGTCTTGCTTGCTTTCTTCCAGGTGCTGTTTTAAAGCGGTATATTCCTCTACCTGCTTCTGTAGTTTCCGCTCGTGTTTAGCAACCGCTGCGTTCTTGCGTTCTAAGTCGGTTTTTTCCTGTTCTAGTTGTTCCAGCAGCTTGTCGTAGCGGATCTTCTCTTTCCCTACCAGCGTACCGGCCTTGTCAATAATGTTCTTCGGCAAGCCGATTTTACGGGCAATTTCCAAAGCGAAAGAAGAACCCGGTTTGCCTATCTCCAATTGGTACAGCGGTTGCAACTCGGCGGGATTGTAGCGCATGGCGCCGTTCACAATGCCTTCGTTCTTCTCCGCGAAGTTTTTCAGGTTGGTGTAGTGGGTGGTAATCACACCGAACACTTTCTGGTGGTGCAACTGACCTAAAACCGCCTCGGCAATAGCCCCGCCCAACGCCGGCTCCGTTCCCGTCCCGAACTCGTCAATGAGCACCAGTGACTTCTTATCTGCCAGCAACACAAACTGCTTCATGTTCTGCAGGTGAGAGCTGTACGTACTTAGGTCATTCTCAATGGACTGCTCATCGCCCATATCCAGGAAAATATCATGGAACAAGCCCGCCTCAGAACCTTCGTCCACGGGAATGAGCAAACCGCACTGGAGCATGTACTGCAACAGACCGGCCGTTTTCATGGCCACCGATTTACCCCCGGCGTTCGGTCCCGAGATCAACAGAATACGTTGTTCCTGGTCCAGTTCCAGCGACAGCGGCACTGCTTTCTTGCCCTGCGCCTGCAAGGTCAGGTGCAGAATAGGGTGACGCGCGTTCTTCCACTTCATGACAGGACGCTTGTGCAGCTCCGGCATGATGGCACCCAGTTTATTCGCCACCACCGATTTTGCCCGAATAAAGTCCAGCAAGGCCAGGAACTGGTACGCTTTGCGAAGACCCGGCAGATGGTGCCGCACCTGGTTCGTAACCGCCGTCAATAACCGGATTAACTCCCGGTGGTAGGCGTTTTCCAGGTCTTTGATGTCGTTGTTCAGTTCAAACACGCTCTCCGGCTCCAGGTACACGGTTTGGCCGGTGGCCGATTCATCATGGATAAGCCCTTTGATACGGCGTTTGTATTCGGCAATAACCGGAATCACCAAACGGCCGCCTCTGATGGTAGGTTCGGCATCGCCGGGGGTCCAGCCTTCGTTTTTGGCGTGGCGCAGAATGCTGCTGATGGTCTTACGAAGTTGGGTCTGCTGCCCGATCAGGTCACGCTTCACGCGTTGCAGTTCCGGCGAGGCATCGTCTTTCACGTTGCCGTTGTCATCTACCAGTTTCTCCAACGCAGACACCAAGGCACGGTCTACTTCCACACCTTCGGTGAGGGCTTTTAAGGCCGGGTACTCCCCTTCCTCAGACTCCACAAAGAAGCCCAACGCCTGCCTGATAGCCCGTAGCGACATTTTTACTTCATACACGCCCCGCACTTCCAGAAACGCTCCTTCCAACGATGCCCGGTTCAGGTGCTCGGTTACGTCAAAATAGTAGCTGGATGGGAAATCCTCGCCAGAACGCAGGATATTGGCAAACTCATGCGTTTGCAGCAACAACCGTTGTACCAGGTCAAAGCGGTCCAGGAACGACACCCGCTCTACAAACCTCCGTCCTAACGGACTTAAACAGGCTTCAGACAACATCTCTCTGATTTGGCTGAACCCTATTTTCTGCTCAAAATTTGATGGATATATCAAGTCTTTTCTTTTTCTAGTTTTATTTTCTGTTTCTATCCCAGTTTTGCAAAAGTAGCTTATTTACGGGATTGGTCAGGATATTAGAACATAGTGTAGCGGCTGTATGTTCCTTTGCCTTGAAGAAATATTAAGAGTTTATTATTTAACATATTAATAAAGCTAAAGACACTACTTAAAACTTCTCCTCTATTCCCAACCCGAATAAAGCGTAGTCATACTTGACCGGGTCTGCTGGGTCAAACTGCCGGAGGTTCTGGGTGAGCTCTTCGGCCATGGCCCAATCTGATTGGGTTCTTTGGATGAGCCCCAGACGGCGGGCTACCCGTTGCACGTGCACATCGCAGGGGCACACCAGATCAGCGGGTGATATCTGGTTCCAGATTCCGAAATCCACGCCTTGGTTGTCTTGCCGCACCATCCAGCGCAGGTACATGTTGATGCGTTTACACGCCGATTTCTTGGCCGGGGTAGAAATGTGTTTGCGGGTACGATGCGGCGCTTCGGGCAGGGAAAACACCAGGTTATAGAAGTGTTCCAGCCGGGCTTTTTGGGAAGTGAGCGGAGCGTCTGCCTTACCGACAAAGGCTGCCTCTAAGCTTTCATGCTGCTCATAGAAGCAACGGAAGAAATACACTAGGTACAGCAAATCGGTGTCGTTGAAGGTGCGGTGCTTGAAACCGAGCAGTTGTTTCAGGTCCTCGTCCTGGTGTTGGGTGATGAACTGGTACGGGGCATTGTCCATGCGCTGCAAGAGTTCACGGCACTTATTGATGATGGTTTTGCGCTGGCCCCACGCCAGAATGGCCGCAAAGAACCCTGCTATTTCAATGTCTTGTTTCTGCGTGAACAGGTGTGGAATGGAAACCGGGTCATGCGGAATGAAGTCTGGGGTGTTGTACCGGCGGTAGCGGTTTTCCAGTAAGGCTTCCAGTTGGGAGGGCGGGTAGGGCATTTATTTAAAAATAAGAGAGTTGTTGACTTAGAAAGAGATACAGGTATTTACTTTTTAAGTTAACACTAGTAGTAATTCATTGGCTTCTTTCGTGGGGATTTCTCTTTATTTCACAGGATTGTTTTTGTGGGTGCACGCAGTTTGTTTTTCCCTTGGATTGGCCGCTTTTTGCGTGGGTGGTGGTTTGTGCATGCAGTTTGTAGTTCCCTTGGCTTGGCGGCTTATTGCGTGGGTGCAGGTGCTGGGTTGTTTCATCTTTGGCGGTAAGCGCTCACAGCCGCGAGGCCCAGCCTTCCGCCTTCGCGCAGTGATTTCTCCTCACCTGCTTCGCTAACGCTCACAGGTCGTCGAACTCTAGGCGCTCAAGCGAAAGGCTGGAAACGGGTATGCGTGAAAACAGCAGAGACTCCCCCTTCAAAGGGCAGGGCCGTTAAGTTCTAAAAATTGATATGGTTCAAGTTTTCAACTTGGACCTAAAATGAGCTGAAGTTTGCAAATCAGTGAGGCGTTAGCCTCAAACTCTGCAAGAAAGGCAATGGACTTTACCGCAGTTTAAGCCTCCAATGTAGAACTTAACGGCCCTACCATCAAAGGGGGAGAAGGGGGATGTTTACACCTGCCAGTCACACGCATTCCTTTCTCCTCTAGCAGATATTCTCCTCCTCAGAAAGGTGGGTTTACTCGTCCTGGTTGTACCTCCAACCTATTTTCAGAAAACAAGGCTTCAACTAAAAGAGGCAAAAAACGGCTCAGGGAGTTCCGCTTTTTGCCTCTTTTGGGGAAATCGGCTTAAATACAGCTTAGGGCATGTAGGACACTTCTACCCGGAAGCGTTTGTCTACGGCTCCTATTTGCTGGCAGGCTTTCTTGGAAAGTTTCACGACTACTTTATCGTTGTCACCGGTGGCGGGCAATTTTCCGATGACGCGCACGTACACGGTCTGGTCGTTCATGGGGTTTTTCACGGCCATGATGGTTCCTACGGGTGCGGTTTTGTGCAGGGCCAGGAATTTGTTCGCATCGGTGCGGGTGTCAATCTGTTCGGCCATGCCGCTTTCATTCACTCTGGATACGTACTCAGACGTTTTGGAAGTGGTTTTCTCTTCATCGGCGTCGCCTTTGGCAGCGGTAGAGCTGGCCTTTGTAGCAGGGGCGTTGATAGCGGCAGAAGTACTGGCCGGTTGCTTGGTGGTGGCTACTACGTCATCAGATTCAGGCGTGTACACCTTGGCGCTGGCAGCCGCTTGGGACGGAGCTTTCTCCCCTACCCCTACAATCAGGTTCTGCCCTACTTTCACGGTAGAGGCGGTGAGCTTATTCCATTTCTTCAGGTCGTCTACGCTCACGCTGTGCTGGTTGGCAATGGAGAACAGGGTCTGCCGGGCTTGCACCGTATGGATTTTATTTCCTTTGGCGTCTACCACATAGGTGCGGTTAGCGGCCGGACTGGCTACTGGCTTCTCAGCGGTGGTGGCACTGGCCGAAGCGGTGGTGCTGGTGCTGCCCGTGTTCATGGGAATGAGCACCGTTTGGCCTATCACCAAGGCTTTGTCAACGTTTTTGTTAGCCGCTACAATTTTTTCAACGGTAACGCTGTATTTGCGGGCCAACGCGTAGAGCGTTTCACCGGGGGTTACTTTATGGGTGATGTAGGTTTTTCCGTTCAGGGTTTTCACCCCGGTGGAATCACGCACAAACAAAGTTTCGGCTGAGGCGGCGCCATAGGAAACCATGACACATCCCAAAACAAACACAAACTTCTTTAACATGGATTCTACTTCTTTATTCATTAAAAATGGGGCAGCGCCGTCTGGCAAAAGCCACCAGAGAAAGACAAATCTCGCCTCTTCACAAGCAAACTGCCACTCTTTACTTTCGCTTCAAAAAGGATAAACGCAACTTGCTGAAGCTATTGAGAGGGTCTAAGTTACCAAAAAAATCAAAAACCACCTGCCTTCGTTTTACGTTTAACGGCAGCCGTACCCTATTTAGGCAGATTTCAGGTAACGAATCCTCTCTGGTCTGAAGAACGAAAAGCCGCGTTAAAACTGGTATACCACCTTGAATTCTTCGTTCAGTTTTAAGGCAGCTTCAAATTTGTTGCCAGTCTTAGGCGAGGTGAAGCCTTTTATCTTGCCAGTTTTGCCTTTCAGGACCAACGCCTTGATGTGGCTTTCAGACAAGGTTTTCCCGTGCAACTCAAACGGCACCATAAACTGGCATCCTTCCCTAAAGCGGCTACAGCCGTAAGCGGTTTTCCCTTTCAGCATCTGGCCCTGGCTGCACTTGGGGCAAATCATGACTACGGGCTTTTCCTCTTTGGCTTCGGCCTTTTCCAACTGCAGTTCATGGGCTGGAGACAAGGTGAACGCCGCGTCAAATTTCTCGCCCGTGGCTTCGTCCACGAATCCTTTCACTACTGGACTCTTACCTTTTTTGAGAAGCGCCTGCACCTGTTTTTCTGCCAACGGCTTGCCCTGAAAAGTCATGGGCAGCCGGAACGTACAACCTTCCCTGAAACGAGCACACCCGTAGGCCTGGCTCCCTTTCAGGATGTGACCGGTGCCGCAGGCGGGGCAACTTCCCAAACCAGCTGCCACTGGTCCCGAGGCATTTTTAGCTTCTCTTTTGGGTTTCTCGCTCTTTTTGGCGGTCTCTTTTTCGGGAGCTTTTCCGGGAGTTTCAGCGGGCTGAAGCGTAACGCGGTGGTTGTCCTGTTTTACTTCCTGCACCATTTCCCACACCAAGCCCTTAAGTTCACGCAGGAAATCATCGGCGGAGAACTCACCGCCTTCAATCTGTCTTAACTTCTTTTCCCATTGCCCGGTCATCTCCGCAGATTTGAGGGTGGGGTTTTTGATGACCTGAATGAGGTCTATGCCCATTTGGGTAGGCAATATTTTCTTCTTCTCCTTCTTAATGTAGTTGCGTTTGAACAGCGTCTCAATGATGGCCGCGCGGGTAGAAGGCCTTCCAATGCCGTTTTCCTTCAACGCTTCTTTCAACTCATCGTCCTCTACCTGTTTCCCGGCCGTTTCCATGGAACGCAGTAAGGTGGCTTCAGTATAATCTTTGGGCGGACTGGTGGATTTGCGTTCCAGCAACGGCTCATGAGGGCCGCGTTCCCCGGCATCAAAATGGGGAAGCACCGCTAGTTCTTCTTCCTTCTCCTCGCCTTCGGCGGATGGTTTAGCAGTTGGTTTGGGGGCGGCCGTGTTTTCCTCAGGACCATAGACTACGCGCCAACCGGGCTCCAGAATCTGTTTTCCTTTAGCCCGGAACGCGTGCTGCGCTGCTTCGCCGTTTACCACGGTGTTGCTCACAATACAGTCTGGGTAAAAAGCAGCGATGAACCGTTTGGCTACCACGTCAAACACCTTGGCTTCGGTCCCGAACAAACCTCTGGCCTCGGCTCCGGTGGGAATGATGGCGTGGTGGTCGGTGACTTTATTATTGTTGAAGACCTTGGCAGATTTCCTGATTTTCTTGCCCAGCAGTTCCTGCGTGAGGTGCTGGTAACCGGTCAAACCGCTCAGAATGCTGGGGATTTTAGGGTAAATATCATCCGGCAGGAACGTGGTATCTACCCTGGGGTAACTGACTACCTTTTTCTCGTAGAGGCTTTGCACCGTCTTGAGCGTCTCATCGGCTGACAAGCCGAATTTATTGTTACACTCTACTTGCAGCGAGGTAAGGTCAAAGAGCCGGGGCGCACTTTCAGTGCCCTTTTTGGTTTCTACGTCTTTTATCTCAAACTCAGCAGGTCTGATCTGCTCCAGAATGGCCTGGGCTTTGGCTTCGTCTTTGAAGCGGCCCGAGGTGCTGCTGAAGGTAACCTCTCGGTACACGGTCTTGAGTTCCCAGAACGGTTCAGATTTGAAATTCTGAATCTCCAGGTGCCGGTGCACAATCATAGCCAGCGTAGGCGTCTGCACGCGACCCAGAGAAAGCAATTGTCTCCCCTGAGCGTATTTCACGGTAAACAGACGGGTGGCATTGATACCTAGAAGCCAATCACCAATGGCGCGGCTTTTTCCAGCCTGGTACAACTGGTCAAACTCTTTGCCATCGCGCAATTGCGCAAACCCTTGCCTGATAGCTTCTTCAGTCAAAGAGGAAATCCAGAGGCGTTTAAAGGGTTTGCGGTATTTGGCCTGGTGCAACACCCAACGCTGAATCACCTCTCCTTCCTGCCCGGCATCACCGCAGTTAATCACCTCTTCGGCTTGGTCCAGGAGGGTCTGAATAATTTTGAATTGCTGCTCTACCCCTTTGTTACTGATGAGTTTGATATCGAAACGATCTGGCACCAAAGGCAGGTCTGGCAGGTACCAGCGCTTCCAGTTGGGGTTGTAATCATCTGGTTCGCAGAGCTGGCAGAAGTGCCCGAAGGTCCAGGTGACCTGGTACCCATTGCCTTCAAAATACCCGTTCATCTTGGTCTTGGCACCAAGCACATGGGCAATCTCACGGGCGACACTAGGCTTTTCGGCGATGCAGAGTTTCAAGGCTATTTATCAGAAATCAGGTAAAAAACGGACTCCAAAGGTACGCAAAAATGAGGGCTTATGCCAGTTATGGAACAACAGAACACATATATCACTTTTTATATGTATTATAAATTTTAAACTATAAATGGGCGCTTCCTTATAAATTCTTTATCAATCAGTTAACTTCCATATAAGTGTTTTCAACCTACCCACACCGGTATTGCTTTTTGGGATTTATACTTAACTAAGCCAAAATGGACTCGTATATATTACCCGGTGCCTTAGGTGGCATCTGATGTATCCATCATTCACCTTAAACTATAAATAACTATGAGAAATCACGGAATGGGGTACGATGCGTTTAACTCGTATCGCTCTGGACATGAAAACACGAGTCGTAGTGAGTGGGGCAGCTTAGGCAACCGCACCGAGGGACAAGGAAATAAGGATTATCAATCATACGGCGGCAGCAACAACCGCGGCAACACCGGCGACCGGGGCGAAAGCAATTTCACCAGCCAGGGAGGCTCAGTGTTCAGCGGCAACCTGGGTGACCGTCAGGAAAACCACTACAGCAGTCAAAGCTCTAATTACGGCGGAAACCAATATCGCACGGGAAACCAAAGCGACCAAAACCGAAGCGGCATGGGAGGCCAGCAAGGCAGCACCAGCGGCTGGAGCGGACACTCCATGCAAGGCAACTCTAATCAAAACAGAGGCGGTTCAAACCAGGGAAGCTACGGCTACGGCTCTTCTATGGGCAACCAAGGCAGCATGAACTCCGGTGGTTATGGGGCGTATGGCTCTGGCTCCAACCAAGGCCATTCCAATAATTACGGTAGCTCTAACTACGGCCAAAGCGGCTCTTCCAACACCGGCGGGTCTTCTTCTAACATAGGAACGTACGGCGGTGCCCGTTCTGGTTACGCGGGTTCTTCTTCCGGCAATACGTCTGGGGGGGCTATGGACAGAGGCAACGCTTACAGCAATTACGGTAATTCAAATGACTACAGAGGCTCAAACTCAGGTTACAGCTCCAATAACTACGGAAACAACCGTGGCGGGCAGCAATCAGGCTCCAGCAACTACGGAGGATCTTTTGGACACAGCGGGTCTTCGTATGGGAATAATTCAGAGTCTAATTACGGGCAGTCTTCCAGAGGCGGTTCTGGATATGGAATGAGTGGTGGCTCAGGCATGGGCAATTCCTGGGACAGCAACCGTCACTCTGGCGGCAACACCAACATGTACGGCACCAACAACCAAAGCAGCAACCGCGGCGGCAACAGCTGGATGAACCATGACAATGACCACGATCATGACCATGCCCAATACAGCCACGGCAACGCCAGCCAAAACCGCTACTCAGATGACTACAGCCATCCGTCTAACATGAACAGTAGCCGTGACTATGACCAGGACCGGTATAGACACAACCGCAGCAATGAAAACAACATGGACAACAACCAGGAAGACGAAGGCTTCTTCGGTAAAATAACCCATGGAATTCGGGATGCCTGGAACAGCATAGCCGGCGACGAGGATGATAACTATGACAACAATAACAACCGCAGAAATTCTTCTGCCGGCGGCCCTCCTTACGGTTTCGGCTCCGGTTCTAACAATGCTGGTTGGTAAGAAACACCTCCTTTGAGAAACAAAAAGCCCCACCAATGGTGGGGCTTTTTGTTTCTCAACTAAACTAGATATGAAACTTAAAACTTAACTAAAACTAAAGGTTTTCTAGAGGGCATTCATGCCATAGATGTGGTCGTATCTTCTGAGCATGTGCTCCTTTACATTCAGGTTGTGCAGAATTCCGTCTCTGATGTCATACACCAAACCATGTAATTGGGGCGGATCTTCGTTCTTGAGGGCATTCTGAATGATGGAGGTTTTGGAAAGGTTGATCACCTGTTCCATCACGTTTAGCTCTACCAGTCTGCGCAAACGCTGCTCTTCATCTGTGATGAAGTTCAACTCATTGTCATGCAGTCTGATCACATCTTTGATGTTGGTGAGCCAGTTGTCAATCAGCCCAAATTGTTTGTCGCTCATGGCGGCAGCCACGCCTCCGCAACCGTAATGGCCTACTACCATCACGTGCTTCACTTTCAGCACTTCAACGGCGTATTGCAGTACAGATAGAAGGTTCATGTCTGTATGCACCACCATGTTAGCGATGTTGCGGTGCACAAACATTTCGCCTGGCTCTGTGCCGGCAATCTTGCTGGAAGGCACCCGGCTGTCTGAGCAGCCAATGAAAAGGTATTTAGGGGCCTGGCCTTTGGCCGAACGCTCAAAGAAATCTGGTTCTTCTTTCTGCTTACGCTCTACCCAGGCGCGGTTTCCGGCAAAGATCTTCTCCATGTCTGGGTGTAGTGGGCTATTATTCACAGTCTCCATAGGTATATCTTGATTTTAAAGTTAATGCATATCTACAGTAGCCACACTGGGAATATCACGGAGGGTTAACCGGATGTCTTTTTCTTTGGCTACCGTTCTAAAGTTTTGGATGGCTTCCAGTACGTCATGGTCTATGTAGGTAGACTGGGAGCCGTCAATGATTACGTCACTGTTTTCTGGCAAGTGCTCTAAGGTAAGGGCCACACTGGCTTTGTTCAGGAAGGTAACGTTTTCGCTCAGCTTTATGTGAATTTTATCCTGACCGTCATAGCTTTCGCGTTTGAAGAAGTACGGTGACTTGTAATTGGCTTTGAGAATGTAGAAAACACCTACCACCAAACCAATGGAAATACCTTTCAACAAGTCGGTGAACAGAATGGCCGTAATAGTGATGATAAACGGCAAGAACTGATCTAACCCAAGTTTCCATTGTGCCTTGTACAGGGCTGGTTTGGTCAGCTTAAACCCTACCATCAACAACACGGCGGCCAGCGCAGCCAACGGTACGTACCGCAGGAAATCTGTCAGGAAGAGGATGGAAAGCAGCAGGAACACCCCGTGGAAGAACGAAGACAGCTTAGATTCACCGCCTGCATTCACGTTAGCCGAGCTACGCACAATAACGGCCGTAAGCGGAATACCACCAATCAAACCACTGATCATGTTACCCACGCCTTGCGCTTTCAACTCACGGTTATTAGGCGAACGACGCTTGTGCGGGTCTAGTTTGTCAACGGCTTCCAGACTCAGTAAGCTTTCCAAACTGGCTACAATAGCGAGGGTGGCACCCACCACATAAACCGATGGATTAGTGAACGCTGACCAATCTGGGAAACGCAATTCATTCAATAAAGAAGCAGGTCCGGTAATGTTGGGCAGTTGCACCAGGTGCGTATCTGCGATGGTAAATGCCGGGAAAGAGTTTTGGAACAGAAGGTTCAAGCCAATAGAAAGCAATACGGCAATCAACGCTCCCGGCACCAGTTTCAGGAACTTCACGCGCTGCACGAAGGGCTTTTCCCAGAGAATCAGAATAGCCAGCGAAATCACGCCCACTATCAAAGAACCTATCTGCAGACGGTTATTCAACGCAAAGCCGATTTCAGAAAAAGTATTGCGTCCGTCTGACTGGAAGAAGTCCAGATCACCCAGAAAATCCTCATCGGCGCCTAAAAAGTGCGGAATCTGCTTCAGAATCAAGATAAGGCCAATAGCCGCCAGCATCCCCTTGATCACCGACGATGGGAAGTACAGACCAATGATTCCCGCTTTCAGGTAACCCAGAATGATCTGTAACACACCGCAGACCACCACCGCCAGCAGGAATACCTCATAACTGCCTAACGTGGAAATACCGTTGAGCACAATCACGGTTAGTCCTGCGGCCGGGCCACTCACGCTCAGTTGGGAGCCACTCAGCAAGGAGATCACCAGACCGCCCACCACACCGGCAATAAGTCCGGCGAAAAGCGGCGCCCCAGATGCCAGGGAAATTCCCAGGCACAACGGCAAGGCCACCAAAAACACCACCAATCCCGCAGACAGGTCCTTGCCCACCGTATCAAACAACCCTCTTTCTTTCATACACTTTGTTTCTCTTGCTTTTAGCTGCCAAACTGGCAACCATATAACTTCTTTACAGATAATATTTAATACAAAAGTCACTAAGTGGAATTAAGATCGAATTAAAAGCAGATTAAAATTTGATTAAAATGTAAAATGAAAGCGGGAGGATAAAGACTATTGAGAAGAGTGTTTTGCGGCTGTTTTTGGTAAAAGAGCTGTAAACGGAGAATTAAGATTACCTTATCCCCCTCGCTCGCCTCTGGCGAGTGTGAGCTACCTGCGGCGTCCCGCCGCTTTAGGTACATTTATTCAAAACAAGCAAAGGAAAAGCCAGAGGCTGTAGGTAGCTCACACTCGCCAGAGGCGAGCGAGGGGACAATCCATCGTATTTACAGGTATGACTTTGCTGACCGTTTAAAGGCTGACTTTAGGAAATCTGCTTAAAATCAAGGATTGGATAGTAACTCAAGTATTCACTTCCTCTTCGTGAAAACAGCGGTTTATTGACTTGTTAGAGCTTGTACACCTCGTATAGTTTAGGTAGTGTAATAGTCACTTCGGTGCCTTGGTTTAGCTGGGAATGCACCGCAATGGAGCCTTTATGGAGTTGGATGATCTTCTCGGCGAGGGGTAAGCCGATACCGTGCCCGGAGATATCCCGCACGTTCTCGGCCCGGAAAAAAGGCACGAATACCTTGCGGACATCTTCGGGCGCCATACCGATGCCCCGGTCGCTCACGCGCAACAACAGGCTGCGCGGCTGCACTTCAATGGAGGCTGTAATGGTGGGGTTCTTACCCGAGAACTTGGCGGCATTTTCTAACACGTTGACGGTGGCAATGAGCAACAAGGCTTCGTTTCCTTTGATGATAAGCTCGTTATCGTCTTCGGGCAGGTTCACGTACTCAACCTCAACTTGCATGTGCGGCTGGCGTTTGCGGGCTTCGGCGCAAGCCTGCCACATGAGCTCATCCAGGCGTAATTCGGTCATCTGGACCTTGGTAGTGTCTGAACTGGCCTGCACCATCTGCAGCAATCCGTTGGAGAGTTGGGCCAGCAGTTTGGCATCTTCCAGAATAGATTGCAGCACCCGTTCGTACTCATCGGGGTGGCGTTGGTTCATGAGGGCAACCTGAAGTTCACCAATCATGGCGGTGAGCGGAGTTCTCAGTTCATGGGAGGCGTTGGAGACAAAGGTTTTCTGCACCTCAAACGCCAGTTCTAAGCGGTTTAACAGGTTGTTGAACGTCTGGGCCAGGTGGGACACTTCATCCTTTCCATCGGCTTGGGTGAGCCGTTGGTGCAGGTCAGAGGCGTTGATCTTCTCCACCTCAGAGACCACTTTCAGGAAAGGCTTCAGGGCAGCCCTAGAGAAAATGATTCCGCAGATGATGACCGTTACCAAAGCCATCACAAAACCAGTGATAAGTAAGGTGCGCAGGTGCTGGAGCTTGTTCAGGTTATACAAATCTATGGAAGACGCCATCACAAAATGAACCTGCCCCCGGTGCAGATACCGAATGCCCACCATCTGGCGGTCGCCCTGCTCCATGCGTACTTCACCGGTTTGCCGCAGGCGTTGCAGCAGTTGCGGGGGTACTTGCACGTTTTCTTCGCCCTCCATAAAAATAAGGCGCTGGTTCTGGTCAAACACTTTCACGGTCTCACGGGGAAGCATCTGAAAATACAGCCGTTGGTCCAGGGCGTGCTGCTGCTGGCTTACGGTGTCTGCATCCAGCACATAATGGGCCGTGGCGTACGCCCGGTTCAGAATACGGCCGTAGAAATCATTTTTGCGGTACAGGGCACTAAAATAATAAACCGATACAGAAAAAAAGAGCAGAATACCCATGAAGATGACGGTAAACTGCAGGGTAAGTTTGGTTTTGATTTTCATTTCTCTTCCATCTCCTTCATTACATAACCCATGCCCACCAATGTGTGAATGAGCTTTGGCGAGAAATCTTTGTCTATCTTTTTACGGAGGAAGTTAATGTACACGTCAATGACGTTGCTGCCGGTATCAAAGGACGTTTCCCAGACCTGCTCAATGATGTCTACCCGGGAGACTACGCGTTCTTTGTTGCGCAGCAAATACTGCAGCAGCGCAAACTCGCGGGCGGTGAGGGAAATGGGCGTTCCGTTCCGGAACACGGTTTTCTTCTGCACATCCAACTCCAGATCAGCTATCTTCAGCACCTCGGTGCCCACACTTTCCTGTGAGCGGCGGGTCAAGGCCCTGATACGCGCCAAAAGCTCCTGAAACTCGAAGGGTTTTACCAAGTAATCATCGGCCCCGGAATCAAGCCCCAGAATTTTGTCATCGGTGCTGCCCAAGGCAGTAAGCATGAGAATGGGCACGGTGAGGTTCTGCTGCCGGATGAGTTTACACACCTCCACCCCGTTCATGCGCGGCAGAATCACGTCCAGAATAACCAGTGCGTATTCGTTTTCCATGGCCAGTTTGGCGCCGTAAAAGCCATCATACGCCGGCTCCACCTCGTACATCTGCTCCTCCAGCCCTTTCTTGATGAACGCACTTACTTTGGGCTCGTCTTCAATAAGCAGTATTTTCATGGGGCTAAGATAGAAAGTTGCGGGGGAACAAACACAGCCACTACGCCTCTGCAGGTTTCCCCTGGTTGCCTGTGTGCTTGCTGGTGCTTTAGTTTAGGCTGAGTTTATTTCGGTTGGTGTTCCCGGCGAGTCTGGAGACTCGCTTCATCTTGTGTCACGAGACTGGAGTCTCGCGGCAGTGGATTTGATATCTTGAGAGGTCTTGGAATATTTAGGATTCTCAGCTTAGAATAGGCTGGAGTGATGTTCAATTGATTCCAATGCAGAAAAAAACAAAAGCCTGTTTCAGGTCTGTTATGCAGAAAACAGACCCGAAACAGGCTTTTATAGCAGGTACAAGAAAGAAACTAAAGCTCAGGAGCCAAGCCCGCTACTTCCGCTTTCCGGTAAGAAGCGGCGCTTCCCTGGCCTATAAAGTAAATTAAGATACCCAGCACGGTGCAGGACGTCATCACCCCAACCATGGGCAAGGCGGTGTTGTTGTGCAGCAAACTCACCGCCCCGGATACCAAGGCTCCAATGCCCATCCTGAAACTTCCGGCCAGGGCCGAGGCGCTTCCGGCAAACTTAGAGAATGGCGCCAGCGATAAAGCCGAGGCGTTTGGAGCGGTAAGCCCCTGCCCCAGCAGGAACAGGAACAATACAATAATTAAACCCATCTGGCCATACCAACCCGCATACACCCCAACCACCATAATGGCTCCCACCACAGTCTGGTACACTAAACCCATTCTAATGATCTGGTCGCTGCTAAGTTTCCGCAGTAATATGTGGTTAAATTGCGGAGAACCAATCATGGCCACAGACAAAGCCGCGAAAATCCAGCCGTACTCCTGCTCGCTTACCTTATAAATGTTCATGAACACGTCTGGTGAACCCGAGATGTACGCAAACGGCGCCGCCGAGGCAATGCCGCCTACCAGGGTGTATACCAGGAACTGCGGATTGCGTAGAACCGCATAGAAATTCCCAAGTACCGCCTTCGGTTTTAAGGACATAGCTGGGTCTGGCTGCTTCCCTTCGGGCAGGAAAAAAAAGATGGCAATGAGCATGACCAGGGTAATAGCTGCCAAGGTCAGGAAGACGGAAGGCCAACCGAAGGCAGACGTCATGTACCCTCCTACCGTGGGGGCAATCATGGGCGAAACGGCTATCACCAGAATCAACCAGGAGAAAACCTTTGCCGTTTCCGTCACCGGAAACAAATCCCGCACCAGCGCCTGGGCCGCCACCATTCCCGCACAGCCGCCAATGGCCTGTAGAAAGCGCATCAAGATCAGCATGTCTGGTGAGTCTGCGAGGGCACAGCCAATGGAGGCCGCAATGTACACGCCCAAACCGGCATACAAAGGATACTTCCGCCCGAAACGGTCCAGCAGCGGCCCATACAGCAACTGCCCCACCGATATCCCGATGAGGTACGCCGTTAAGGAAAGCTGCACGTTGGAGATGGTGGTATTAAGATCCTGGGCAATGGCCGGAAAACCCGGCAGGTACATGTCAATGGAAAAGGGACTGATGGTGGAAAGGGAACCCAGAATCAGGATAATCAGAAAATATTGTTTACGCGTCATAATAAAAAGCCAAAGGTACGTCACCTAAGGTTCAAACCGGCACAAACCATTAGTACCCTCTGTGAAACCAAACTTTGTGTACGCGATTGCCCAGCACAAGGACAGGTGTTTTGACATTGTTTCCCGAAAATTACCACCCCGCCCTCCAGGCACCCCTCCTACATTAAGAGGGAAGTTGATTTGGTAGGTGGAATTAGGAGGTGTATATCCTCGGAAATGCGTGGTTTCGCTGCGGGGCAGCGAGGGTAGTCTGAAGACTACCCGGCATCTGTAGGCACGAGTCAGAGACTCGCGCCAGCGATAAGAAAAGTGGAGAAAAACACGCATATCCGTTTCCAGCCTTTCGCTTGAGCGCCTAGAGTTCGACCACCTCTGAGCGTTAGCGAAGCAGGCAGGGAGAAATCACAGCGCGAGGGCGGAAGGCGGGGCCTCGCGGCCGTGAGCGCTTACCGGAAAAGATGAAACAACAAAGCTCTAAAACCCACGCAACAACAGAAAAGCCAAGGGAACAGCAAACTGCATGCGCCTACCTCTACCCACGCAGAAAGCAGACAAGCCAAGGTAACTACAAACTACGTGCACCAAGCGCAAAGAAAGCATTTACACCTTACTTTCCGCAAAACAGGCTTAAAAAAAAAGAGCATCAGAAAATTTTCTGATGCTCTTCTCAATCATGACAAACAAAACAACTTATTTCCCATCCTGATACATCAAGCGATAGTACTCATCAGCCATACGCTCTGAACTGAAATAACCTACCACTTCGCTCATGCTCTGCTTCATGACGCTTACCCATTTCTGGCGGTCAACGTAGTACGCCGGAATGATTTCGTTCTCCAGAATATCCATCATGTTGTTGTAGTCAATCTGGTCCTGCTCATCGTTGGGGAGCGTGGTGTCTACAATGGGGAACAGGTAACTGTTCTCGCCGTGTCTGCCGAACTCGGGGAGCCAGCCGTCCTGCACCGAGAAGTTGATGGCCCCGTTCATGGCGGCGGTCATACCGCTGGTACCGGATGCTTCTCTTGGACGTCGCGGCGTGTTCAGCCAGATATCAGCGCCATCTTTCAGTTTGCGGGAGAGACTCAGTTCATAGCCGGTGAGAATGGCCACATTCTTGTGCTTATGCGAAACTTCCACAATGCGGTTGAAAACACCCACAGCTCCTTGGTCATACGGATAGGGTTTTCCAGCCCAGATCACTTGCACAGGTTGGCCTTCGCGGTTAATGAGTTCAAAGAACCGGTGCAGGTCATGGAGCAGCAGATCGGCGCGTTTGTAGGCGGCAAACCGACGGGCCCAGACAATGGTGAGAACATCCGTCCGGAAGATTTTGCCGGTTTGGTCAGCCACTATATCAAAGAGCGGCTTCTTCATCTCGGCCTTCAGTTGCACCAGGCGTTCGTCCTCGTAGGCGTCCAGGGCGGCCCGCAATTCTGGGTTCTGCCAGTAGTTAACGTTCTGGGCGTTGGTGATGGCTTTTATCTCACAGATGCCTTCATTCCCTTCCCACATGTCGCGGGAAACCTCGCCGTGCAGTTGAGACACGCCGTTGGCCATTTTAGACAGTCTGAGGGCGGTTAAGGTGTAGTCCAGTTGCGTACCATGGGCACCGGAAATCTCCCGGGCCTCCTCCATAGACAATCCCCCAAAGAAGGACATCTTGTTGAGCAGTTCCACTTCATTTTCCTCGTTTCCGGCTTTTTCTGGGGTGTGGGTGGTGAACGCCATGCGCTTTTTCACTTCCTCTACATCGCGGTACTTTTCAAACAAGTGAAAAACCAGCGGCAGGGCGTGTGCTTCGTTCATGTGGTAGGTGGCTACGCCGCCCAAGGCTTCAATCACCTTGGCTCCGCCAACTCCTAAAATAATGCTTTGCGCAATACGGGTGGGCAATTCATGGTCATACAGACGGTGCGTGATGGTGCGGCTGATGTAGTCGTTCTCGGCGATGTCGGTGGTGAGGAAGTACATGGGCACCGTCCCGAAGGTCTCAGCGGGCAGCACCAGTACCTTCACCCATACCGGGTTGTTGTGGACCGTTACCTGAAATTTAATTTCCGGATCTTCCAGATAGGTGTAGTACTTCTTCAGGAACTGTACGCCCATTTTCTGGTCGTCTTGCCGCACCTGGTCATAGTACCCGTACTTCCATAGAATACCAATCCCAATCATATTCTGCCGCAATTCATAAGCGCTGCGCATGTGGGAACCGGCTAAATAGCCAAGTCCGCCGGAATAGGTTTTCAGGGCCTGATCAATCCCAAACTCCATGCTAAAGTAAGCCACCCGCTCACTGTACTTCTCATTGATGGTATACGGATGATACCATTTACTGTAATTTCCCATAAGTCATTGGCCGTGCCAACCTAAAATATAATTGTATTGATCTATCTTCTGTAAGCTTCTCTTGTTCCATTATGTAGGCGAAGCCCACATTTCCGCAAGATGAATGCGTATTAATACTAGCAATATTCTACCTCAGAAACAAATCTGGTAAAATATCTTTGGGCAGAAGGCGTTATATAAAATTGCTTCATGTCCAGAAATTTACCTGTTTTTGCATTTAAAAAGGCTTAAAACACAGGCGTACTACTCCCCTACTGCCACTTTATGTACCCAGAAGCTCCGCTTTTGTACTGTTTTACAGAAAAGAGCCCCTATTCACAATTTTACTTTTAGCCGTAAGCAGCTCATTCCGATAGATAAAATACTTAGTCAATATCCAATAAGCCGCAGTCTCAAACCTTGATCACCTTACAAAGCAAAACCTCCGTTTAAAGACGGTTTTCAGGAAAACAGCTTTTAAACGGAGGTTGTGTAAAGCACTTCAAAAAGTTGTTGATCGCGTAAGATAAAAGAGTCTTATCAAAGGAGTAAACTGTTTCAGGGCAGTTTAGAGAAAACTAGATCAGAAGTGTACTTGCGCCTGTATCCTGTTTCTAAGCAGTTACCCGGAAATACGCTGCAAAATAGTTTGACTTACCGGCCGAAATCGTCCTGGACGCGCACAATGTCGTCTTCGTTGGATGGGTTGGAGGCGTCTGTGTGCTGCCAGATTTCGGCTAGTACACCCCACCCGTCTAAGCCCACCAACCGGTGACGTTCAGATTGCTTGAGGGTGATCAAAGCGCCGGGCTCCAGTCTTTGCAGTTCGCCTTCCTCATCTGTGGGGCTGGTCACCACGCCTACTTTCCCTTTCACTACTTTCCAGATTTCGGCGCGGCGGTGATGGTACTGCCAGGAGAGGCGTTTGTCTGGGGCCACTACCAGAATCTTAGGGCTTAACTTCCCCGAAATCCGGAGATCCTCTACTGAGATCCCGTCAAAATAGGTGTCGGCAAATTGTTGGGCCTGGTTTTCATCAATCACAAAGAATCCACCCCAGGGTCTGGTCTGGTCCTGGCTGGCGATGGAAAATCCTTTAGAGGTCAGTTCTTGCTCAATCTCTTGAAAAAGCGCTTGTTTCTGGTTGTCTGTAGTGGACATAATGTGTTCAGATAATACGTATGATGGGGCTAATTTAACAGGATGCGGTTAATTAACCACATAAATGATAAAACGTTGCCTTTGAAGAGACACAGGACTTATCCGGGATAACAGCCATTTTCCATGATAGAGTCTTTCAAGCCTACATGTATAGTATATTTCACAATATCAGGCTATTACACTTAACACAACAAACCAACTCTTTCAATAAATGCAAAAACCATATTTCTCACCTTTTAAAAATATTCATATTATAAAAGCAAAAAACTTATAACCTAGACAGCTTTATCAGAGACTCAGAATCAGTACAAAACACGTAAAAACCACCCTAATCCCCGTTTATCTCTTCTAAGATCTATTAAGTTGTTGCTATTACCTTATTTGAAAAATGAAATTTTTATTCAAAATCAATGCGCTACATTTGTAAATATAATTAAAATAGATAAAATATTATATTCATGGAAAACACTTACACTACTACTTTGGCAGATGCTCATGGTTTTTTAGAGGAAGGCATATCAGAGAGACTGTTAACTCTACTCCAGTCTGAGGTTTATGAGCGCGGTGAAGAGGTGGAGGAAGTATTATCTATTACCACTGCTTTTAAACACGCGCTCAACCAAAGCCCTATCTTAAAAAATTCAGAAACCACAGATTACGTCTTCTGGCATTTAGATACCTTAATACAGGAAGCGAGAAACATGAAGGAGAACCCGCAAAACGACCTCTTTCTGTACTTGAAAGCATTCTTCGCCTTCAAAGATAGTATCACAGGCAATTACTCTTACATGAAAGTATCTGTAGCATAGGTGGTTTTCTAAACCTGAATAGCCGGTGGTATAAACATCACTACATGAGGGAATCTCATTGATTTTCTAGCTCACAGTTCAACTCAATAGAAAGTCTCCAGGCGAATTACTTAGTCCAATGGCTCCACTTTGTTTGGCGCAGGCACGATGGGGGAAACCTGTCCGGGATAGGTGGCGGGGATATCGTCACCCAGCAGTTTGCCCCAGGGCTTCAGGTTTTCTATGCGGTCAAAGATTATTTTCAAGACGGCGGCAAACGGGATGGACAGGAACATACCAGATACGCCCCACAGAGCACCTCCCAGCAGTACGGCCAGAATGGAAATGAGCGCATTCAGCTTTACCTTAGAAGACACAATACGGGGCACCAACACATTATTGTCCAGAAACTGGATAACGGCATACGCGCCCACAATGGCTAATTGGGTGGTATAGCCGTCCTCCGTGACGGTAGCCATGAGCACCGGCAGCAGAATAGCAATCACGCCGCCTACGTACGGAATCATATTCAGAATGGCGCCAATCACTCCCAAAAGAATGGCGTACGGCACGCCCAGCAACAGCAACGCGGTTGAATTCAACACCGCCACAATGCACGTCTCCATCAGCAAACCCACAATATAACTCTGAATCGCCGACTTGGTTTCGTGCAGAATATCGGCTACGTAATGGGTGTTTTTAGACGAAAACACCTCAAAAACGAAGTTCAGGATCAAAGGCTTGTACAACAGGAACAGAAAGATGTACACGGGTATCAGGAAAAGTAAACTGAAGATGCCCAGCACACTACTCACGGTTCTTCCTACCAGCGCGGTGCCGCTGTTGGCGGTGTCCTTCAAAAGCTGCGTCTGTTTTTGAATGCCTATGCCGAAGGTGGTTTCAGCGAATGTTTGAAGATCTGTCAGGATTTGGCTGAACTTCTGTTTCAAGGCTGGCACCATCTCACCAAACTGAATAATCTGTGCCGAAAGCAGGTACAGCACCGCCCCTAAAATGGTAATGGCAATCAGCAGGGTAAGCAGAATGGACAGCACCGCGGGCACTTTCATGCGTAAAAACCGGCTATTCAATGGGTTCAGCAAAATCGCGAGCAACAGCGCGAAGGCAATGGGCACCAGAATATCTGCCAAGGTGAAAAGCACATATACCAGGAGAATGATACCCAGCAGAATAAGCGTACTTTTCTTATAGAATGGTTCTGAAGAAGTCATACTCGGTTTAACTCTATTCCTTGTATTATGTTTTTTCGTTCCGGCACATTTCCATCTGCACAATACCAACCCTACTTTCTGTTAATAAGCAGTTTAGCAGATAACACGCGCAAAACGGCTACTCCTTTTTCAAACAGAGTTTCCTCTTGCATGAAAATATGAGAGAAGGAGTAATCCCTGAAACACCCACTGAAAACTGCTTTCTACAGGTGAAACAATTTGCATCATTCCAAGCTAAATTTTCCAAAACCGCACTAAACCAGCTTGTCTCCCTTCCTAAAAAGGAACACCCGTCCTCTGCCCTTTCTTGAAATTATGTACCTTTAGTTTCATTCAACAAAAGAAAGCTTTGACAAAGACATCAACATCCGTTTTTCTGGGCCTCATCTTGCTCACCATTTTCTGCAGTTGCAGTGTCATGGATTTGGGCACCAAAAGTGGTGGCTTCGCCAAAGGAGCCGACATTGGCTGGTTGCAGCAGATGGAAGCCACCGGGTACAAGTTCTACGATGACCAGGGCGTGGAGCAGGACTGTTTCAAAATCCTGAAAGACCATGGCATCAATACCATCCGGCTGCGCACGTGGGTGAACCCCTCCAATGACCCGGCAAGCGGGCATAACAGCAAAGAGGAAACCGTAGCCATGGCCGTGAGGGCGCAAAAATGGGGCATGCGGGTCATGATCAATTTCCATTACAGTGACACTTGGGCCGACCCCGGAAAACAGAAAAAACCCGCCGCCTGGGAAGGTCATGATTTTCCCCAGCTCCTGAAGGACGTGTATAACTACACCTATGATGTCATGAGCGATCTGAAGAAGGCCGGCGTTACTCCTGAATGGGTGCAAGTAGGCAATGAAACCCCCGGCGGCATGATCTACCCCGAAGGAAGCGTTTCTAACTGGCCGCAGTTGGCCCAGCTTATCAACCAAGGGTATAACGCCATCAAAGCCGTTAGCCCCAGTTCCAAAGTGATCCTCCATGTAGACCAAGGCAACAACAACCAACGGTTCAGAACCTGGTTTGACAACGCCAAGGCGCACGGGGCCAAATACGACGTGATTGGACTATCTTATTATCCTTACTGGCTGCCGGGTAACCCAGATTACACCCTTTCCATTGATGATCTTGGCCATAACCTGACTGACATGGCAAGCCGCTACGGCAAAGAAGTGATGGTGGTAGAAGTTGGCGGCGAAGATACCAAACCCCAGAACACGTATGATATGCTGGTGGCCGTTCAGCAGAAAGTGAAAGCCGTGCCCGGGGGCAAAGGGTTGGGCGTGATTTACTGGGAGCCGCAAGGAGCCAGAAGCTGGAGCAAATACCCATTGAGCGCCTGGGGAGCCAACGGCCGACCTACCAAGGCCATGGACGCCTTTCTGGTAAGATAGCGTTGCTCAACCGCTGTGCGGAGTCGTGCTCTCCAGGGCAAAAGCGGTTTCCCACGTTCTCAGGGCAGCATAGCGCACCATTTCAACCTATCTTTACAGCAAATTAGAGCGCAAACCAGAGCGAGCATCTCTTAAAAGAACGGTAAGTGTCTCTACTTAAAACTTCATTTTTAGGCTTATTTCACAAAAAGGCATGATAAACAGGTGGTTATTTTTAGGTTTGGTATTGGTTTCGCAGATTTCCCTGGCGCAGGTGAGGGTAGTCACGGAACTAACGGATAACTGGAAGTTCAAAAAAGGAAAGAATGAGCAGGCCTACCAGGTTGGGTTCAATGACAAAAACTGGCAAAAGGTAACCGTTCCGCATGATTGGGCTATTTATGGTCCTTATGACAAAGAAGTAGACAAACAGGTGGTGGCCATTGAGCAGAACGGCGAGAAAGTACCGTCAGAGAAAACGGGCAGAACCGGGGCCTTGCCTTACATAGGGGAAGCCTGGTACCGCAACGAGTTCACGCTGCCGCACTACCAGAAAGGACAGAAAGTCCTGATTGTCTTTGAAGGCGCCATGAGCGAACCAAGAGTGTACCTGAACGGCCAGAAAGTGGGAGAATGGGCTTACGGCTACAACTACTTTTACTTTGACATTACAGACCAGGTGCAGCAGGGAAAGAAAAACACCTTGGCCGTTCAACTGAGCAACCAGGGCCAGTCTTCGCGCTGGTACCCGGGCGCGGGATTGTACCGCAAGGTGCAGGTGGTGGTCAAAAACCAGGAAAGTATTGACCAATGGGGCACGTTTGTCACTACGCCGTTTATTTCAGCGGAGCAGGCCAAAGTGAACATCAAAACCAAGGTAACGGGTAACAATGTGCGGGTGGTAACCCAGATTGTAGACGCCAAAGGTACTACCGTGGCTACAGACAGCACCGGCAAGCTGTTCGGGAAGGAGTTTGAGCAAAACCTGGCCGTCGCCCGCCCGCAGCTTTGGAGCCCCGAAACGCCTTACCTGTACACCGCCATCACCAGGTTGTACGCGGGAAAGGAACTCAAAGACGAAGTGAAAACCCGCTTTGGCATACGCGAGATCAGCTACAAGCCTAACGTAGGTTTTAGCCTGAACGGGAAAGTGCGCAAATTCAAAGGCGTGTGTCTGCACCATGATTTAGGGCCGCTGGGCGCTGCCGTCAACAAGGCCGCGCTGCGCCGACAATTGCAGATTCTGAAAGACATGGGCTGTGACGCCATCCGGAGTTCGCACAACATGCCTTCCATTGAGCAACTGGAGCTAGCCGATGAGATGGGATTCATGTTCCTGGCAGAAAGCTTTGACGAATGGGCCAAACCGAAAGTGAAGAACGGCTACAACCGCTTCTTTGAAGAGTATGCCGAGAAAGACGTAGTGAACCTGGTGCATGCCACCCGCAACCATCCGTCCATTGTGATGTGGAGCTCCGGAAACGAAGTACCCGACCAATGGGGGGCCGAGGGCGTGAAACGCGCCAAATGGCTGCAGGACATCTTCCACCGCGAAGACCCTACCCGCCCCGTGACCGTGGGCATGGACCAGGTGAAAGCCACCATGGCCTCGGGTTTTGGGGCGCTTTTAGACATTCCGGGGCTCAACTACCGGGTGCACTTGTATGAGGAAGCCTTCAAAGCTTTCCCGCAAGGATATATTCTAGGCTCCGAGACAGCTTCTACCGTGAGTTCGCGCGGCGTGTACAAATTCCCGGTGGAAAAGGCTATAGAAAAGCAGTACCCAGATTTCCAGAGTTCATCCTATGACCTGGAGTACTGCAGTTGGTCTAACCTGCCCGACGATGATTTTGTCTTGCAAGACGATAAACCCTGGGTTATTGGCGAGTTTGTCTGGACCGGTTTTGACTACCTGGGCGAACCCACCCCTTATGATAACAAATGGCCTTCGCGTAGCTCGTACTTTGGGATAAACGATCTGGCGGGCTTGCCCAAGGATCGATTCTACTTATACCGCAGCCGCTGGAACAAGACCGAAGAAACCTTGCATATTCTGCCGCACTGGAACTGGGAAGGCCGCGAAGGCCAGACCACCCCGGTATTCGTGTACACCAACTATGACAGCGCCGAGCTGTTCGTGAACGGCAAAAGCATGGGCATCCAGAAAAAACACGCGGCCACCCCACAAAACCGGTATCGCCTGATGTGGATGGACGTGAAATATGAGCCGGGCACCGTCAAGGTAGTCGCCTTCGGGAAAGACGGCAAACCCGTAGCTGAAAGAGAAGTGAAGACCGCCGGAAAACCGCATAAGATTGTGCTTCAGCCAGACAGGACCCAGATCAGTGCAGATGGTAAAGATATTTCCTTCGTAACGGTATCTGTGGTGGACAAAGACGGCAACCCGTGCCCGCTGGCCACAAACCAACTCAACTTCAGCGTGAAAGGCAAAGGAAACTACCGGGCAGCCTGCAACGGCGACCCCACCTCTCTGGAGCAATTCCACCTACCCACCATGAAACTGTTCAGCGGAAAACTGGTAGTCTTGGTGCAGTCCACGGAACAGGCCGGAGACATTGAATTATCAGTGAAAGGTAAAGGATTGCAGACCGGGCAGGTAAACTTGAAAACTACCCGTTAAGGACAAGTCAAAACAGCCTTAAAATTCAGAAAACAGCCCCAAAACGAAGTCATTGCCAACAACTCTGGTGGTTGCAGTGACTTCGTTTTGGGGCTGTTTTTGTAAGAATGAGTTGGAATCAGGTACTGCTCCCTTTTACAAGGGAAGTAGCCAGTATAGACATGATTCCTTCTTGCATTAGCGGTTTCTGGAGAAATCCTGTCACCAGGGGATGCACCTTGCTTTCTGCCTCATCTGCTTCCCGTATGGAGGAAGTGAGAATGTACACCCTGCTGTTTAGCCCCGGGTGGCGTTTCCCCAATTCCTTCAGGAATTCCCAGCCGTCCATGATGGGCATAGACAGATCTACAAACATCAGCTCGGGGTACTCACTGGCACCACCTGCATCTATCACCTCCAGAGCATCTATGCCAGATTGAAAAGCACGGATGGCAAATGCAGGCGCCACTTTGGTGAGAATGCCCTCAAAAAGGAAATTACTCACCTCGTCATCGTCAATTAAGTAGATTCTCATTTGTGAGGCAAATATAAAATGAATTCAGTGCCTTTTCCTTCTCTGCTGCTAACCTCTATGCGTCCGCCCATGGACTCTACTTGTTGCTTGGTGAGGTACAGACCTATGCCCCGGCCCTCTTGCTGCGTGTGGAACCGCTTGTAAAGCTTGAAGAGGTTTTTCTCCTCTTTTTTAGAATCAAAGCCAGTTCCGTTGTCACTGATGCTGAACAAGGCACCGGCCTCGGTGCTTCCCAGGCACTTTACGCTGATCTCCAGCAGGCGTCCGGGAGAGCGGAACTTGACCGCGTTGGAAAGCAGTTGGTGGAAGATACTGTGCAGGTAAGCCCGGTTAGCTTTAATAGTCATACCCTCTGGGAGATTAATGGTGAGCTTGCCCCCTACCGTTTGCACTCGCTCTTTAAAGGGAACCAACGCCTCCCGCAACACTGGGTACACTTCTACCCGCTCCATTTCCAGACTGGCTCTGTTTTCCCTAATGGTCAGAATTGTGTTCATATCCCTGAGCACATCATCCAGCTTGTAGGCACTCTGCCGCAGGAAAGCCATGGAGCGTTCATACATGCCTGAATGCTTGTCCTCTTTCATCAGCAGGTTGGTGAGGCCCAGGATGTTTGCTCCGTGCTGGCGCAGCACATGAGACACCACGTACGTAAACTGCTGCAGATCTGAGTTCTTCCGGTAGAGGTCCTCGGCTAGCCGGGACAACTCCAGTTCCGAAGTCTTCAGTTCCGTAATATCGGTCTGGACTTCCATGTAATGGGTGATGCTGCCGTGCTGGTCAAGCACAGGGGTAATTTCAATGTTCACCCACACCTCCTCCCGGTCTTTCCTCACATTGAGCACCTCAAACGAGATGGACTCTCCGCTGAGTAATTTCCCTTCCAAGGCCGCGAATTTGCTTTTGTCGGTTTTTGGGGAGTGCAGAAATTCTGAGGGTTCCTTGCCCGCCACCTCGTCTATCCTGTAGCCGTAAAGGCGGGTGAAGCCTTCATTCACCCACTCAATTTTCCAGTCACCGTTGGCGATGAGCACGCCATTTTTGGTTTTGCTGGCCACCAATGAGAGTTTCTCCAGCTCCTGCTGGGTCTTAATCCTTTCAGTGATATCAGACTGGATGGCAATGGCTCCTTTGATCTCCCCGTTTTCCCCTATAATGGGGCTTTTCTGCACATGCAGCCACACCCTGTTTCCATCCTTTCTTCGGTTGAGGATCTCAAAAGAGGTAGGCTCTCCGCTGATTATCTTCTTATTCTCCTCACGGTAGGCTTCCACATCAGTGCGCTCGTGGTACAATAAGTCGTATGGGGCTTGCCCAATAGCCTCCTCAAAACTATATCCGGTGAGAGTGGTGAATCCTTTGTTGACGTAATCAATTTTGCCCTCTGCGTTGGTGATGACTACGCCATTGGTGATATTGCTGGTCACCAATGAAAGCTTCTCAAGTTCCTGCCGCTCCCTTACCCTTTCAGTAATGTCTTTCTGTATGGCAATAAACTTTATGAGATTACCAGCCTCATCCAACACGGGCGTAATATCCATGGCAACCCAGAATTTCTCCCCAGATTTTTTGTAATTGATGAGGTTGATATTGAAGGGAACACGCTTTCTAAGCATATCGTCCATATACCTCACACTTTCTGGGTCGGTTTCCTTCCCTCGTAGCAGATCCCCTGGCTTTTTGCCCCTTACATCAGAAAGAGTATAGCCTGTCAGGTTCGTGAAGGCGTCGTTCACCCACTCAGTCAATCCATTAGCATCTGTTATGACCACTCCGTTTGACGTTTTGCTGGCCACCAGCGACAGCTTCTCTACTTCTTGTTGCGCCTCTACCTGCACGGTAATGTCATCAAAGTAGACTGAGATCCCTTCCTCAGACGGGTACCCTTTTACCTTTAGCCACTTACCGTGTTCCTTCAGGTAAGCGGTGAAATTGACGGTTTCACCTGTGTCAAAAGCGTGCTGGTAGTTTGCGTAGAACTCCCCCCCAAATTCACCAGGGAAAACATCCCAGAGATTTACGCCTATGTGGAGGTTCCTGTCAAAGGGCAGAAGTTTTTCTGCTTCTCTGTTAATGTAGGTGATTTTCCAGTCCTTGTTCACCGTAAAGAACCCGTCTGTGATGCTCTCCAGAATGGTGTTCAATTTCTCGGCTTGCCTTTGGGACGTCTCATAGGCGCGCACCATGGGGGTAATATCCCGGGCCACGGTTTGCACCCCAATAATCTCCCCGTTCACTTTGATGGGGTACTTGACAGCATCATACACCTTTCTGTCGCCATTTTTGAGGGTCAGTTCTACGTCGCTTCGCATGGTGCTGCCAGCCAGGGCGGCCTGCAACGACGCATCTGACAGAGGCCTGAGTGCCGATGGCAGGAAAGTGGAGATGCGGGTGTTGGTTGCCATCTCTCTTGAGATAGAGAAAGTATCACAAAAGCTTTGGTTTACCTCCGTGACCAAACCCGTTGGGTCTTCAAAAAAAACGATGTCCTGGTGATGATTGAATAACGTCCTGAAACGTTGCTCGCTCTCCTCCAGTTTGCTTCGCCCAATTCTCAGTTCGGTAATGTCCCGGGCCATGGCGTAAACCCATCCGTTTTCTGAGGAACAGGTGGTAGTCCATTGCAGGTACACGGGATTACCGTCTTTCCGGAAGAAGCGGTTCTCAAAGTTAGTCAGACTTTTGCCGCTTACTACCCGCTTTAGGGCTTGTTCTGAGTTGGTTAGGTCGTTGGGGTGGAGGAACTCTGTAAAAGGTCGGCCGATTATCTCCTCAGAGGTGTACCCAAGAATGCGTTTACTGGTATCATTGACTTGGAGGACGACCCCATTCCTATCAAAAGTGCAGAGCAGGTCATTGGAAAGACATGTCAGCTTCTCCCAGACCGACTCATTTATTTTTACTCCCACAGTGCTTCAGCGTGTTATGTCGTGTCTCCCACAAAATTACAAATTAGTCCTATACTAATTGTTGCAATATTTGAAGTAAATCATTGTACATACATGAAATAAAGTTAGATAATTCGATTTACACCAAGAAAGCCGCCATGGAATTGTACCATAATTGCTTTCATAAAACAATGATGTAACAGGAACCAACACCCCAAAAAACGACACTGCACTTCTGAGGTACTGATGGGGATTGAGATAGTTGGTGTATGACTTAGAAATGCAGAATCCTCAATGTATCAGATATTCTGTGTGCAAATTGTATGCAAATAAAAAAGCCACCTACAAGTTTTACCTCGTAAGTGGCTGATTATGAAGTGATCCGTTTGGAATCGAACCAAGCACCTACTGATTAGAAGGCAGTTATATCAAGAATACCTTAATCATTTTCATATAGGCCTAGAGGGAAAAGCCTAGGTAATTCTGCGCTTTGTAATCATGCCTGACCAGGGTTCTTGTGAAGTTGAAGGCCTTTCAAAAAAGTGTTCTATCTTCCATCTTTTCCTGTTGCAACATAGCTTCCTGCCGTTCTGTATCTTTTCTTTTTAAGGCACCATTTATAGAACCTCCTTTATTTAACCTTTTATTGAATCAGAGTCCTATTTCAATAAAAGGTTGCATACTCAAGCAAACTTTATTCATTGCTCACTCCCGCTTATTCTCTCATCTTCGATCATATCCATTAAAATCGCCTTCAACTCTTCCTTACTAGGCAAAAAGGTCTGGTATTTACTAGCGAAGATCTGGTTGTTTTCTTTAGGCAGAGTTATTTCTACCAGCGCGTTGATTTTCTCTTTGCATAGAATGATGCCGATGGTAGGGTTCTCGTCCTCGGTTTTCACAAAGCGGTCATAATAGTTCACATACATCTGCATTTGCCCTAGGTCCTGGTGACTCACCTCGCCAATCTTGAGGTCTAAGAGCACAAAGCACCGCAGGAAGCGGTGATAGAACACCAGGTCTACCCTGAAATGCTTGTCGTCAAAGGAAAACCGCACCTGCCGCCCCACAAACGTGAAGCCTTTGCCCAGCTCCAGCAAGAAATGCTGCAGTTCATCAATGATGCGGTGCTCCAGGGTGGACTCTGAATAAACTGCTTCTTCTTTCAGCCCCAGAAACTCCAGCACGTACGGGTCTTTCACCACATCTTGTGGTCGCTGGAGTTGCTGGCCTTTTTCGGCTAGTTCCTTTACCTGTTCCTTGTCCCGGCTTAGCGCCAGGCGTTCATACAAGGCGCTGTCAAATTGGCGTTGCAGTTCTTTCAGGCTCCAGTTATTTTGGGCGCATTCCAATTCATAAAACCGTCGTTCAGCCAGATTCTCTATGCGCATGAGCCGGATGTAATGCGACCAGGATAAGGTGAAGGCCGGTCCTTGTTCAATCACCTGCTTTTTGCTTACTGTACCTTCCGCTTCATCAGATTTCCGCAAAGGTGTTGCGGAAATCTGCGGGGCATACGTTTGGTAAAAGAAACGCATCCGCTCCAGATTGTCTACTGAGAAACCTTCTCCAAAGGCATTGCTTAATCGTTGCGAAAGCTCTTTGAGCAAGGCTTTGCCATAGGCAGCTCGTTCCTTGCCTTGCTGCTCTTCTTCCACAATCATGCGCCCAATCTCAAAGTAGGTGTGCACCATGGTGAGGTTTACCGTAGCGACCACTTTACGGCGGGCATCAGAGATGAGGGCTGCTACTTTCTCAAAGAGCCCAGCTGTATTTTCTGGTTTGGCTGCAGCTGATATATCAGGCATAGTGTACTCCCTCTATCTGTTTCTTTATTTCTTTTTACAATAAAGCAGAATCTGTAAAACAACTATAACCCCCTACACTGCCAAGCTGCTTCCATATAGATAACTCTGAAATCCAGGTAGCGCAGGAACATCACCCAAGAGGTCTGCCCTACATAATCTAATTTACTATCAGCACCGGAATCTTTGTACATGATGTCGTCTAAGTTCAAACATGTATTTGTGTATGCAATAGCCTTTATGAGACACCATTTCTATTGCTAGAGAAGTTGGAAAAAACCTACTCTTAGCTAACTTCAAGTTAAAGAAAATATAGTTAGTTGTTCAGAAAGAGAGGCAGGAAGTAATTTTGTGCGCTTTCCCTTGTGACTTGGGTTACCTTTCGTACAAGCTAAAATGTTTCTCAAATTGTTTGCAAACAAAAAAGCACTTACTTCGATTTAACGATGTAAGTGCCTGATTATCAACGTGGGCCCACTTGGAATCGAACCAAGCACCTACTGATTATGAGTCAGTTGCTCTAACCGAATGAGCTATAGGCCCGGCCAAATCTTTGATTTGGGAGTGCAATTCTACACATTTGTGTTTTAAAACGCAAAACAAAACCCGTAATCTCGTGGACTTTTCTTCTGTAAAGAATATCATTTTTGACCTGGGTGGGGTCATCATCAACATTGACTATGCCAAAGGAACCGATGCCCTCAAGGCGTACGGTAAAACCGGCGCAAACGTAGACTTCAGCCAAAAGGCTCAGTCTGAACTATTTGACCTCTATGAACGCGGAGATATTTCCTCTGAGGAATTCAGAGAAGGTCTTCGGGCCGAATATTTTATTGAGGCGTCTGATGAACAGATTGATGAAGCCTGGAACAGTTTGCTCCTGGATATTCCGGCCGAGCGCATTGAACTGCTACAGGAGTTAGGAAAACATTACCGCCTGTTCCTGCTCAGCAACACCAATGCCATCCACATGCTCGCCTTCAATAAAATTGTGGAAGACAACTTCGGGATACCCAGCCTGGACAGCCTCTTTGACAAAACGTATTACTCACATTTGGTGCGCATGCGCAAGCCGGGCGGTGCCGTTTTTGAGCATATTTTAACAGAAAACGGCCTGAAACGCGAAGAGACGCTGTTCATTGATGACAGTATCCAGCACATTGAGGGTGCCAAACAGGTAGGCCTGCAAACCATTCACCTGGCTCCTCCCCTTACCATAAACCAGGTGCTGAAGGAGGCGCTGCCCCAACATGGCGCGTAAGCTGGCGCTGCACGTACTGCTGTTTCTGCTCACCTTGGTCACCACTACCCTGGCCGGGGCCGAATGGCGGTACGGCAGATCGTTCTTTTACGGCTTTGAGGGATTCATCTGGCCCCCGGCTATCACCTGGCAGCAGGTACTGGGCGGACTGGTGTTCTCGTCGGCGTTTCTGGGTTTTCTGACCGTCCATGAATTTGGCCATTACCTGACTGCCCGGTATTACCGAGTACGGGTAACGTTGCCGTATTACATTCCCATTTGGCTGGGAGTCACCTTCGGGATTGGAACTATGGGCGCTTTCATAAGAATCAAAGAACGCATTTTCTCCCGGAAGGAGTTCTTTGATATCGGGATTGCGGGACCTTTGGCGGGCTTTGCATTGGCGCTGGCGTTACTGGCGTATGGCTTCACGCACCTTCCCCCGTTGGAATACCTGTTTTCCATCCATCCAGATTACCGTGTTTGGGGGCAGAACTACGAGGCGCATGTTTATTACCGGGCAGATGATTTGGCCATAGGCCGAAACCTCCTGTTCTGGCTTTTCGAAAAGCTGGTGGCTGACCCTGCTTTGCTGCCCAGCAGGTACGAAATTGTGCATTACCCGCTGCTGTTTGCCGGGTTTCTCTCGCTGTTCTTTACTGCTTTGAACCTGTTGCCCATTGGGCAGTTAGACGGCGGACACATTCTGTACGGCATGATGGGTTACGAACGCTTCAACCGCTTATCGCCCATTCTGTACACCATTTTCATCTTTTATGCGGGCCTGGGACTGCTTTCGCTGGAAATCAATTTAGACGAAGATTGGTGGAAATGGGCCGGATATGTGCTTTACCTGCTAATCGTATTCCGCCCTTTGTTTCCAGAGGTCCGAAGAGGGGTGCTGGTGGCCGCCGGTGTGCTGAGTCTTCAGTTATTGGTCCAGTTCATCTGGCCCCAGGTGCAAGGCTACAATGGTTGGCTGGTCTTCGGATTGGTGTTGTCTAAAGCACTTGGAGTCTTCCACCCACCAAGTCCCAATGAAGAGCCGTTAAGCCGAGGAAGAATCTTATTGGGTTGGTTCGCCTTGGTTGTGTTCGTCCTTTGTTTCAGCCCCGCGCCTTTTATCATTGACTGATGCTTTGTTTCAGGGCTGTTTTCTTGAAAATAGCCCTGAAACAGAGTTGCTGCTGGTAACTGCAGTCGCTATCTAGCTTCAAATGACTACGTTTACTCAAAGAGGTCGGTACTGAGGTAACGGTCTCCCCGGTCACAGACAATAAAGACAATGACGCCTTCTTCCAGTTCCTGGGCTACTTGCAAACTGGCTTCCAAGGCGCCTCCGCTGCTCATACCGGCCAAAATTCCTTCTTCTTTGGCCAGCTTTCTGGTCATAAGGGTGGCTTGCTGCTCACTGATGTCCACCAGGCGGTCTACCCTTTCTTTCTCGTAGATTTTGGGAAGAAACTCAGGCGACCAACGGCGGATGCCGGGAATGCTGGAACCCTGCGAGGGCTGAGTACCCACAATTTGGATCCCTGGATTCTGCTCTTTCAAATACCTTGATACGCCCATAATAGTACCGGTAGTGCCCATAGCCGAAACAAAATGGGTAACGGTGCCTTGTGTATCGCGCCAGATCTCAGGTCCGGTGGTCTGGTAATGAGCCTGGTGATTATCGGCGTTGGCGAACTGGTTCAGCATGAAGTAGCCCTCTTTCACGACCATCTCATCTGCCAAAGCGCGGGAGTATTCAATGTTCTGGGCGGCGGGCGTTAAAATCACCTTCGCCCCGTACGCCTGCATGGATTTCACCCGCTCAGCCGTAGAATTATCGGGCATGATCAGCGTCATCTGCACACCCATGGTTTGGGCGATCATCGCCAAGGCAATACCGGTATTGCCGCTCGTGGCCTCTACCAGCCGGTCGCCGGGCTTTATGTCTCCCCGGTCCAAGGCATTTTTGATCATGTAGTACGCCGCCCGGTCCTTCACGCTTCCGCCTGGGTTCTGCCCTTCCAGTTTCGCGAAGATTTTTACGTTTTTAGCCGGATTGATATTCTTTAACTCTACCAGTGGTGTGTTGCCTATTAGATCAAATAGCGCCATGAGAAAGTGAGATCGGTTTTTAGGTCAGTTTCCGGTGCCGAAAGGCTGACGAGGTTCTATTGGGTAAGAGAGAATTGCATTCCCGGTTTTCGGCAAAGCACTACCTTTTCCTGAGTTCTTAACGAACGAGGGCTTACCGTAGGATTAGCTCTGAAACCCGGAAGGTTTGAAAAAGAGGCTCGTTTTCGGGCCGTTTTCTGAAAAGCAGCCTTGAAAACGAGCAATCAGGTTATAGGTAAAACTATGCCTCGTTGTAGGCCAACATGCCGCCTAACACGTTGCGCACGTTGGTAAATCCTTGCTGTTGCATGATGGCTTGGGCGGTGGCGGAACGCTTGCCAGAGCGGCAATGGACCAGAACTTCCTGGTCTTTGTATTCCTCCAGTTCATGGATGCGCTCGGGTAGAGAGCCCAACGGAATCAACTTGGCACCGGCAATGCTTTGCTCTTCGTGTTCCCAAGGCTCGCGCACATCAATCAAGATAGGAGTTTCATTATTGGCTAAGCGTTGTTTCAGTTCAGCGGCGGTAATGTCTGCAGTAATCATTTTTGGAGAATTAGTTTAGCGGTTCTAAGTTGGCTTCCTTTTCGGGCTTTTACAAGATAAATTCCGGTGGGGAGTGCGGCCGGTAAAGTTAAACGCTGCCCTTGCGCCACTTTAGACCAGATTTGGAGTAATTGGCCCGTAAACGTATAGAGCTCTACCTGGTCAAACGCCTGACTTAAATGAATCTGCCCGGTGGTGCTTGGGTTGGGGTACAAAAGGGTTTCTGTTAAGGCCAATTCCTCTTCGGCTGCTGTGAGCGTACCAGTCATAACCGGTCTCAAGAGCAAAGCGCCGCCTAGGTTTTCAACGGCGCTCCAGGCAGTGGCTCCATTCGAAGCGAAGAGTTTGCCATCTGTATTCTCGTTCAAGTCAAACCCTACGTTCACAAATACGCCGCCGGATGGTTGCCGGTAGCCCACGTAAAAGCGGCCTTGCACCTCTATCTGCCGGTCAAGCGTTATATCCAGCCAGTTATTCAACCCAATAGCAGCGGGTAACACAAAGCGTTGCTCGTACATGGGTTGGTCGGTGGGTTTGCCGTTGTTATCGGTCCAGATGCGCAGGAACAGTTCGGTGCCGGGAGTGTTGGTGCCGGTAAAGAACATCCGAACGGCTTTGATTCTGTCTGCCTTGTTTACGTCAAACTGATAGCCCAACTGCACGGCAGTTCCCGATGGATAACTGAACCCGGTTTCGGCGGAGCCGTCATCATAGGCATAGAAGTCCTGCAGGTCTGTCCGCCGCCGGAGGGTGTCATTGTAGCGGGTGTAGAAATTGGGTTCTTTCGTGTTCAGGAACAGAACGGTCTCTAAGAAATAGGGCTGGTTCTGGCTGCTCAGGAAAGAGCTGGAAGGTGAAGCAGTGATAGGCGTCCTGACTCCGGCATTGACCGGCGCACTTCCGCGCAGGAAGGTATCTACGGCACTGGTGGTCAGATTCTGGACGTAGGCGCGCCAACTGAGGGCGGCGGGCACATTGCTGAGGTTGGCCAGTTCAGAACCCACTTGTTGCCGGGTCTCCCCGGTCGGGTTCTCCAGAAATTGCCAGATGGGCATGGCGCTGTACCGTTGCAGCAACGAAGGAAGGCGTTGGGTTAACGCCACATCAAAGGTTTGGAGTTGGCCTTGCCGGCGGTTACGGTCCAGGTACACATAATCCACGTGCCAGACATCGCGCAGGCCATTTCGGCTGCCGCTGCTCACCCACCGGAACTGGAAACCACTGTAGAGGTAGCGGCTTTCCCGGAGGGCCACCATCACCGGCGCAAACGCCGTGGAGCGCCCGTTGCCTCGCTGCGACCACACCGGATTCCAGGTGCCGTTTGCCTCTTTGAACTCCAGTTGCAGGGAATACAGGTTAGAAGTGGAAAAGTCTGGGGCATCTACCAACCCACCCGCTTGCCAGTAAAAACTAAGGTACAATGAGTCTTGCGGCTGCTGGGTGCCTAGGTTCAATGGTTTGGAGGTAAGCGTATCAGTAGGGCCAGCGGTGTTGGTGGTGCCGTACGGCTGCCCTTCGGCGTTCAAGCCATCAAAAGAAGCCGCGAAAATGGACGGTGGATTGGCCGCTAACCGGTTGGTGACGGAAACGCCGCCGCGGGTGAGCCAACGCGTAGCATCTGGATTGCCTTCGCTTTGGGCGAAATCGTCAAAAAACGGCAGGGTAAGGGTATCGCCGGGGGCGAGGGGCTGGGGCGTGGTACCGGTGGGTTTTCCGGCGGTTTGCCCCACTCCCGCCACGTGGGCGGGTAGTTGGTTTAAGGGCGTTAACACCTGTGCGTGGGCTGTCCATCCCCCCAAGATTAGCATTAGAAAGAGGATCAGCCGCTGGCGCATAGGTTGTCTTATTGAATAGGCGTTACCGGTTGAGGCCCGGCCACCCAAATGTCTATTAATTCTCCGGTTCTGATTTTGGTTTTGACACTGTCACCGGCAATGGGTCTTTGCTTCAATACGGTTCCGTCCAGCTCGCCGTTGGGTGCTTCCATGTAAATAACGGAACCAATCTGTAAACCTTGTCCGGTCACAAGAGTGACAGCCTCATCAATAGGCATGCCCACCAAGGAAGGCACATCCAGCTCGGTATTACCCAGGCCGTTTCCTACCTCCAGGTCGATGCGCGAACCTTTGGCCACCGGTTCACCCGGCTTGATTTCGCGGCCGTTCACGAACTGGCGCAAAATAGAGTTCTCGGCTAAATCTGGCACGTAGCGTATCTCGCCCAGGTTCAGGTCATAGTTCTTCAGAATCATCTCGGCATTCTTCACCGAACCTTCAATGAGCTTCGGCATCTTAATGAGCGGCGGGTTCTTCATGTTGATGCTCACGTAGATTTTCCGGCCTTCTTTCACCTTTTCACCCGCTTTTGGCTCCTGGGTAATTACCGTGAACGGGGCTCTGCCCTGCTCATAAGTAGAATCGCTCACGTAAAAGCGCAGGTCTTTGTCGGCGAGAAAATCTTCCAGTTCGTCTACAGACATCCCCGTCAGATTGGGCACCGAAATGGTTTCGCCGTGATTGGTGGTGCTGGGCAGGTACACAAAGAAGAACAGAAACAAGAACAGAAACACAATGACCACCATAATGGCCAGATGCTTGAACACGTCACCCAGCGACTGGGCTTTCAGGAAACCACTCATTACTTAAGAGATAACTTTTTTGGTGCGCTCCATACCGAATTGCAGGATGCGGTCAATGAAATCGTAAGGTTTATAGCCGTTGATGGCCGTCTGGTGGAAAATACACGTAGCCGGGGTCATGCCGGGCAGCGAGTTTACCTCAATGATGATGGTCTCCACCCTGCCGTCTTGGTGCACCCGCACGAAGGCATCAATGCGGGCATAGCCTTCAATGCGCAGAATCTCGGCCACCCGTTTCAGGTCCTGCTTCACCAGGTCAGAGATGCGTTGCCGCTCCTGTGGGTCTCTGGCGTAACGGGCCGGGGTAATGTTCTGTCCCTCTCCTGCCAGAAACTTCTCCTCCAGACTTAGTACTTCTCCTTCGGCCAACGCTTCAGAAGCCTCAAATATTTCGTACTCGGTGCGGCCGTTGGGGCCGTAGCTGGTCAATAAACCACCCGTAATCTCCAGGAAATGCTTCGCGCCCTCACGCGAAATGAGGTTTTCAATCAGGAAATAGCCTTTCATGGGCACCTCTTCCTTGAAGCTCAATTTCAGTATCTGCGCCGGAGTCTCGGGTATCTCAACGGAATTCCGGAAAATCAACTCGGCAAACGCTTCCAGTTCCTCGCGATTCTTTATCTTTTTCACGGCCGAAGAACACCCGTCATCGGCGGGTTTGGCGATGAACGGATAGGCGAAACTGCTTTCAATCTGCTGGAAGAACGCGTCTTTGTTTTCCTGCCAGTCTTTCTTGAAGGCCAGCATGTGCTCTGCCACGTGTACGCCGTTCTCGCGCAGAATGCGGTTGGTCTCAAATTTATTGATGGTCACCTGAGAAGACTGTATGCCCGACCCGTTGTACGGAATCAAGTATTTCTCCAGCTCCGTCTGCAGCTCGCCATCTTCGCCCGGTCTCCCGTGTAAGGCAATGAACACCGCATCTACCAAGCTTTTCAGTTGCTCATACGTCAGGCGTTGCGGCTTTTGCAACGTGTTACCGGCGTACGTACGTGTAATTCCCGCGGCCGCTTCTTTAATTTGGGCCAGCACCGGGTGCGTGGGAACGCCCGCTTCTGAAGCTTCAATTTTTTCACGAATATCATCCGCGTTGTCCTTCAACATGATGTTGATGGGAATCTGGTACAGCTGATGCGTTTCCTCGTTCCCGGTCAGAAAAATGGGAATAGGTTCGTATTTGGTAGACGAGGCCAGTTTCTCGTAGATGTTACGGCCGCTTTCCACGGAGATGTGGCGCTCAGACGAGTACCCACCCATGATTACGCCTACCCGCAGTTTGTCGTGGCGGTGCGCGCGCTCATCGGCCATGGCCGAATCTAATCTTCTTAGCAACGCCGTTAAATGCGCCGTGTTTTTCCCAGATTTCACCCGCTCGGCCAAAGAGGTCCGGATAATGTAGGTCAGGAACTGCGAGGGGTTCAGCCCAATCTCAGCCGCCTGGTGGAAGAAGAACGAAGAAGGCAACATGCCACTCGTGGTGTTGGGGTCATTTAGGAAAATCTCGCCAGAATCAGTGATAAAGCCGTCCAGACGCGCGTACACGTTAAAGCCCAGGCTGGTATACAGGCGTTCGCACTGCTGGCGTATCTCCTGAATCTGCTCCGTAGGCAAATCAATGGGCGTGATTTTCCGGCTGAGGCCCGGCAAATATTTAGAGCGGTAGTCAAAGACTTCGCCGCCTTTTCTGATTTCGGTGGGCGGTAAGGCCAATGGTCTGCCGGTCTGGTCCTGCACCACAATACAGGAAAACTCGCGGCCGTTGATAAACGCCTCAATGAGCACCTGCGTCTCGCTCTCCACATTAGTAAGTGTGAGTGTTTCAGAGCCGTTTTGGGCAAAAGTGGCAGAAAGCAGGTTCAACAGTTCCTCTGGTGCGTAAATCAGTTTTCCGTCCTGGGTTTGTACTGGCAAGCCGATGCCCTCGCGGATATCAGTCAGCGTTTTCACGAAATTCAGTTGCTGCGCAGCAGTTTTACTGTTCCACTCACTTTTCTGGATGGTGAGCGAGAACAGGCTACGGGCTACCGCTTCTTCAAACTGCTGCAGGTTTTTCTCTTTGATGATGGAAACGCCAATGGAAGAACCCTGGTGCGGGGCTTTCAACACCAACGGCAAGCCTAACTCGGCCACCAGATTGTCTAAGAGCGCGGCGCGGTCTTGGGTGGCGTGCCACTCCTGCAAGCCCAGAATGCGGTAATCCGGCGTCGCGAACCCGTGCTGCTGCAACATGGCTTTCTGCGCAATCTTGTCAATGCCTATGGCCGAAGCCATGATGCCGGAACCGGAATACGGAATACCGTACCACTCCAGCAAGCCCTGGATGCTGCCATCCTCGCCATACGGCCCGTGCAAGGTCAGGAAAGCGAAGTCAAACAGCTCCCTGAACTGGTGCGGATGAATCCGTCGGCCTACTCTAGAGGCAATGTCATTCAGTTCTTCCTCGCTCAGTTTGCCCAGACTTTCCAGGTACATCTGCAGGCCATGCTCGGTGTGGGGCACCACGTCTACCGGCGGATAGAAATCGCGGATGGTGCCTTTGTAGATGTAATGCCAGTCCAGCAGGATGAAATTCCCTAAGCTGTCGGCAAATACCGGCACAGCCTCAAACAGGGACTTATCTAAATTATCGAAGACGGTGCGGCCACCGGCGAATGAGATTTCGCGCTCCCGGGACGGTCCACCGAAGATTATTCCAATTTTCATTAGGGCAAAGATACTGATTTTGGTGTTTTGGTTCTAGTAAAAAACAAGTGGCAGCGCGGCTAGGGGTTCATGCTTCTGGAAGCGCCTTTTTACCACCCCGCCTTCCGGGCATCCCTCCTAAAGTAGGAGGGGAGTTTTTCTCACAAGACCTCGCAGTGTCTTCCAGACCTGCGAGTGTCTGTGCCAATGGTCTGTCCGTTACGCCAACCAGGAGATTGGCTGTCCGTTGGTGCGTAGAGCGCTAGCGCTAACTCTACGCACAGCAGGTAGGAACCAGCTAAAAACTAACAACTGACAACTGACAACCTTCCACTTCTCGTCTGTTTTCCCAGAATTAGCCCTGAAACAGCGGCTTGCGTATAAGCCACCAACAACACTCAGAACAATTCATATATTTGCCGTGCCTGTCTACGCAGGGTGAGCCGAAAGAACCAAACTAATAACTGACTATGATAACGATTGGCCAATACAATTTCCAGGGCAAAAGGGCCTTGGTGCGGGTAGATTTCAATGTTCCTTTGAACAGCAATTTTGAGATTACGGATGACACCCGTATTAGAGCAGCGGTGCCTACCATTAAAAGGATTTTGAATGATGGGGGCTCCGTGGTGCTCATGTCTCACCTGGGCAGACCAAAGGGCGGACCGGAGGAAAAATATTCTTTGAAGCACCTGCTCAAACCGTTGGAGGAAGCTTTTCAGATGCCTATCCAGTTTGCTTCTGATTGTGTTGGTATTGAAGCCGTGGAAATGGCGAACAACCTGAAACCGGGTCAGATTCTGTTGGTAGAAAACCTGCGTTTCCACAAAGAAGAAGAGCAGGGAAATCGCAACTTCGCCGAGAAACTAAGTCTGTTAGGAGATGTGTACGTGAACGATGCCTTCGGGACCGCACACCGTGCCCACGCCTCTACCGCTATTGTGGCAGAATACTTCCCCCATGACAAAGTATGCGGCATGGTAATGCATGCCGAGCTAGAGAATGCGCAACGCGTTCTCTCCTACGCCGACCGTCCGTACACCGCTATCATGGGCGGGGCTAAAATCTCTGACAAAATTCAGGTAATTGAGCAGTTGCTGGACCGCGTAGACAACCTTATCATTGGCGGCGGCATGAGCTATACATTTGCCAAAGCCCAAGGTGGTTCCATCGGGAATTCATTGCTGGAAGAAGACAAACAGGAATTGACACTGGAACTTCTGAAGAAAGCCGAGGAAAGAGGCGTGAAAATCTACTTGCCTTCTGACACCGTGATTGCCGATGCCTTTGACAACAACGCCAACACCCAGGTAGTAGCCAGCGGCACCATTCCCGATGGTTGGATGGGCTTGGACATAGGACCAGACACCATCGCTACGTTTGCTGAAGTGGTTCGGAACTCTAAAACCATTTTATGGAATGGCCCCATGGGCGTATTTGAGTTCGAGAACTTTGCGACCGGCACCAAAGCCATTGCCGAGGCTGTGGTGGTAGCCACCAAGAACGGCGCATACTCTCTCATAGGTGGCGGCGATTCAGCGGCAGCGGTTACCCAGATGGGACATAGCCATGACGTGTCTTACGTGTCTACCGGCGGCGGCGCGCTGCTGGAGTACATGGAAGGCAAGCAACTGCCCGGCGTGGTTGCGCTGCAAATGGAAGAAACTCCTTTGACCTAAGTTACTTTCAACTAAAACAGAAATGGCAGCAAGATTTCTTGCTGCCATTTCTGTTTACTGGCGGTTTTAAGAAAAACAGACCAGAAAAGGTTTTGGTCTTTTACCGAAGTCGCTGGCGCGAACCTTCGGTTCGTGTCCGCACGCATTCCGAATCATCCTTTTCGGAATTCTGCGATCATCCTCTCTTGTCATCCTGAAAGGATCTTGTGAGCAAACGGTAAGGTCGTTTCTTCAAAGCCTTTCTAGTTCGCCAACAAGATCTTTCCAAGATGACAAAGGGATGTAGGACACCAGGGTGTAAACCAGTTTACTCTGAAAGGCCCTGGCTCAAGGTACTCTCTGCAATGCGTACGAACACGAGCCGGAGGCTCGCGCCAGCAGCGGTATGGATACAAGCAGGTGCTTCAGCAGAAACTACCAAAAATGGGTGGAAGCACGCAAAGCTATATAATATTACTTAACATAAATATACACCCAAAAACACTAATTCTCCTTTCGGTGTAGATTCCCTTCTGAGGTATAACCCACCACCCCACTCTCCAGCATTTCTTGCAATAGCCCACCTAGCAGTTCCTGCTCCGAAGAGCTGAAGTGCATGGCAATGGATTTAGGATGAAGTGGTGTTTCTTTCAAATGACTGAGGACGCGGGCTTCCATGTGGAGCTTGTTTTCTGCCAGCTTCTTTTTCTTCTTCTGAGCCAGGCAGTAATCACAGATGCGGCAAGGCGCTGTGGCCTGCTCCCCGAAATACGCGAGTATCTGATTAGTGCGGCACCGGGAGTTGTCCTGCATGAAATTGATGACGGCATGGGCTTTTTCTAGTGCCCGTTCTCTGAACAGCGTCAGGCGTTTCTGGTCAATGGGCAGGGAAGCAGCATCAAACCGGGGGGCGGTGAACTGCACTTGGGGGCCGTCATGCTGCGGTTCATACACCAATACTTTCCGCTGATGCAGGTGCTGTAACTGTTGCCGTACGGTTGCTTCGGGTACCGAAATGTGTTTCGCCAGTCCTTTCTCTGAAATCTTCACAAAATCGCGGTATAACTCTCCGCCGTACAGGCGCAACAAGCCTTTGATCACCGGTTCCAGCGCTTCGTTTATAATTTGATAATCGTAGAGTTGGGTGCTGCTCAGCAGGAAAGTCACTTTAGAGGGACTATAGAAGCCCTCGTTCAGTTGCAGCAGCCCCTCAGATTCCAGTTGCTTGAGGGCGAAGTGAACTTCAATAGGCGATAGTTGGTACGTGCGGCTGAATTCGGCTAAATCAAAGTCAAACGATTGGAAAGCGCCGCTGCCGGTAGCCAGTTGGTAGAAATTAGCTAACGCCTGGTACACCCGCTTCAAGGTCTCAACCGGCGGATACGCCTCCTCGGTTTTCTTTAGAAGCAGTCCTGTATCTTCGGGGCCTAACAAAACCGTGGCATAACTGTATTTCCCGTCACGGCCGGCCCTTCCCGCCTCTTGGTAATAGGCTTCCAAAGAGTCTGGTAAGTCCAGGTGCACCACCAGGCGCACGTCTGGTTTGTCAATCCCCATACCGAAGGCGTTGGTGGCCACCATCACGCGCACGCGGTCCATGATCCAATCGGTTTGGGCGGTGGTGCGAGTTTGGTGCGGCAAGCCGGCGTGGTAGGCCGCTGCTTTGATGCCTTGCTTGTGCAGCCACTGCGCCAGTTCCATGGTGCGGCGGCGGTTGCGTACGTAGACAATGCCCGTGCCGTTCATCTTCTGTAATATCTCGCGCAGCCTGCCTTCCTTGTCTTCCGTCTGCAACACAGAATAAGAAAGATTTTTACGGGCGAAGCTCTGCTGAAAGACTTGCTGCTTTTTGAACTTCAGTTTCTCCTGAATGTCCACCTTCACCGCTTCGGTGGCCGAGGCTGTCAAGGCTAGTACCGGTACGGCAGGTAGTAACGCGCGCAGCTTGGCAATTTCCAGATACGGCGGCCGGAAGTCATAGCCCCACTGCGAGATACAGTGCGCTTCATCTACTGCCAACAGACACACATTCATGCGCTTCACGCGCTCCAGAAACAGCTCCGTTTGCAACCGCTCCGGCGACACGTACAGAAACTGCACCACGCCAAACACGCAATTATCCAGAATGATATCGCGCTCCCGTTCCGGCTGACCCGCATGCAGAGCGGCCGCAGAAATGCCTCGTTTCTTGAGGTTTTCCACCTGGTCCTTCATGAGCGCAATCAACGGAGACACTACGATGCACACCCCTTCCATGACCAGCGTGGGCACCTGAAAGCAGATAGACTTCCCCCCGCCCGTAGGCAGAATGGCCAACGTATCTTGCCCCTTCAGCACCGAAGTAATAATCTCCTCCTGCCCCGGCCTGAACGCCTCATGCCCCCAATACTGCTTCAGAATATCTTGAATGTTTGCCATAGGTGCGCCAAAATTACGAATTAGTTCATGGTTGCGCCCCATTGTCCATCCTGGTTTCTGGCTTGGAAGAAAGATAAAGGAGTCTTGACACGCGTAAAGGTTGTGATGAGTTGTGCGTAGAGTTAGCGCCAGCGCTCTAAACACATACCGGACAGCCAATCTCCAGATTGGCGAGAAGGGAAAGCCATTGGCCCAGACGCTCGCAGGTCCTCCGGACGCTACGAGGTCCTTTGAGCAAGCGGTTTATGCGGTGGCAACCAGAAACACCCCTCCTAATGTAGGAGGGGTGCCCGAAGGGCAGGGTGGTAACAAAAAACCCTAAAAACAGAAAACCCGACCAAAGGCCGGGCTTCTAACATTCACTTCTATGTAAGGCCATTAAGCCGCGGCAGATTGTTCATGCTCACGGTCTTCAATCACTTTCTTCAACTTCAGGATAGACTGCTTGGCACGTTCCTCATCCAGTTTGTTGATGTTCAGGAGCATTTTGGTTTTCTCCTGACGGGTAATTACCGGATTGTTCAGCAGACGAATGATTTCTTCCTTCTGCTTGGCGGTAGCGTACTTCACCGTGGCTTCTTCGGCGACTGGTGCCGGTGCGGCAGGTGCCTGCACAGGGGCGGGCGCAACTTCCGCCACAACTGGGTCGGCCGGAACAGCTTTCATGGTTTTAGGAGCGGCAGCGGGCTTAGCCGGTTGCTCTGCCTTCTGCTCGGTCACGTTGCCCTGGTAGTCCATCTCCTCAGCGGGAGTTGGTTCATACCCGGCGGCTCTGATGATCCAGGCTAAGATGTTACGGTAGGCTTTCCCAATGGCTCTGGTCTGCGCCATAGAAGCGATAGCGTATTCCTGGTAGTACTTACGGCCTTGCTCTTTGTTAGAGCACAGCGCAAAGCCCGCTCCTACTATCTGCTCGGTGCGCAGGTTCAGCAGGTTTACTTTGGCCATGTACTTAATCTCAGTGCTATCGCTCATGTTGGTGAGCGCATCTACCACGGGCAGAATACCCAGACGGGAACCGGCGTACTGCCAGCCTTCCACGTTCACGTACTCCTTGCCTTGTATGTTTTGATACAGCCGATTCTCCTTAATGAACTTCGCCAAATCAACGGCCAAGTGCATGGTCTCATCAGAGCGGGAGATATCAAAACTTTCGATTTTGTTCTTCTTAACCACTTTCTCTTCGTTACTAGCTTGGTTCATTTTCGTCTGCATTTAATTCCTTGTTTCATTACAGATTGATAACAGAACCCCCTCTCTAAAAGTGCCAAATAGGTGAATTTTCACACCAATAAATCACCTTGATTTTCAACCACTTACAAGTATTTACTAAAATATTTTTAGCATTGATAAGACCTTGCAAAACAGCACTTTACCGAATACACTAAATTCGTTAGCAAACCTTCCGCCTAGCGAAAGGCATATATAGCTAATCGTCTAACTACCAGAACCTTATTATACGTTTTGGAATAGAAAAATGGAATAAAATTGGCATGAAAACGCCTAAACAACCTGGAGGCGGGTTTAATCCTGTTTTAAAGAAATGACTCCATAAATGCCCCTGCCTACAACCTGATCAACCACGCTCCGTCTTCTTCCAGCACATGGACTTTGTACCCGGCCTCCCGAAGTTCGTCGGCCTTCCGGGCCACGTACCTTCTAGAATTAGTTTGGTCCAGGAGAATAGTTCGGGTAGAGAAAGTGGTCTGTAGCCTGGCTACGTCAAACCAAACATTCTGCTGCAAAACAAGGGCATCTATCGTAACTAGCTGCGCCAAATTCTTCGGCAACTTTTTAAGCCAGAGCAGCCGTTTGCCCTGCCAGACCACCAGCCGGTTCCCTTCCGGCGTCACGTGGTAAGGCACCTTCTGTTTAGAGCCTGCTTTGGGAAAAGAACCCATTAAAGAAGAGTCCTGCCTTACACCTCTGGCCCACCAATACGGTTGTACCTGGTAAGAAAACAGCGTGGGTTGGGCATAGAAAGCAGAATCGGCGAAGAAGGTGACCTCCCGGCCCTGCAGCATACTCACCGCGCTGCTTCTTCTCACGCTATGGATCACCAACTCTCTGGTGCGGCCTTGCCGATGCGCCTCGGCTAGCTCGGTGCCGGTAAAAAACGCCAGACACAAAAGGGTCACTACCAGCCAAGACAATCTTTTCTGCACTAGAAAAAGGACAGCCCCTATCATGAGTAGATACAAAGCCACCACCTGACTGGGCGTAATGACAAACCCATCCAGTACTGCCGCGGGCCAGTGCTCCAGCCGTAACAGCAACTCATTCATACTCCACAGCGTCCACTCCAGCAGTCTACCCAAGACGGTATTCAGGCCCGGCACCCAAAAGAGCAGCATAAACCCGATGCCTAGGTACAAAGCCCCGGAAGACAGCGGCACCGCCACCAGGTTGGCTACCCAGAAATATACCGGGAACTGATGAAAGTAATAGAGGCTCAATGGAAACGTTGCCAACTGCGCCGCCACAGAAATAGCCAGTAACTCCCAAACTAAGCGCACCGGCTTCCGTTCTGGGTACCAAAGTTTCAGGAACAGGGGTTGCAGCAGCACAATACCGGCCACGGCCAGGAAACTCAACTGGAAACCTACATCGAACAGGAAATTGGGTTCATATAGTAGCAGAGCCAACGCCACCAAAGCCAGCGTATTCAGAATGGAAGCTTTTCGGCGCAGCAACAGGCCCAGTTCTACCAGCGAGAACATGCACACAGACCGCAGCACCGAAGCCGACATCCCGGTCACGAAGGCGTAAAACCAGACAATGCCCACAATGAACAGAAAGATCAGCAGTTTACTGGATTTGCTTCGCCGAAGGGGTTTCAAAAAGAGCAGCAGTACGCCGTACAACAGGCCCACGTGCAGACCGCTCACCGCCAGCACGTGCATGGTGCCGGTACGGGCGTATGCATTGCGCAGCGCAGCATCCAGGTCGTCCTGCACGCCTAGCACCAGCGCGTTGGCAATGGTGGCTTCGCGTTTTGCGTGGACGTGTTGGAGAAAAGCGTTTTCGAGCTGTTTTCTGATTTTCAGGCTCAAAGCCACTACGGCGCTGGGCGGCGCATAGCCTATGGTCAGCCAGGTACTGTTAGGAAGATAGGCTTGCCATTGAATGTGCTTCAGGGCCAGATAACGTTTGTAGTCAAACTGATATGGATTGGCGGGTTTGGCGGGCGGAGACAGCCTGCCTTGCACCAGCAGTTGGTCTCCGTAGCGCAAGGCGTCTGCTTTTTCTGAACGGGGCAGAAACACTGCCACCTGCCCCTTGGCGGGAATCCATTTGCCCTTGGCTTGAACGGCTTCCACCCGCCCCACCGAACTAACCGAATTTGGTTTGAGCGCTACGGCTTTGATTAACGTGAGGCGGTAATGGGTAATTTCCTGCGCAGGTACCGGGAGGGTTTCGGGTTTGTTTTTCAGGGAACTGCCCCAAAAAGAGAAAGTCGTTACGGCCAGCATACCGGTTATTCCGGCCCATCTGCGGCGGCGGGCTAAGGGGCGTTTCAAAGCAATCCACCCCGAGGCAAAAAACAGGAGCACAAAAAAAGCCGCAACTTCTCCCGCGTAAGAGAAACTTCGGCCTACCAAATGGTACAGGATAATCCCTAGAACAAAACTGCCCACCAGACGAAACGTGCCGGCCAATGCAGTTTTAGCCATGCAGCTCCAGTTTGTATGATGCTACGTTGTTTTCAGAGTTAGAAGTGAGAAACGGATACAAACCAATCACTGCCAGCCGTACCTGCCAGTTCACAGAATTCAAAGCATCTGGTATGTTTCCCATCTTCTTCAAAAGAAAGCTTTCTACCTGCTCAAAAAGAAATCGGCACAGGTGCGCTCCCCTTAAAGAGAAGGCACCTGTGCCGAAGTAAAATTTAGTCGTTATGACGGCGGAAGTTCTGGCGATGGCGAGGGGCATCCTGGAAATCGGCGCCAGCCTGCTCACGCTCTTCGCGCTCTTTCTGGCGTTTTTCGTCAAATTTGGTGTACGCCTCCACAATGTTCTTCACCAGGCGGTGGCGCACCACATCATCGGCGTGCATCTCTACGAAGCCAATGCCTTTAATGTCTTTGAGCACCGTGAGCGCCTCAATTAAGCCCGACCGTTGGTTGCGCGGTAAGTCAATCTGGGTGCGGTCACCGTTAATCATCACTTTAGAGGTAGGTCCCATACGCGTCATGAACATTTTGATCTGCATGGGTGTGGTGTTCTGGGCTTCGTCCAGTAGCACAAACGCGTTGTTCAAAGTACGACCACGCATGTAGGCCAAAGGTGCTATTTCTATGATTTTGTTTTCATAGTAGTACTTCAACTTCTCTACCGGAATCATCTCCTCTAAGGCATCATAGATTGGCCGCAGATACGGGTCAATTTTGTCTTTCATGTCGCCGGGCAAAAACCCGAGGCTCTCCCCTGCTTCCACCACCGGGCGCGAGATGATGATTTTCTTCACCTCTTTGTTTTTGAGCGCACGCACGGCCATGGCCACCGAAATGAACGTCTTACCGGTACCGGCTGGTCCCATGGCAAAGATCAAGTCGTTCTTCGCAATGGCCTCCACCAATCTCTGCTGGCTGGGATTTTTGGCTTTGATCACACCGCCTTTGCTGCCGTACACAATCACGTCTGGCGAGGTAATGACCACATCCTCCTCAAAATCATTGTCAGCGGTCAGGAATTTATGGACGCTTTTGTCCGTGATTTTCCCGTACTGGTGATAATGCTCTATGAGCGAAGAAAGGATTTCGTGGATTTTGGTGATCTCGGGGGTTTGCCCCTGTATCTTTATCTCATTGCCGCGCGAGATGATTTTGCTGCTTGGGAAAGCGGCGGCCAGTTGTTTTATGTTTTGGTTCTCGAGACCCAGGAAATCTAACAGAGAGATATTCTCCAGGGTTATTGTTTTTTCTACCAAGGGCTATTTCCGTTTATGTATGTGGTTTTAAAACCAATCTACTGAAAATATAGTAGATTTGTTATAAGACAATTTTACTATTTATAAAGTTCTTTTTGACCATCCGTTCCCATGGGAATTCTCACGTTACTGTCAGATTTTGGCACCATTGACCACTACGTGGCCGCCCTCAAAGCTAAGATATTGACTATCAACCCGGCGCAGGTAATTGTAGACATTTCACATCACATAGAACCCTTCAATATTGCCCATGGCTACCATGTGATCAACTCGGTCTACCAGGACTTTCCCAAAGGCACGGTGCATCTGATTGCGGTAGACACCCACGGTACGCGTAGTGGCCGCTACCAGGTGGCCCGGCAGAAAGGACATTATTTTATCTGTGCCGATAACGGTTTGCTGTCGCTGCTCACCGACGGAGATCCCGAGCAACTGATTGACTTGCCGCTGCACCCCGACTCCACCTCGCCCGCCCGCGACATTATGGTGCCCGCCGCCGTAGCGTTGGCCCAGGGCTCCTCCATGGCTGAGGTGGGTGAACTAGCCGATGGCATGGTGCAGCTCATTAACCGCCAGCTCAGGCTGAATGACCATTCCATTACCGGCCACGTGGTGCACGTAGACCATTACGGCAACCTCATCACTGATATTACCAAAGACAGCGTGGAAGCCATCGGCCACGGCCGAAACTTCACCATCCATTTCAACCGCGAAGTCATTGACCGCCTGAGCACCCGCTTCAACCAACCCAATGAAGGCGACAGCGTGGCGCTGTTCAACCGCCAGGGTAATCTGATTATCGGCATCAACAAAGGCCACGCCTCAGAACTGCTAGGCATGTACTTTGACTCGCCAGTGGAAATCAGGTTTGCCCCAGACAATGAATAATTACTTTCATTAGGAATTAAGAATTTAGAATTAGGTATTGGCTTCTCCTTACAAGCCATTCTGATTCTTAAATCATTTTCGTCATCTTAATTCTAACTCATTGTTGTCATCCTGATACCATCTCATTTTTGTCATCCTGAAAGGATCTTGTGAGCGAACTAGACTTGCTGTTCTTAAACGTTTCTACCGCTTGCCACCAAGATCCTTTCAGTATGACAAAGCAGGATTTATAGAGTTTTGGTCCAGTTTTCTCCAAAACACGACTAAAACGGCGTATACGGGCAGGCAAAAACTAATTCCTAACTAAAAGAAATGCTGATACGAATAGTAAGAATGACCTTTCAGGAAGAGAAGGTGCCTGCGTTTCTGGAGATCTTCAAAGCCTCCAGAGCCCAGATTGCCGCTTTCCCGGGTTGCCGGAGCGTAGAGTTGTTACAGGACTACCATCTGCCAAACGTGTACAGCACCTACAGCCTCTGGGATTCTGACGAGGCTCTGAACAACTACCGCAAATCGGAACTATTCGGGAGCGTCTGGAAACCTACCAAAGCTTTGTTCGCTGAACCCGCGCAGGCCTTCTCCTTTAAACCCGCCGAGGTCTAACCCAAGCCTCGTGTATCTTGGTGCCAGCTTTTTACGTCTAGCATCTCATGTTCAACTTCTAGCGTCTATTCAACCGTGAACTACTTCCAATTCTATGATATCCCGGAAAGCTTTCTGCCCGATGAGAAAGCCATCCAAAGCAAATACTACGCTCTCAGCCGCGAGTTCCACCCTGATTTCTACACGCTAGAGTCGCCCGAAAAGCAGCAGGAGATTCTGGAGAAGTCCACCCTCAACACTAACGCCTACCGCACCCTCTCCAACTTTGACCGCCGCATGCAGTACATTCTGGAGCAGCACGGCCTTCTGGAAGAAGGCGGCCAAAATGATTTGCCGCAGGATTTCCTGATGGAAGTGATGGAGCTGAACGAGCAGTTGATGGATCTGGAAATGGACTATGATTCGGTGCAGTTCAAGATTGTCTCTGACCAAACGAACGAAATTGAGGGCTTTCTAAAGGCTTCTATCTGGCCGGTACTGGAATCTTATGAAAATTTACCTCCTGATGCTCAGGCAGAAGCCTTAAAACAGGTAAAAAATTACTACCTCAAGCAGCGTTACCTCTTGCGTATAAAGGAATCATTGAATAAGTTTGCATCCTCTTCTGACAGATAAAGCGTTTCACGCCTCGTTTTTCAGAATCTACCGAAAAGGAGCAAATGCCCAGGTGGCGGAATCGGTAGACGCGTTGGTCTCAAACACCAATATCTTCACGGATGTGCCGGTTCGACTCCGGCCCTGGGTACTCCAAAAGCCTTGTAAACGAAAGTTTGCAAGGCTTTTTTGTTTTCAAGGAATCTTGATTGTAGCGTTGTTACCTGTAACGACGTGGTTCTGCGCAGCGCTAACCGTTTCAATCAACCAATAGTCTTGACTTGCAAATGCTTCGAGGTAAGGTTCGTTCTGAGGTAAACGGTTTAATTTCATAGAGGCTCGTCGTTACAGGGTAACGACGCTACGGTTCGGATTAAGATTTATAGAACTGGTCTTCTTGCCATTTGGAGGGGTTATCTGCAATATAATTTTCAATAAGAATTAGCTCTCGTTGATCTCTAATAATGCGGTCATGAAAACGAGGTTGCCAACCGAACGGCTCGGTACTCACACTCTTAATCATTTTGGTACAGGTAGATTTGTAAAAGCCTATAACTTGGGAAATAGAACCTGCTTTTAGGGCTAAATTTGACATAAATTCGTTTTTCTCAATAGCAGCATTATCAAGCAATGCCATATTGTTCCCCGAAGTGGAATCAGCACCTAGCCTTCCCTCTAACCCCAGGATACCATGCACATGGTTAGGCATCACCACGAATTCGCCAAGATATATTTGGGGCATATGCTTTTGCAGATCAAGCCAATAATCATGGGCAATCTGTCCCTCATCAGACAAGATCATCTCCCCGCTCACCACCTCGCCAAAGAAGGGATAACGCTCTTGCGTGCAAATCGTGATGAAATACAGGCCTCCAAGCCGATAATCATAGCCTTTCAGGCGACGGGCGCTTTTGCTGAAAGCATCATATTTTGCCATAGAAGACAACTGGTGTACCATTGAACGAAAAAGCCAGCCACCTGTTTCCAGCCTCCTTTTCTAAAACGAGTTCCAAATACAGAAATGTAGCGTCGTTACCCTGTAACGACGTGGTTCTACGAAGCATTAATCGCCTCTCCCGTCTTGGATCATACCTTGCAACTGGCTTTGTTTTCCTGTTGACGTGAATAGCCGGTTTAATTTCATAGAGGCTCGTCGTTACAGGGTAACGACGCTACATTTCTGGGAAGAACAATCAGCAGATGATCAGAACCTATAACAATCTGGCAGGGTAACTGAATGTGTTTTGCCAACTTTATCAAAAACAGATCCTCGCGTATATATCCATAGAAGCAAAAATTCAAACAGAACATGAAAGAAACAGGCTTGCAAAGATTCTTGAGCGCGCAAGAAAGAGACTATGAAGTGGCGCTTGCTGAGATAAGGAAAGGAAGAAAACAAAGCCATTGGATGTGGTATATCTTTCCTCAGGTCCGGGGCCTGGGCTTTAGCGATACGTCCATCTTCTACGGCATCAAAGACCTACTTGAAGCCGAAGCTTATTTAAAGCACCCCGTTTTAGGCAGCAGGCTCGTGCAAATTTGTGAGGCGCTTCTGAAACTGGATGGGAAAGATGCTCACCGCATCTTCGGAAGCCCAGATGACCTGAAACTCAAATCTTCCATGACGTTGTTCGCCTCTTTACCTAATACAAATCCCGTGTTCAAAGAGGTTTTGGAGAAGTACTTCCACGGCAAACAAGACGATAAAACGTTACAGCTACTTCACTCTTAACTTTGCATGACAGAAGATAAGGTGAATTTTGCCCTTTCCTTATCAAGCTATAAATCACGTAGAATGGCTTTATAGCTTTGTTTTAAATTTTAAACCCGAAAACGTAAATGTTAGACACCAATAAGCCTTATGTCATTTGCCACATGTTGGGCTCCGTAGATGGCCGAATCAAACAGAATATCTGGGGATTTAAAGACCATCATAAGTATTTTGAAGAAACGGCCGAAAAAATTGAAGCAGATGCCTGGTTAGTAGGCCGGGTAACCATGCAGGAGTTTTCTAGCAAAGAAACCTATTCCATGGAGGTAAATCACGACCTTATTCCTAAAGAAGATTTTGTGGCGGAGCAGGAGGCCAAAACCTATGCGGTGGTGATTGACCCATCTGGAAAATGCTTTTGGGACACCAACATGGTTTCTACGGAGCACGTGATTGAAGTCCTGACCGAACAAGTGCCCTCTGGCTATCTGGCGCACCTCAGAAGCAAGAAGGTGTCCTACATCTTCGGAGGCAAAGAGGAGTTGGACCTTGACCTAGTACTCCAAAAACTGTACAGTCTTTTTGGCATGAGGACGGTGCGCATAGACGGCGGTGGTCACGTGAATGGTTCCTTTCTGAAAGCCGGCTTGATAGATGAATTTAGTCTGGTTCTTGCTCCCGTAGCCGATGGTACCATTGGGTCACCCACGGTGTTTGAGGCAGCGGAAGGGTATGAAAACCGGAAAGCCACGCAGTTCAAAATCAAGTCCGTGGACCGCATCTATGATGATTTTCTATGGATTAGGTACCTGGTGGTCAAAGATCAGGAAACCGGGAGATAAGGTGTCCATAGACACAGGGTTACTATCACTTTAATCCTGCCTGATACTGGTAACCTTTAGTTTCTATTTTAACAATTAGGGGAGGGGTAAAGACGCATCTGAGAAAATGTGCCTTTACCCCTTCCCTTACTTCTTCACCTCTGCCAGATTATCCTTCGTGTTCCAGTCAATCATCAGGTGATTAGGGTCTATACCCACTTGCGAGGGTTTGCCTGGCACCGTCACCGTGATGGTCTGCTGTTTAGAATGAATGAAGTGCTTTTGCAGGTAAAGAGGTTGGCCCTGTTCCTCCCCTGCTTTGGCTGGCCCATAAATGCCTACTTCTATCCAATCCTTCAGAGGAACCTCCCTCTCCAACCCAGCTTCGCTTACCACCGTTTTGCGGGCCTCCACGGTGAGAGTCACCTGCCAGGCACCTTCTTTGGTTTGCTTTACGGCAGACTGGGTCGCCTTTAGATCCCAGAAGGTGTTGGCCTTGAAGAGGTCGTGAAGCAGGTACTGGAGCGAGTCTGGAGTGGCCGCTTCCAGTTCTTGGTAGAGGTTTAGGGAAGTGGCAAACGGAACTTTGCCGGGAGAGTTTTTTTGCAGCAAATTCCGGAGGGCACCGTTTACTTTATCTTTCCCTATGTACTTGCTCAACGCATACAGGGCCATAGGTCCTTTGCGGTAGTTTTGGTACCAGTCATCGGCTTGCAGCAGCGGTAAGGCGGCTTTAGTTTGCGGGTTCTCGTACTCTTCCATCAGAAAGCTTAATAGCTTCTTCAGGTGCGTAGGACCGTATTTTTCCTCCAGCACGCCCATAGCCGAGTACCAGGCAAGGCTTTCGGTAATGAGACCTGCTCCCTCTACATAGGCCTGTTTCAACTGATTGCCCCACCATTGGTGCGCTACTTCATGTGCCACCACGGCCGTCACCAAATCAAAGCCCCGTTCATCTGCCTCTGAGTTCAGAAGGAAAAAGCCCTCCTCTGCCGTAATATTGATAGGCGCGGCATGGTTCCCAAAACCATATCCATGATGGGTCACAAACCGGAGTTGACGGTACGGGTAAGGCCCAAACTGCTTGGTGTAATAATCCAACGAGGCATTTGCACTCCTCACCATCCGTTCCGGGTTCATGGTAAGGCCCTGCGGGTAGAAAATCTGGATGTTTACCTCTTCTCCCGGATTAGCCGATGGGTTTGGCCATTTCCCCTCCTGCACTGTGTAGTTCGCCGAGAAAAAAGCATATTCATTTCGGATGGGCGCGTCTGAGGCGTAATGGAAGTAGCGGCGGCCGTCTTTGGTCCAGGTTTGGAGCAAGGTGCCGGGTGCCACCACCTGTTGGTTGACCTCTGTCCCCACAACTGCCTCAAAGCTGATTCGCTCTGAAAACGGGGCATACCGACGAGCTTCTAGATCATAGAGCGAAGCGGTGGCGGGACGAGGTGCCAAACCATACGTTTTTCGGGCGGCAGCGGCATCCAATTCCCGGTACGGTTGGTACCCTATGACCGGAAGCCACTCTATGTTCCGGAAGTTGGTGCCATTTGCCACCATCTGCGCATCGGCTCCACTGTTGGTAAAGCCTTGGGCTTTGTAAGCTACCTGAAAACGCAGACGCACAGAGTCGCCGGGCTGAAGGGGTTTTGTTAAGGCGTATATTCGGTAGCCGTGCTCCTCGTCCTTTAGAACTTCTTTCGCTGAAATGCCAAAGTTCACGGCAGTTGTTTCAACGCCCGCTCCCATAGCCAGATGAATGGAGTCAATGGATGTCTGGGTTTTATTCACCAGCAGGTACGTGCCTTGTATCTCCACCGCCCGCTGTTTTGGGCACATTTCTACCCGAAGATTTACGCTGGTCAGCAGAGGCTGAGGCACGTTTTGGTATTGCTTATAGCGCTGCTCGTAATCAGCCCGTTGCGCCGCTGCCGCGGAGGAGTTGATATAGTCATGCAGCACGTTGGTGTTATAGAAGACAAAGCAGCCCAACAGGAGAATGCCCCCTACGGCTACGGCCGTGGTCAAGGCAGTAGACTTGGTAAACCGATGACGAGCCAATTGAAGCCGAGCTTTTAAACTTACCTCCCGGCTGCGTACCCATAAAAGCTTTGCCACTACTGACAGCAAAACCGCCCACGCAACCCAGTAAGCTTTAAACCACAGCCACGGTGCCACAGAATTGGCAAAACCACCCATGCTGGTATACGTCCACTTCGGGCTAGACCCGAAAATAAGCAGCTTGTGCTCTAGCCCTAATTTGGAGGCAAACATGAGGCATCCAAAAATAAGCAGCGCCACCAAATGTCCAAGGTATTTCTGATTAACCACCACGTGCACCACCAACGCCAGCAAGGCAAAGAGTAGACATTCTACCAACTGAAACCCGAAGAGCACTTTTAGATACAGGCCTACCTCCACCTCGGCTCCGCCGATTGCGATTTGAGCCAAAATTCCAGAAAACAGCAGGAAAACGAGCCAGATAAAAAGCAGGAGACTAAGCGAAAAGAACTTGCTCAGGAACAGCACCCATTCCGGTACCGGAGCCGCGTTAGAGAGTTCGCTCAGGCCGCTTTCCCTTTCGCGCCAGACCAGCTCACCGGCGTAGAAAATAGTGAGCAGGAAAATGATGATCCAGAACTTTCCGGGTTCCGTAAAAGGGGCCGTTAGAATAGGTAGAATTTGGTCGGTTCTGGGCAACAGGGGAACGCCCTTGCTTTTCAAATTGCCCGGCATGGCGGCACCAATCACCAGGGCCATCAGTCCCAACAGCAGCAGCCCGGTTTTGCCTTTTGCCAACGCCCAGAACGAATTGCGGGTGATCAGCTTTATCTGGTGCAAGCGTGTTGTGAAATTGAAGGTTCCCCGCATCTGTGATAATGGTGCTGCAGGTGCCCATTTCAGCCAAGCCAAGTCTTTTTCATTTGTATCTGGTTGTTTCGCCTGCTTCCGTTTGGGGGCTGTTTCCGGCAAAACGAACCGAAAACGGAAATACGTCAGCGCCAGCATGCCTACGGCAATGCCCAACCATACGACACGGTTTACCAGAAACATCCCCTCCAGGGTAAGCAGGCGCGTATTCAATTCTAGGGGGCTCCATTTATTGCTTAGGTGGCTTATGACGGGCGTGAAACCCATGGGATCTACCAGGGTTCCTAGTCCCCACCGACTCATGGTAGCATCCAGCACCTGCCCCAGTGCGTAGGCCGCGATAAAAAGGATCACGCCGCCCAGGTAGCTGGCCACGGCTTTGCGGGAAAGTGCCGCCATAGAGAACTGAATGGCCGTGGCAATAAAAGCGTTGGGCAACACCAGAAAGAAGTAGGAACTGAAGTACGCCGTAGCCCTGAATGGTCCCAAAATCTCGGCTTCAATCCCCGTGCAATACAGGGTGAGCAAAATGCCCATGGGTATGGCAAACAGAACGAGTACGTTGAGCAGAAAGGCAGCCAGGAACCGTCCGCCCAGGTAATCCCTTTTGCTGACCGGCGAGGTGTAGGTGAGGGAGAACATGCGCGTCTGCACGTCTCTGGCGGCGGCGTCACCGGCTACTGCACCGCCCATCAAAAGCCAGAAAACACAGCATAAGACCGTGACGGCCGCGATAACGACGGGGGCATTGACCAGCACGTACCCTTCGCGCGCATCTGAAGCATAGTTGGCGGTAATGAACAGGTACGCAAGCACAAATACCACGGCAAAATACCCCCACGTGGTCACCTGCCGGAGTTGGTAGTTGAACTCCAACTGGAAAATCTTCTGGAACTTCATAGCTGCACCTCCTCCGCTTTCTGTTGCAGATTGGCCTGGCCATAGTAGCCTGTCATGGTACTGAAGTACACATCCTCAAGGTCTGACAGTGCCAGTTCAAAGCCGTTGCCGGGATCATCCTGACTATAAATGTGCACTATTGTTTGCCCACCCAGCAGTTTGGCAGAGATGACCTGGTGCTCCCGTTCAACTTCAGGTAGCTTGTTTTTGTCAATGAGCGTACGCCAAATCTTCCCTTGCAAAGCGGCCACGGCCTGTTGGGTTTGCGCTTTCAGCAAAATTCTCCCTTGATTGATGATGGCCAGGTTGGTGCACAGTTCAGACACATCCTCTACAATGTGTGTGGAGAGAATGACCACGCTGTTTTCGCCTAGCTCACTCAGCAGGTTCAAAAAACGGATGCGTTCTGCGGGGTCCAGCCCGGCGGTGGGTTCATCTACAATCAAGAGTTTGGGGTTGCCCAGCAGCGCTACCGCCACCCCAAAACGCTGCCGCATGCCACCCGAGTAGCCGCCTAGTTTCTGTTTGCGCTTGTCCCAGAGGTTGGTTTGTTTTAGGAGGCGTTCTGTTACCTCTTTTCGCGATGCTTTGTTGGTGAAGCCTTTTAGTACCGCGAAGTAATCGAGCAATTCCTCGGCGGTGGCTTTAGGGTACACTCCGAATTCCTGCGGCAAATAGCCGAGCGTCTGGCGCACTTCTTCCTTCTGGTTCACCACATCTAGATTTCCTAGGAATATTTGTCCCTGATCTGGTTCCTGCAGCGTAGCCAAGGTGCGCATAAGCGTAGATTTGCCTGCTCCGTTGGGTCCTAACAAGCCAAACATGCCGGGTGGGATGGTCAGCGAAATATTGTTTAGTGCCTGAACGCCGTTGGCATAAGTTTTAGAGACGTTCTGTATCAGGAGGCTCTCTTGGTGGTTTTCCATATTTTTCATGCTTGTGCCGTCGAAATTTTATAGAGGCAGGTTTTTTCCATTCTGATTTCAGTCTGATTTTGCAGAATCAGGCTGAAATCAGATAATTCACAGCTTAAGTAGCTGCTTTGATTCATTGAGTAAATAGTCAGAAATCATCAAGTGTACTTCTACTTCGTCATCTTGAAAGGACCTTGCGAGCAAGCTGTCTTTGCGTCTACTCAAGCGCTTATTTAGTTCGCCTACAAGGTCCTTTCAGGATGACAAAGTGAGGGGTTTATGTTATGTTACCTTTCAAACTGATTGAAGACAGAGAGGATATGGCTTTTCTTTTCCGACTCTCTTTTGGGTAAAAGAACCATCTTCCTAAAACAGCGCAAAAACTGATATGCCGGCGCTAGAAAGTAATCGACAGAGGGTGGCTTTTCATCTGTGAGTGGGCTGGTAGGCTAGGCTTTCCATTTCGTAGATTAAGAAAAGGAACTGGTCGAGTAGAGGTGCAGGGGCTGCGGGGAAAAGGTATCTTTGTTCTATGCAGAGAGTTAAAAACATCTTCTGGCTGGTTCACCTAATTGTCTGGCTTCTATTCACCTCTTTGGTGAGCTTGCAGTTGTGGACGGATAACCATACTTACTGGGTTCCCTTTACAACCGGGTTCATTCTGACCTGTTTGTATATTTTTTACAGCCATTTTTTTCTTTTGACCAAATATTTAGGGAAGAACAAAAGGAGAGAATATTTTAAAAGGCTGTCCGGTATTGTCTTGACTGGCCCTTTACCCTTCGTTTTATTCCATCCTAAAAAACTGTATGCTTGGGAGAATTTCGGTGAGTATTATGCCATGGTTCTCATCACCTTGGTACCCATTTTCCTCTTTCTGAGCTGGCTGGCCCGAGTCACAGAAAATCTGGTGCTGAATACCATCAAGAAAGAACAGTTGGAGAAACAAGCCGCCGAGTCAGAGCTGCACTATTTGAAATCTCAGATTAATCCTCACTTCCTGTTCAATACCCTTAACAACATTCACACGTTGGTGTACAAACAAGCGCCCACCGCTCCTGAGGCAGTTTTGCGCCTGGCCTCTTTGATGCGCTACATGATTTATGAGTCCAATGCGCCCACGGTACCGCTGACGCGGGAATTAAACTACCTACAGGATTATATAGGCTTGCAGCAGCTTAGGCATAAGAACTCCCCGGTAGTGGACTTGACCATACACGGGGCGCCGGAAACCTGTGAGATTGCACCTCTGCTATTCATTCACCTCTTGGAAAATGCATACAAACACAGTCCTGCGCGGCTGGAGCCAGAGGCTATAAAGGTAAGGGTAGATATAAAAGCCGATTCGCTTACCTTTCAGATTCAGAACCCCAAAGTCACTCATCAGAAGAGTATGGTGGAGGAACCCGGTGGTATAGGATTGCCGAATGTTCAGAAGAGATTGCAATTACAATACCCGGGGCAGCATAGTTTGGTGATTGAAAACACCGCTGAAACGTTTAGGGTAAGTCTAGAAATTAACGGTACGCACGCGCACGTCCATGAAAGAGAAACTCAGCTGCTACATCATTGATGACGAGCCTTTGGCCCAGGAAATTCTGGAAGAATACGTGGCCAAAGTGCCTTTCCTGGAGCTGAAGGGAACGTTTATGAGCCCTCTGGAGGCGGCGGAAAACCTGAAAACAGACAAACTTGATTTGCTCTTCCTGGACATCAACATGCCGGACCTGGACGGGCTCAGCTTCATTCCTATGCTGAACCCAAAACCCATGATCATCCTGACAACGGCTTATGACCAGTATGCGCTTAAAGCCTTTGAGTTAGAGGTGAAGGACTACCTGGTGAAGCCATTTTCCTTTGAACGCTTCTACAAAGGGGTTCTGCGAATATACCAGGAACATAGTGCCAGGCAGCAACCGGCTAAGAAAGAAGTACTAGCTGAGCCTAGAAGCGAGCCCGAGTATCTTTTCCTGAAGGTGGGTCACCGCATTCAGAAAGTCGCCATAAGGGACATCTTTTTTATTGAAGGCATGAAGGACTACCTTCGGGTGCATACCGTCCAGGAAAAGATCATGACGCTTACCAGTTTCGCCAAGCTGGAGGAACTGTTGCCACCGCAGAATTTCGCCCGCGTGCACCGGTCGTTTATGGTGGCCATTGACAAGATTGACCACATTGAGAAAAACAGGATCAGCATTGCAGACCAGACCATTCCTATCAGTGATACCTACGCCGATGCTTTTTATAAATTGCTGAAGGGCATTTAAGAAGAGAAATTTCTCCGTAAATCTCTTTCCCCTTTTTATCTGATTGGTACACTGTGGAGCAGCTCAATACAACATTCATCATTTTTCAAACTAACAAAAAAAGCCGCTCATCATTTTGAGCGGCTTTTTTTGTGAAAACAACTTAAAAACAGTGAGGCTTCTTAGTCTACCTGGTAGACACTGCCTCTAGTATTGTTTCCAAATCTGTTTTCTGTGCTGGCATCTGCATTGATGGTGCTGGAAGGCGCAGCGAAAACTCCCCACCCCAGACTGTTGTAGATTTCACAGTCTTTCAGTTTTAGGGCTCCTTTTACGGTTACATTCGCCGTAGGTCCTATTTCGCCTGGAATGTTCGTACCACCGTAACTTACACTCACTCCGTTCAGCTCATTGAACGAACTTCTACTTTCAAAAATAATTCCCTGCCAGTGGGCTAAATGGTTCTGGCTGTGGAAACCGGTAAAAGCCACACTAGCGTCATTCATTCCTTTGGCTACCAGGTAACCGTTGTTTTGCACCCGCAATACTTTATTATCTGCAAATTGTAAGACAATAGATTTTCTTGGCTGAGAAATCATCTTTACCCCTGTTCTTATGTATAAATCACTTAGTACATGTACATACAATCCACCTACAGAAGCTGGCCAGGATACTTCTCCCCCTTCACTCACAACACCTTCAGTAACAATGCCGTTGTAGCCATTGTTACCATGAAAATTGGAGTTGTTGTCTAACCTATGAATTTGATTTGGAGCAACATACATGGAGGCTCCAATATTTTGACTGAAAGTATTGCTGGCAAACTCAGATAAATATCCACCGGTAGGAGCAACTACTACGCCATATCCGCCACTGTTTGTAATGGAAGAGTGGGTAAGTTTCAGCACGCCCCTTGTCCCCGGCTGGTTAGGATCTTCCCAGAGCATGATATTGGCTTTGAAATCTTTATTGCCTTGTCTGTAGCTGGTTTCGCCACCGTAAGCAACTTCTGTGTGGGTTATTTCGCTGATTACTTTGTGTGAAGCAATCACAATCCCTTTCCAGGACCCTTTTAATTTACTCCAACCAGTGAAGGTAATCTTCTGATTAGCGGTGCCCACCGCAGTAAGAACCCCCATTCCTTTTACTTCCATGCCTTTGCCGCGCATAAACTCCACTGTGACGCCCGGAGCAACGGTCAGGTGCCCTTCAATGCTCAGGTCTCCTACGGCAATGTATTGCACCCCATTTTTAAGGCGAGGCCAGGTAACGTTTGCGTGCTCAGGTACTGTGCCCGCAATAGAAACCCCTTTGGAGTCATTTTGTACCACGAAATTAGATTCTGCATCTAAAAAGTGTGCAGAAGTAGCTGATACAGAAATAGGCATGGCACTGTTATCATGGAAGGTGTTATTAGCGAAACCCATGATATTTCCAGAAGCACACATCCCGAACCCGTTCGCATGTTTGAAGACTGAGTTCGTTACTTTCAAGGCTGCTTCAGAGAAGTACCCTCCCACAATACCCACGTTTGTTTTAACATTCATGGAGAGGTTATCAAGATCACTGCTTCCGCCGTAGGCTACTTCTACAAAGTCAAAGACGTTCAAAGGGCTGGCAGTTTCCACTAATATGCCTTTCCAGAAACCGGGTACCTTGTTTCTACCGGTAAATACTATTTTCTGTGATGCGGTACCTATGGCATTCAGGGAACCGCCATACCCAATGCGCAATCCTTTATCAGCCTCAAATTCAATGACCACACCTGGTTCAACCCTAACGGGAGCCGATACCCACAGAAAGCCGGTGACCACGTAATCTGGCTGGTTAGGGTCTGCCACTCTGTTGGTAAGCGTTAAACTGGAGGCAATATCCTGGCTGAGCACCACATACGGCAGCTCTTCTACGGTGGCAAAGGTCATCACTTTCACCTTGTCCTTTTTCTGCCCGTTCACGCTGGAAACCGTTAGCTCTAACTCATATTCACCCGCTACATCTGGCACAAAAGAAGGTTTTGCCTGTGCCGGATTGGAGACGGTGATGTTACTGCCAGCCGGTTTCTGAGTAACCAACCAACTGAAGGTAAGCGGCGCATTTTTGGAATCTTTAGAATTGGAGCCGTCTAAGGTGACTGTCTGGCCCACTTGTATGGTCTGGTCTGCACCAGCGTCAACGGTCACTATCCCGTTATTAGGCTCGGGATCTTCCTCCTCGGTACAACTTCCTAAAAACATAGAGAAACCCAGCAACAACAGGGTAAGGGTTTTAAGACTAGCTGTAATTGATTTGGTTCTTAGTTGGAATAATGCAGGCATTAATCCATTCTGGGTCACTCTGGAAGTCGCACTCTTTAACGTTTTCATAGAATCAGAAGGTGATAGTTTTAAACGCTTCAGGGATTGTTAGTGAATGCATGAAATCACGCGTTTTTGTTTCCCTTTTTCTATAGACAGCGTTAAAGCGAAATCACCCTATGCTACATCTTAAATTTTTTTAAAATATAGAGAGTACGGTTAAAAGGAGTTTGATCTGTGATTGGGAATGCACTTTCTCGTGCCTGCAGTAAAAAGTACTTTTGTTTTACCCCTGATTTCTGGGAAGTACCTTAAATACCGAATTGCTGATGTAGAAGAGTTATGGTAAAATTAAAAACCCAAGCCCCACAAGTTCCAGGAACTTGTAGGGCTTGGGTTTACTTCCTAAACTATCTTAGAAACTACTCGGCTAACTCAGCTTTCTGGTACGCATCTGCGTGCACGTTGGCTACCGCCCGGCCAGAGGGGTCGTTCAGGTTTTTGAAGGAGGCATCCCACTCCAGGGCAATAGGTGTACTGCACGCTACCGAGGGAACCGAAGGTACGGAAAGTGCCGCGGCGTCACTTGGGAAGTGTTTCGCGAAGATGGAACGGTAATAGAACTCCTCTTTGCTGGAAGGCGGCTGAATAGGGAAATACTCGCTGGCATTGGCTAGTTGCTCATCAGTTACCTTCTTGTTCACCATTTCCTTGAGGGTGTCAATCCAGTTGTAGCCTACGCCGTCTGAGAACTGTTCTTTCTGGCGCCATGCCACGCTGGCGGGCAGGTAATCTTCAAACGCTTTGCGCAGCACCCATTTCTCCATGCGTTCGCCGTTGATCATCTTGTCCTGGGGGTTAATGCGCATGGCTACGTCCATGAACTCCTTGTCCAGGAAGGGCACACGGCCTTCAATGCCCCAGGCGCACAGAGATTTGTTTGCGCGCAGGCAGTCGTACATGTGGAGTTTGTCCAGTTTACGCACGTTTTCTTCGTGGAAGGCCTGCGCATTGGGAGCCTTGTGGAAGTACAGATAACCCCCGAAGATTTCATCGGCACCTTCACCGGAAAGCACCATTTTAATGCCCATGGCTTTAATGGCACGGGCCATCAGGTACATGGGCGTAGAAGCCCGCACGGTGGTTACGTCATAGGTTTCCAGGTGGTAGATTACGTCCTTGAGTGCATCTATCCCCTCCTGAATGGTGAATTTTATCTCGTGGTGAACGGTGCCTAAATGATCAGCCACTTTTTGGGCCGCTGCCAAATCTGGTGAACCTTCCAGGCCAATGGCGAAGGAGTGCAACTGCGGCCACCAGGCTTGCTCCCGGTCATTGCTTTCAATGCGCTTCTCTGCGTATTTTTTGGCAATGGCCGAGGTGATGGAAGAGTCCAGTCCGCCGGAAAGCAGCACGCCGTAGGGCACATCGCTCATGAGTTGGCGGTGCACCGCGGCCTCCAAGGCTTCTCTCAGTTCCTGGATGTTGGTTTCGTTTTCGGCTACGTTTTTGTATTCCTTCCAATCACGGTCATACCATTTCTGGAAGCCTTCTTCCTGGCTAGACAGGTAATGACCCGGTGGGAAAAGCTCAATTTTGGCGCACTTGCCTTCCAGCGCCTTCAGTTCTGAGGCCACGTAAAACGTCCCTTTCTCGTCCCAGCCAATGTATAGCGGAATGATACCCATGTGGTCGCGGGCAATGAGATAGGCATCATTCTCGGCGTCATAGATGGCAAAGCCGAAGATGCCGTTCAGGTCGTCTAAAAACTGGGTACCTTTTTCTCTGTACAGGGCCAGAATGACCTCACAGTCAGATTTGGTCTGAAAATTATAGTTGATATGGAGTTTCTCTCTCAGTTCTAAGTGGTTGTAAATCTCGCCGTTGGCGGCCAACACCAATAGCCCGTCTTCGCTGAACAAAGGTTGCTTGCCCGAAGTTGGATCTACAATAGCCAAACGCTCATGCGCCAAAATGGCCTTCTCATTACTGAAAACGCCGCTCCAGTCCGGACCCCGGTGCCGGATACATTTCGCCATTTCCAATAACTGAGGCCGTAACGCTTCAGAGGTTTCTTTTAAATCAAATGCACAAACAATTCCACACACAATACTTGACTTTTAGAATGTAACGTAAAACAAATATCGCATAATAAATCTAACTACAATACGAATTTGATACGTTTTTCAAATTTTAATTGAAAAACATACAAGTAAAACCATCCTTTATTGATTAGTTTCTCTTGGAATGATGGAAAGTTTACCATTGATTCAATAGAAATGGAAGCATAACCACAATGATTTATACAGCAAGTCAAGCAATAGTTGAAAGCTGCTACTTTGCTCTCATTTTGAATGCGGCTTCGTTTATGGTTTCTGGTAGTTGAAAGGAAAGAACACTCGCTCGCCTCTGGCGAGTGTGAGCGAGGGGGAAATTATAGTTCACAAGTTGTGAACTCTTGTAAACTTACCTTCCCCCAGACAACTGGCGGGCGGCGGCTTCATCTACCAGCCACAGGGTTTCCCCGTGTACGGGCTTAATGAGTTGGGACGGGTACTTCTCAGGATTACGCGCGCCTTCCAGTACCTGGTGCAGCGCATCGGCTTTCTTATCCCCGAAGGTCATGAACACGATTTTTTTGGCTTGGTTGAGCAAAGGAGCCGTGAACGTGATGCGGTACATGGACTGGGGCTCCAGGTAATAGGCCTGCACCCAGCGTTCGGTTTCATGCAAGACTGCGGTGCCCGGAAAAAGCGAGGCGGTATGGCCATCATCGCCCATGCCCAGCAAGATGAGGTCAAACTGGGGAGTAGCACTCCCGAAGTGGTTTAGGAGCCGTTTTTCGAAATCCAGGGCAAAATCCTCGGGTGCCTGTTCGCCATACATGGGGAAGATGTGGCTCTTGGAGATGGGCACGTGGTGCAGCAGCGCATCAAAGGTCATTTTGGCGTTGCTGCGGTCATCAGTAAGAGGCACCCAGCGCTCGTCTCCCCAGAAAACGAAAGTCTGCTCCCAAGGCACCAATTCCCGGTACGGCGACTGGGCCAAAAGTTTGTACAACTGCTCCGGCGACGAGCCACCCGTCAGCGCTACGGTAAACCGTCCGTTTTCCTTCACTGCCTCCTGGGCCGACTGCACAAAAAGATCGGCGGCGGCTTTGCTGAGTTCGGCGGGGGTTTTATGTACCTTTATCATGTTTTATTTGCGTGGCTTTATTTTTGAAAATGATTGGTCACCGACCAGGTATGCCCGTCGCGGGCAATTAAAGCCTCGGCGTTTTCTGGTCCCCACATGCCCGCCGGGTAATTAGGAAATTCCAAAGACGGCCGCGACTCCCAGGTTTCCAGAATAGGCGTTACTACTTCCCAAGCTGCCTCTACCTGGTCTGAGCGCATGAACAGCGTAGCATCGCCCTGCAGGGCATCCAGCAACAGAGTTTCATATGCCTCCGGCGATTGGGTAGAGCAATTGTCATAGTCAAACACCATCTCCGCAGGAGTTAAATCCATCTCCAGACCCGCACGTTTGGCGGTAAACCGAAGCCTGATATCCATCTGGGGCTGTATGTTGATGGTGAGACGGTTGGGCAGTAGGTTTTCAGACATAGTGCTGGAAAAAGTGGAGTGCGGCACCGGCCTGAACTGTACGGTAATGTTGGAGCTTTTCTCCTGCATGCGTTTGCCGGTGCGCAGGTAGAACGGAACGCCCTGCCACCGCCAGTTGTCCAGGTAGAATTTAATGGCGGCGTAGGTCTCGGTATTAGAGTTCGGGTTGACACCTTCCTCCTCGCGGTAGCCGGGTACTTTCTTGCCTTGCTGCCACCCCGGGCCGTACTGCCCTCTCACGGCGTAGCGGGTTACCTGTTCATGCGTCAGCGGACGAATGGCCCGTAACACGTCGGCTTTGCGGTTCCTGATTTCTTCGGCCTCAAAAGACAGAGGGGGCTCCATGGCTACCATGCACAGGAGTTGCAAAAGGTGGTTTTGGATCATGTCGCGCAAAGCGCCAGAACCCTCATAGTAGCCGCCCCGGTCCTCCACTCCTACCTGCTCAGCCACACTGATCTGCACATAGTCAATGTAGTTCCGGTTCCAGAGCGGTTCAAAAAGGGCGTTGGCAAACCGAAACGCCAGGATATTCTGCACCGTTTCTTTGCCCAGGTAATGGTCTATCCGGAAGATCTGGCTTTCCTGGAAGTACTGTGTCAAAAGTTTGTTCAGGCTGCGGGCCGTTTCCAGATCCTTGCCGAAGGGTTTCTCCACAATGATATGGTCCCGCGCCACGTCAGTTGCAATCTGGGCATTGTGCAGGTTCACGGTGACTGCTTCAATAAACTGCGGCGCCACCGACAGATAAAACAAACGGTTCGCTCTTAGTCCCCAGGCTTTATCCAGAGAATCCAGTTTATCGGCTAGATTTTGATAAGCCTTGGGGTCATTAATGTCTGATTGCAGGTAGGTGATGTTCTGGTGGAAGGTCTCCCAGGACTCTTTTTCGGGGGTACCTGTACGGGAGAACTCGGTTAAGCCTTCGTAGAGGTGCGTGCGGTAATTGGGATCGCTGAACTCAGAACGGCCTAAGCCAATAATCGCGAATTCTTTAGGCAACCAGCCCGCCAGAAACAGGTTATAAAATGCGGGCAGCAGCTTGCGTTTGGTCAGGTCGCCGGTTCCCCCAAAAATCACGACAATAGTAGGTGCCGCCTTCTTAGCTGATTTCATAAGTAGATGATCTGTTTTATAATGGTGAAGCGGTTTGGTCTGTCTTAAGCGTGATAGCTGGTTTTAGCCTGCTTTTAGAAAACAAGCATCAAAATAACAGCCTACACAGACCTAACCGTTTCTGAATTAAATGCAAAGACAGAAGTCTTTGCTTAAAGAAGTTAAGGCCTCTAGCCGAAGTTTAGTCCCACTGGGTATGGAAAATGCCAGGTTGGTCAATGCGCTCATACGTATGCGCCCCAAAGTAATCGCGCTGCGCTTGGATGAGGTTGGTGGGCAAAGTTTCGCTGCGGTAGGCATCAAAATAGGCTAGGGACGTCATTAAGGCGGGTACCGGAACTCCTTTGTCAATGGCCAGTTTCACCACGGTACGCATGTCTTCCTGCCGGTTCAGCAGTTCCTGTCCAATAGTGGGGTCCAGCAACAGGTTGGGTAAGGCAGGATTTGCCGCGTACGCTTTCCTGATGTCTTCCAGGCAGGCCGCTCTAATGATACAGCCGCCGCGCCAGATTTTGGCTACTTCCTGTAAATCCAGCTCATAATTGTACGTGGCTGAGGCGACGCGCAACTGCACCAAACCTTGTGCATAGGTGGTGAGCATGGCGAAGTAGAAAGCGTTTCTGAGTTGGTCTGCCAGCACGTACCAGTCCGCCGTAGGGGCTTCTTCCTTTGCAGAGGAGGTGGCTAAGCTCTGGGCCGCCAAAATCCGCTCCTCTTTGTACGCCGACATGTCGCGCATGGTCACAGCGATGTCTACCGTGGGCAGGGGCACTTGTAGGTCCATGGCGTTCTGGGAGGTCCATTTTCCGGTTCCTTTTTGCTTCGCCCAGTCAGAGATAAGGCTCACCAGCTTCTGGCCGGTCTGTTCATCGGTCTTTTTCAGAATCTGGCCCGTAATCTCCACCAGAAAAGACTGCACTTCGCTGTTGTTCCATTCCTCAAAGAGACGCTGAATCTCTTCATCTGAGTTGCCTAAACCACGCTTGAGTAAGTCATAGGTCTCCGCGATGAGTTGCATAATGCCGTACTCAATGCCGTTGTGCACCATTTTCACGTAGTTTCCCGCTGAGCCGTTGCCCAGATACGCTACGCAGGGTTCGCCGTCTACTTTGGCTGCTACCGCCTCAAACACGGGGCGCAGCCGTTCATAGGCCTGACGGTCGCCGCCGGGCATCATGCTGGGCCCGAAACGAGCGCCTTTCTCCCCCCCGGAAATGCCCATCCCGAAGAAGTGGAGTTGTTTGGCCTCTAATTCCACAATGCGTCTGTTGGTATCTGGGAAGTAGGAGTTTCCGCCGTCAATGACAATGTCACCGGGTTCCAGATATGGCGTGAGGCTGGCAATGGCGGCATCTACCGCTTTCCCGGCGGGCACCAACAGCATGAGCGCCCTGGGCTTTTGCAGCGAACTGACAAATTCCTGAATGGAGGTGGTGCCTTTCACGGCTTTGCCCTGGTCGGCTTCGGCCTCCAGTGCAGCCGCTTTCTGCGGGTCCAGATCCAGCCCTACTACTGAGAAGCCGTGGTCTGCTATGTTCAAAAGTAAATTCCGGCCCATCACGCCCAACCCCACCATTCCAAAATCGAATTCCATTGTGTTCATGTTTGCTTTTTGAAGTAGATACGAGTAAAACGCCTAAACTTACCCTTATTTCTTTAAAAGAGAGCAACTCACCGGTACGTAGAATGAAAGCGGTTACGGTTTGGGCAAAAATAAAAGCACGCTTTTGGCGTGCTTTCAGGAACTGGAGTACTTCTTGCTTCGCTATTTCTTCTTTTTATCCACGGCAAGGGCTATTGCGGGTTTGGCTGCCTGGGCTCTGTTGGTCAGTTCACCATACAACACGTAGCCTACTTGGTCGCCCACGGTTACGAGCGCCCAGTGAGCACCTTGTTTGCGGTGGAACAGCACCTCATCGGTGGTTTTTAAGCTGGTGAGCACTTCGGTGCAGGTACCGGCCTGTCTGTACAGCTTCACGTCATCTGAGATGACTTGGGCTTCAATGCATTTTTTGTTTTTCTGGGCAGCATCTTTGCTGTTTTGGGCAAACCCTAAAACAGGTAAAGATATAAGTGTCAGGAACAGGATAAACTTTTTCATGATCTAAAACGACTTAAATGATTTGATAAACTGCAATAGATAGGAACATCCAAGAAAAGCAAGTATCACGAAAACGAAGACACAAGACGGTACCAGACACCAGCAGGTGCCGCAGTTAAGGGGATTACTATTCTCTGGTTTAAGCGGTTTAAAGGATGCTTATAGGTTGTTAGTTTCCAGAGGTTCAGATAAGTTTGGATGGATTGAAATACCGGATTGACTTGCGTGCAAAGAAGAAATAGAAGCCCAGATCAGTTCCAGGGTGAGGAGGAACACATTTGAATGAAAAGTTTAGAGCAGCAGGTTAAGTTGATCAAGTCAAGGTTTTTGTGGCTATTTGAATTTACTTTGAAACAAACCCCATCATTGCGTCAGTTGCACATTCACCCTTCCACGTTCAAGAGAGCGTCACATTATCGGCTTTGCCTCACCTGTGCCAGGATCGTTGCTTTTGTACTCCTGTAGAAACAACCCAGGCCTTTAGGTGTGTTCTTTCCGGTTTTCGGCGGCCATCTTTCTACTTTCTGGCAGAGGTGGCTGCTTTTTGATTTCGTTTCAAAAATACGGTGATGAACCGCTGAAGAATAGTAAAATGTCGCCAAACTATGTTAAAGTTCTATTTTAAAATGTTAAAATTCTATACGGCTAGAATAGTTTTCACGGGTTAAGGGAGTTTCTTTCAGGAAATTGGAGGGACTGTCACCGGCAAACTTTTTGAAGTCTTTGATTAAGTGCATCTGGTCAAAATAGCCGCAATCTGTAGCAATGGCGGTCCATTCCTTTTTAGGGTCTTTCAGTTTCTGAAGCAAGGCATGATTGAACCTGGCAACACAGCAAAACAGCTTGGGCGACATTCCCACCTGTTGGGTAAATCTGCGCTCAAAACTACGCTCACTCATATTGGCATCAGCGGCCAACTGCTCTACCGGCAACATTCTCGCTTCTCTTAGAATAAGATTGGCAATAGAAGAGATGCCGTCTTTGTAGTCTACAAAGCGCTGCTTTTTAAGATAATACAGCAGAAATGCATTGGCTAGGGCACCCATCTGAGGCAGCGTATGGGCGTAGCATAACTGTTCATACAACCATTCTACCCGTTTGTCTAACACATCTGGCGTATGGAAGACATAGTTGGTGAACGCACTACCAGGGTGCCGGAAGATGCTGGTAAACCCACCTGGCCTGAAGATAATCTCAAAAAAGGCGTAACTGCCTTTAAACGTCATGAGTCCGTTGTGTTGTGTTCCCAAGCCCACCACTCCGCCGTAAGGACCGCCTTTCAGCAACTGCCCGGTCTGGGGGTTATCTAGCTGCACGGGTTTCGCCTTGAAAAAGAAGGGCATGCTAATCTCATGGGAGGCGTGCCAGGGCTTGATCAGGTCCTGCCCATCGGTATCAAACTCGCGGTAGGTGTAGCAGCGCACAAACGGTGCTACGGCAGGCGCTGGAGCAATTTCTGCTGTGGTAATCATGTGCCATCACTGAGCTATTTCTATTCACTACTCATTTCATCTCAGAGCATGTTTACACGTTGGGTTCGTAAGCGAAAATGGCCAGAGTAAGATTCCGCAGGTCCTTACTAGAATCCGGTTTGCAGCACGAAAGACAAAGTGTACACATGCACCCCATGCTTCTTAAGCAAAGCATACCCAGAGTGGCAGTACTTTTTTGTAAGTAGATTCCAAAGAACCTTTGTTTATGCTACGCGAGTAAAAAGGCGTTGTTATATTTTTAACAAATTGAAAATAATGCCATAAAGTTTATAAAGTATACTGCACCCAAGCTAGAAGATTGTAAAGTTCATTTCCCGCATTGTAGGAATTCCTACCTATACCACCAGATTTAAAGGTACTGCTACTTTTAGCAGATGCTGGTGTCTTTGTAAGTCTTAAACCCTTCGTTTTCTTTTACTTAACAATATCTTTTTCTAAAAGATTAGAGTAGAAAGTACTTTAAGCACATGGTCAGGAATAAGCAGGTATTCTGTTTCAACTTCATGATAGATGATCTTTCAAATTGCAAGAACTTTAACTAAAGGACTTTCTACTTTGCAAAAAGCTGCTTCTAATGACAAAAAAATGTTTCCCTGTAGCCTGTTTGCTGGTATGAGTTACTACCCTTTCAAATTATGGGAAAGGAACCTTGCCAAGATTGAAAATTGCTTTAGGGGTCAATAGGCTTTTACTTGTATTTAGCTTACATTTAACATAACTTTTTTACCTACGCAACTTCCTTTTATGTTTAAACCTTTACTCTCTATTTTATTGACGGTGTTTATCTTTCTCACCTTTCAGGTGCAGGGACAAAACACCCCACCCTCCTGCGTGATCACGGCGCCCCACAACAATGCCTATTTCCAGGAAGGTAAGGCCATGACTATTCGGGTGTATGCTACTGATATTGGCGGCACTTCTGCCAACGGCACGGTGAGCAAAGTGGAATTCTTCAACGGTAATACCAAATTGGGCGAAGCAACCACGGCCACCAATAACACCTACTCTTTTGTGTGGAGCCCGTTAACTGCTGGCACGTACACCCTTACCGCCAAAGCCACCGATAACCTGAACATGGTGAGCACATCGGCGGGCGTCATGGTGACGGTGGGCACCACGGCACCCGTGGCACAGGGGCTTAGCGCCTGCAAAGGAAAATACCTGGCCAACATCATTGCCGGTGCCGTGCCAAACAACTACTCTAGCCTCTGGAACGGCATCACCGCCGAGAACAATACCAAATGGGGCGTAGTGGAACAAAACCGCGATGTCATGAACTGGTCTGGTGCCAACGTTGCATATAACTATGCGAAGAACAACCACCTCATGTTCCGGTATCACGTCTTTGCCTGGGGAAACCAGTTTCCAACCTGGGCTATCAATTCTAATAACAATCTGCTTCTTTCGCCCGCAGAATTTCAGGAGGAAATGGAGGAATACATGGCGGCTGTGGCTACTCAATTCCCCAATGGCATTGACCAAATAGACGTCCTTAATGAAAACCTAAGAACCCATGCCCCGGCAACCGCAGCCTTCAGAACCGGCTTAGGCGGAGCAGGCACTACTGGTTATGATTGGATTATCTGGATGTTTGAAAAAGCCAGAAAATACTTCCCTAACTCGAAACTTATCCTGAATGATTATGGGCTGGAAAATGATCAAACGGCTATAAACGAGCAATTAACGGTTATCAAATTACTAAGGGACCGCAACCTCATTGACGGCTTCGGAACGCAGGCGCATGAGTTCAACATCAACACCTTGACCGCTGCCCAACTGAAAACTGCTTTGGATCTGATGGACAATGCCGGCGTACCCATTTACGTGACTGAACTGGATATTTCCTCTAGCAGTGACAATACCCAAAGTAGCCGTTATCAGACGCTGTTCCCGGTGTATTGGGAGCATCCGGCTGTGGCCGGTATTACACTTTGGGGCTATGAACAGGGAAAAACCTGGAAAGCCGATACCCACCTCCTCACCAGCTCCGGGCAAGACCGACCTGCCATGACCTGGCTACGGCAATACATAACCGGCAAACCTGATGTGGGCTATCCTTACTGTAACCAGGAAGCACTGGTGACCGGCATAGACGATGAAGTTACCACCGCCACTTCCACAGCGTATCCTAACCCCTTCAATCAGGAATTCACCTACAAAATGGCCGGACGGTTTAGCTACCAACTTTACAGCAGCACTGGCATCTTGGTAGCTTCTGGAACCGCCACTGATAAAATAACTCTGGGTGCTGCCCTTGCCAAAGGATTGTACGTCCTGAAAATTTCTCAGCGGGAGACAAGCAAGACAGTCAAACTGATCAAAAACTAACTGGCTTCACCTTTCGGCTAGGCGCCGATAACCAGAACCTGCCTAAAAGATAGATTAAAGTTTAAAAACAGAGCGCCCCGTCATTAGACGGGGCGCTCTGTTTTTTACCTGTTTTGATGAAAAGAGATGTAAAACAGCTAACCTTGATCAAGGTACTGCAACCGTTGCAGGCTTGACTTCCAACCCACTTTGCAGTTGAGTTTCTGACACAATTCGGCCTAAATCTGTGAGAATACTACCAAAGTCGCGGAGGGTGGCCAAGGAACTGATTTGCCGGAGACTATCCAGACATCGGGCTTGCTCCTGCTGGGCTTGTTTACAGTTCTCTTGCAGATTCAGCAGATGTTCTGGGGTCGTATTGACAGACGAGAGCCCATACGCCGAAATACAATCTGCGGTGGCTTGCATGGCTTGTTTCAGTTGCTGCACATAGGCCTGCTCAGGTGCCACGTGCTGGTTCAAATTAATATCGGCCAGGCTCCGCCGAATACCTCTGATCTGAATGGTAATGCTTTCCAGTTGCGTAATAGTCTCTGAAAGCTGGCTCAGCCTCACCCGTTGGTGGGTAAGCAGCGGGTTGTATTTCAGGCTTTGCTCGGCGAGACCCAGCGTCTTTTGGCACTCCTGACTTTGCTTAATCAAGGCGTCTACTTCTGACCTCCCCGTTTTCCTTGTCGGTCCCCAATCATTCAGCAAAGCGGCTAAGTTGGTCAGTGTAAGGGCCGCCAGGTTGCTGTAAGTCAGAATGCTGCGCTCTACCTGAGGCACGGCATTCTGGGGCACAATCAAGGCATTGATCAGAACCGCAATGCCAGAACCCAGTATCGTTTCTATGATCCGCTCAAACGCATAGCCCTGGCGGGTTTGCCCGAAGGCCAGCACCAGCAGTGAACTGATAGCTACCTGAGAAATAATCTGAGGATTCATCCGGAAGGCTTTGGCAATGCTCATGCCAATCAGGATGATAAAGAAAATAGATACTGCTCCAATCTCAAACCAATGTCCCAGTAACATGCTTACCAGCACCCCGCCTATAATGCCAATAATGCGCTGGGTGGCTTTGTCCACGGAGTCTGCCACGGTTACCTGCACCGTAATAATAGCGGCCACCGCGGCAAAGTAAGGGTATTCTGAATGCAGAAAACTGGTAGCTACCAGCCATGATATAGCTGCGGCAAAGGCTGTTTTTGCGATCTGTAACGTCAGCCCAATTTTTTCTAATAGTTCTACCACCTTATTCACAGGCTATTCTTACTTGTCCCATTCTGCAAGGTTTTCTTTTTAGATGATAGCGTTTAAGTTGCTGTCAATCCTGAGTTGCATACTGACAGCTTCTGCCTACTCCACTACTTCAACGCATGACCACTCTTTTTTGGCTTGTTTTCCCTAAATGAGCTAAAAACGAAAAGATCTATCAATGCAATTATTTCACTCGCTCGCCTCTGGCGAGTGTGAGTTACCTGCGGCCTCTGGCCGCGGTACAAAGTAATTTCAAATTACTCTTAAAAGTCTTTCGTGAATTGCAGAGAAAAGGAAATAGTCATGCTGTATGAATTTGTCCGTGCCATTGTTGGTGTTATCACCAACAATCCTTTACCGGCTCCCTTCTTCGCACTGCCTTCAAACTGAACTGATTAAAAGTTATTGGTGATAACACCAGCCACGGCGAAAATTACTTAGCGTAGCGGCGGGACGCCGCAGGTAGCTCACACTCGCCAGAGGCGAGCGAGTATTAGCCCATTGCGTATTTAGGGTGATTTTCTGAAATCAAGCTGAAAACTTAGTGCTTGCTCCGGTACCCGAAACCAAATAAAGTGTGAAGGGCAATGTTTGGTACTGTAGCAGTTCCGCCTCCGGCCAGGGGCATTCTGGCCCAGGCAGCGGTTAGCTTTGCTTCAGGCCTGAAAAACCAATGCTCGGCTACCCCCAGTTTCGGTCCTAGGGCGGCTTGCAGGCATAGCCCTGAGATATGATACCCGCCGCCCACCAGGCTACGCACCGGGTTGATGGCCTTTCCCCTTATTCGTCCTTCGGGGTGACCCACTACAAGCCCTAAACCAATCCTGAAAAGACCGGGTGCATCAGCAATAGGAAAAGTGCGGCTAAGCATGGCCAGATTGTAGCCGTGCGAAACCTCAAAATGTTCGATCTCTGCGGGCGGATTCTCCAGATACACCTTATGGTGCACCAACTCGGCACTCCATTGCTTATATCCCAGCCGGTATGCGTAGTACGGAGAGCCCGTCCAGGGGCGAGTTTTGTACTGCGCGTTGAAACGAATGGGTGCTTCGCCCGGCTGTTGAATGCTCAAAGGCGTATGGAAACTCCAGGAGGTCCCTAGAAACACTTCCGCCGTGAGGTCTTGTGCAAAGGAATTAGCCTTGATGTACAGCAGGCACACTAGAGACAGCATCCGCCTGAGACTTCTAATCTTTGTCAACTTACCCATAAACGCAGCATGAAATCGTTTTCAATAGCATTAACGGTAGAAGAATTGTTCTGTTTAAGTAAAATCCAGCCAATCTCCTGGATTCTGAAACGCCCTCCTCTGGCTTGTCTTATCTGGCTTTAAACATTCTCAAGCAAAACACAGTTAATAAACCAACAACTGCTAGTGTATTGATATTGAAAGGCTTTCCTTTTGAAACACATCAGACTTCAAATTTAACCGCCGCTTCTATGAGCATCACCAAAGAAGTACTCTTTTCCATTCTTCTCATGGCTGCTGTGGGAACAGCCTGCAACAACAAAGGGATTCCGCAGGAAGATCCTATCCAGGGACCTTCGGACTGCTCTCCCCTTGAAACCAGGCAAGCCAATGCGCCCGAGCAAAAACCAGCGTTTGCCGGCCAAACCCGGGCCTGCGCCATGACCTCTGCCACCGCCTATACGGTAGACGTTTTAACCAAAGGACTGGAAACCCCGTGGGCCGTGGAGCCTTTACCAGACGGTTCACTTTTGGTTACTGAGAAGCCAGGTCGCTTGCGCATTGTGTCTGCCACGGGCACAGTGGGCGAACCCATTGCTGGTTTACCGGGGGTAGACGCCCGGGGCCAAGGCGGATTGCTGGACGTAGCCCTTAGCCCTAACTTTGCGTCTAACCGAACCATCTTCTGGAGCTTTTCAGAGCCTAGAGCAGGCGGAAACGCAACCAGTGTGGCCCGGGGAGTTCTATCAACGGACAGGAGAAGCCTGAGCGATGTACGCGTCATTTTCAGAGCGATGCCCACCTACAACGGCACCATGCACTATGGTTCGCGCCTGGCGTTTGGGCCAGACGGCATGCTGTATGTCACTTTAGGCGAGCGTTCGGTGCTTGAGATTCGGCCGCAGGCCCAACACATGGACAGCCACATGGGCAAAGTGGTTAAGATTACCCCAGATGGAGCCGCCGCACCCGGCAACCCTTTTACCGGACAAGCCGGTGCCCTGCCTGAGATTTGGAGCGTGGGCCATAGAAATGTACAAGCTTCGGCTTTTGACGCCGAAGGAAAATTATGGATCGTGGAAATGGGTCCGCAAGGCGGCGATGAACTGAACCTGATTGAGAAAGGCAAGAACTACGGTTGGCCGCTGGTCACGTACGGCGAAGAATATTCGGGTAGCCCGGTTCCTAATTCGGTAACCGCCAAAGAAGGATTTGAACAGCCCGTGTATTATTGGGACCCGGTCATTGCGCCCTCCGGAGCCCAGTTCTACACCGGAACAGCGTTTCCTGAATGGCGGAACAACCTTTTCATTGGCGGCCTGAAAGACAAGTTCTTGGTACGGCTGAAGATAGAGAACAACCGGGTTACCGGCGAAGAACACTTACTCACCGACCGCAACCAACGCATACGAGATGTAAAGCAGGGACCAGACGGGGCCCTTTACGTAGTGACAGACCAGTCAAACGGCGAACTCTGGAAGATATCGCCTAAGCGTTAAGCTTATTGAGTGCTTTTGTGCTAAATACAGTTTTGATCTAAATCACAGCGTGCTCTGGTTCCGGTTCAATTTGAATAAAACAGGCGGTAAACAGAGCACGTTGGTTTCTTCTACTGCACTATTATTTTGTAATACATCACCACCACTACAGACACTATCACCAAGATAATCCAATACATGCCGCGTTTGGTTTTCAGGTCGATGCTCTTGTTTTGCCGTATCTGAAGAAAAGACCACGTTTGAATACAGATGAAAAGGATGCCGCTTGCGCCTACCAGCACTTTGTTTGTAGCCAGATAAACGGTCGCCATGAATAGCAAGGTAGCGAGTGTAAGGAGACCATTAAACCTTTGCAGGAGACTCTTCTTCGGCTTCCTTTCCAAGGGCCTGATCAGTTGTAACAGGCTCTCCAGTTCCTCGGCGTGTTTTATCTGGGCGGGCACTATGATGATATCCTGCGCCTCTTGGCCCTTAATGATAAAACCACCCTCCTCGGTTTTAGAAATCTCCTGAATATGGGAGAAAGGCAACTCAATGGTAGGCGTCTGTAATTGCTCTCTTCTGATACTGGCATCTGACACCGTGAGCGCATAGCTTTTTAAGAGCAGTTTCTGCCGTTGTGAGCCCATGTACAACCCGAAAGCCAAAACCACCATCATACCCGGCACCAGGTACACCAGCATCCCAAAGTCAAGGCCTTTGCCCGCACTATACTGACTAATCCCAATCCCAAAAACCAGCGCCAAGACCAACAATGGAAGCGATTTCAAAAGCGCCTTTTTCCTTATTTGCTTGATTCCTTCTTTCCTGATTTTGTATTGCCGCATTGTAGGAGTTACATTAAAAAGAATTTGCCTACGCGCTACGCTGAAGAAGAAGGGAAAACTTCTTCTTCAGCGTAGCGCCCGTTTTACTCACGTCCTTTTACAGGCTGCTTTTCAAAAATACGGGTTAAACTGGTCATGCAAAGGACTTTGCGGTGCTTATTTTTCCTAACCTACCAAGTTCCCCATCCGTTATTCTTAGTCTGTGTTTAGCTGCCATTTGCCACTAATTGCCTGGAACAACGCATGAAAAGAAACATCACGTTAGCCGCTGCCGGAGCTGCCTCTGCCCTGCTGTTGGCCTCCCTTGCATATGGCGTAGGGAAAAAGCGTACCGCTTACGTCAAGAGTTATATCAAGAAGAAAGTATCTAAAAAAGCGCTCCACATCCAGAGTTTACCAGACCCGCCCAAGAGTCTGAGCAAAAAATACGCGTTTGAGAAAATTGAGGCGAAGGGGGTACCCGGGTACTGGATCAATAGAGAGCAATCCGCTAACGGCGTGTTGGTGTACCTGCACGGTGGCGGGTATTTGTTTGGTCCCGTAGAATTGCAATGGAAATACATGGCCCGCCTCAGCCGTCTCACCAACATGGCCGCCATTGTAGTAGATTACCGAATGGCACCTTCCAATCCCTTCCCGGCGGCTCTGGATGATGTCATCACCTTCCTGACTACCCTACAAGCAACCGGTGATTTACCGTTGAATTATGTATTAGTGGGAGACAGCGCCGGTGGCGGTTTAGCGGTGGCTACAACGTACAGCTTAAAGGAAAGGCAAGCTCCCCTGCCCCAAAAGTTACTGCTCTTATCACCGTGGCTGGACATTATGTTGTCTAATCCTGCCTCACAACTTACCGCTCCCAAAGACATCATTCTTGGGTTTGACTCCGTGCGGGCGGCGGCCCGAAAATACATACAAAACCAAGACCCAAGAAACCCACTTATTTCTCCTGTCTTTGGTGATGTGGCTGGTTTGCCGCCCACCCTGCTGCAGATTGGCACCGCTGAGATATTCCTCTGGGACAGCCGAAGCTTTGTGCAAAAACTGGCGAATGCCCAGGTACCCGTGCAGTTTGAAGAATACGAAGGTATGTTCCATGTGTTCCCGTTGGTGTCCTTTCTGCCGCAAAGCAAGAAAGCCCTCAAATCTCAGGTGGCTTTCCTGAAGGGAGAAAAACCTTCCATTCTCTAATTTTAGACTGATGTAGTTAAGCGAGGCCGATGGCTGTTTCAGAGCCTCTTTTCAGAAAGAAGCCCTGAAACAGCCTCTGGATTCACTTCGGGTAAAAACAAAAAAAGACCCCTGAAGATCAGAGGCCCTTTCCAGAGAGTAACCTTTACATTACCATTCTTTTTTGTCTCTTCCCAGATTGAACACCCTGGAGATATTGAAGCCGAAGTAGATATCACCCGATGACCAGGCACCCGCATTCCGGGGAACAAAGAACTTCTCCACCATGCCCTGCGAATTGGTTACCATCAGTTGAAAGACGTGCCCTCCGGTCTCAATGTCAAACCCCAGAGACAGACTGTTCTTGAAAGCATCAGCGGTTTCGCCGGGCAGGAGGTAGAAATACTCTGCGTTGAAAGAGGTTCGTTTAGACAGTTTGAATCTTCCGCCCGCGCCCAAAGCATACACATCGGTTTCCCCGAAGCCGGTTTCCACCAGGTTTCGGTGCACCAACGTGGGGGCAAGTTGTAGGGAGAGCCGATCTGAGAACTTACGGGCCAGCAGCACCTGAAAACTGTAGGTCAACCTATGGGCAAACTCAAAGTCTTTTTCCTCATCGGCCCAATCTAACGTTCTTACCGCCACGCTGGAAAAAGCGGTCACTGTTACGGGCAGTCCGTTGGCTTTCTGTTGTAGTACCTTGTACTTCAGATACCCGTCAAAGGTCTTCTCCAGTGAACTTCTCCCCACCCCTACGGTGAACTTGTCAGTGACGCCGTACTCCAGCGCCAGTCTGATAGTTGATTGGTCAAGGCCCCAGAAGTTGTAGGCTCCGCTGTTCAAGGTGCCAAACCGGTGAGAGATGAGGAAAAGCAAGGTGCCCGCGCCGTTTGTTTCTACTGTATGCCCGTTGAGGAGACGCGTCGCCTTGAACGTAGCGGTCACTGCCCCATTCTCAGAACTGTCGTTGGCCTCGGCTAATTGCAGGAGATCATTCTGCGCAAAAGCCCCTGGTTTTACCCAAACGGAGAGAAAAGCCGCCAAAAACATCATCTTCACTGTTTTCATAAGCTCTTCTCCACGTAAGGTACATACACTACATTCACGGTAATATCAATGCGTTTGGCAATGTGCTCTTTCACCAGAAACGGAATCTCAATGTTAAATTCCTGCGGCGTGACTGAAAAGGTAGACATGCCCACCAACTGCTTTCCTTTCACCTGCAGGGTCCCGTTGGTTCTCACCGGTCGGTCCACTCCGTGAATGGTCAGAACACCTTCTATCAGAACTTTATAGAGGTTGTCCTGGGCCAGATCCACGTTCTGCATGTTGGTCACCTTGCCTTTAAAGGAAGCTTTGGGATACTTGTCAGACTCCACGTAGTTCTCGTTGAAGTGTTCCTGCATCAGTGATTTCTTGAACTGAAACGCCTTCATAGGCACAGAGAAGACCATGTCGCCCGTTTTCACGTCTAGAAAAGAAACTACTTGCCGGTTGCTCGCTTCAATGTCTTCTAGCGGCGCTTTGGAGAAAAAGGAGATGAAGCCTGTCTTGGTATAATACCGGTTTTGCGCCATCACGGTCACCAGCCCCACCTGAAGTACTGCGCCTAATACAAGTATAAATCGTATCATAAGAAAAGGCTGGTTAGTTGTTGGGAGCGCCAGCATCTACCCATTTCTTGATTTTGGCTATGTTGCAGTCAGATAGTTTGGTTCCTCCTTTGGGCATCTGCGGAAATCCATTGGCGTGCGTAATAACGCCCATCAACTTTCCGTTATCTGCTACGGCTTTTACCCGGGCATACGTATCCAAAATCATCCCTCCCTCGGCTACTGCCGCACTATGACAAGTAAGGCAGTTTGAACTGATTATTCCAGAAACAGTGCTAGAATAGGTTACTGCATTGGTGTCACATTGCTGTGGCTGCGGATTAGGCTGGTTAGGCGTTATTTCTTCTTCTTTGTCATCTGTACACGCCCACAAAAGGCAGGATGAGAAAGTGAAGACCATCAAACAGAAGCGGATTATGTTTTTCATAGAAGAAAATTGAAAGTTGATGAGAAATACGTACTGCATGAGCCCCAGAGGGCTATTGTCGTCTTACCTGTGCTCTGATTTCACCTGCCGGAAATTGGGCACTGTGGATGTTCACATACCATTTTCCTCCCAATAATTCTGCTTCCTGGTCTGCGGTAAGCGCGGGAGTTTGAGAAGTGATGGGGCTGGTAAAAGGGGTTGCACCAATAGGAATCACCACCGGACCACTTACCCCTACATCGCCTCTATGAAAGTGCATGTTTGTGGCCGTAAGGCCGGAGTACGTAATGGTGTAAGAAAGTATTTTGGTGTCTTGGTCATAAGTCCCCGTAAACGTGCCCGTGGCTTGTGATGAATTTGCCGGAACTTCCTCAGATCCTCTGATGGTAGCATTCTGCATTTTGATGATATTGGTTGGCGTCTCGTCATCATCATCACTGCTACAACTGCTGATAAAAGAAAGAGAGACTAAAAGGCCGAAGGCCAAACGGGCAAAGTTGTTTCTGGTTTTCATAAGGTTAGCGTTTTAGTGTGACATTGGTATATAAAAAGTAAGGGCAAAAGCGTACCACTCAGCACTTTTGATCTGTGCTGCCCAGGGAATCAATTCTAGATAATCTTATGGTTTAAGCTTAATTGTATAGCCTGCCGAAAAGAAAACTCCGGCGCTTGTTAGGTTTACTTTTCCTGCTCCAACCCCGGCGTAGGGAATTTTCACAAAAGGCTCCACCCCAAAGGAGAAAACCGGAGAAACTTGCCGAGTATAGACTAAAGACACATTCTGCACCTGAAACCAATGTCGGTTCTTATTGTCTACTTCATAAGTATAGTCATAGGAACTACCGTACCCGTTACTATACCCCGAACTGTACTTTTCATGCAGCATCACGTAGCTGGAAAGCCCTGCCTGCACCGCCAACGTATTGCTGCCACTCGTAAGAACGTTATATCTGATATTTACCGGAATATCCAGCACTCTGCACGTGGCCTCTATAGTGGAGGTATAAGTATAGCCTCCGGCAGAAGTATAGTCTTCCGGCTGAGCATCATACACCTTATTTGCCCATATTACCCCAGTAACTAAACTAATTCTTTTAGAAAGAGGGATACCAACCAGAATTCCGGCATTCGCACTAAGGGCATCTGCATCTTTAAACTTAACAGTAGTCAAATCTGGGGCTACTGCCACTGCAAGCTGAACAGAATTCAAAAACCAGGAAGATTTCTCTTGTTCCTTTTCCTCACTAATTGAATCTTGAGACATTCTATCGTGAGTAAGAACTTCTGCCTGCGTTGTATCTCCTGATAAAATAAATTCTGAAACGGAATCTCTTCGTACAAACTCCTCATTACTTGATCGAAAGATCGAATCTCTCTTACTAGCAACTTCTATGTTCAAGTTCCTCTCATTGACCACTGCAATCTTTACTGAACTTGCAGTATCACCTGAAGCAATTCTTGGGATTGATAAGCTATGCTTACCCTTGGTCTTAGGCAGATCAGTGATTGCAGTTGTGATACCAACTTCTTTTTCCGTACGTACTAATGTATGATTCTGCTTTTTTCTTACTGAAGTCTCTGCAACTGGAATCTCTGTTTTTCCCGTTATTTTAGAAAAGTGGCCTTCTTCTGCTATATAAACCTTTCCAGTTTGCCTTTGCTCTTCTTTGGGTTCGTTATACTTTTCTGATTTGCCGCCCTCTTTCTTAGCATTTCTATTCGGATTTACATCAATGATGGGAGCATCTATGGGTACAAACAAGGTTGAGATACTTACTAAAAGAAGTAAAGCTATAAAAGGAGAGTATTTTTTAAACCATCTGTGGCGCACAGGCACCTTCCCCAACTTTTTCTCCATTGCCGCCCAGGCATCAGGGTCAAAAGGAGGATCGAAGTTTTCTGCGGATGCTTTAAACAAGCGATCCAGCTCTTCGTCAGACATATTGTTCAAGTTCATCTACTCTGTTTTTTTTTAACACTTCCCTCAAATTTGCGCGGGCTTTAGAAAGATTAGACTTCGAGGTTCCTACTGAGATTCCCAAGATCTCTGAAATCTCCTCGTGTGTATAGCCATCTATTACATACAGGTTGAATACCGTTTTGTAAGCAGGAGACAAGTTTTGAATCAGACTTATCAGGTATTCATAATTAAGATCACTTACAATGTCAGTCGCGTCGGCTACTGGAGGAGCTGTCTCTAAATCAGCACTATGGTAATGTTTCAGATTATGCCGGTAGTTGTCAAGTGCCGTATTGATCATGATGCGTCTAATCCACCCCTTTAAGGACTTGTTTTGATCATACTGCTTCAATCTGGTAAAAACCTTCATGAAACCATCATTCAATACCTCTCTCGCTTCTTCTGAATCCTTTGAATATCGAACACATATGCTCATAGCGTAGCCAAAGAAATGCTTGTACAGCTTTCTTTGCGCCTCTCGGTTGTTTTCCAAGCAACCTCTAAGCATCTCTACAACTTGTTTGCTTTCCGTCTCAATCACAGGTTCCGAATTTGCATACCCATCACGGACAACTTTAAAAATAGGTTGCCTCCTGATTGTAAAATTTAATGATTTATTTTCAACAACACGAAAGTTGTTTGAAGGGCTTGAAACAATAAGAGGTAGAAGGTCACAGAAGATATGATAACTTTCTAAAACATCGGTAAAGGAGGGAACCCAAAGGGAAGAAGAGAAATGGAAATTGGTTTTCAGGCTGTTTATAGAAAAACAACTCAGAAATAAAGTATGAGGCACTTGATAAAAAATTGCTAAGCTGATGACTTAGAAACGAGGGAGAGATTGTGCACACATTCACATGGTGCTTTCTGGCAAGAAAATGACCTATCTTGAAATGAGGAATAGAAAACGGC